>CAWFOJ010000138.1:0-70336 GCA_963816585.1 uncultured Holophagaceae bacterium | reverse complement strand
GCCAGAGCACCTGGTCCAGGAACACGATCATGATGATCATGGCCACCACGGCGGAGATCATGGCGGGGGCATTGCCCTTCTCCACCGCCACGCTCATGTACCAGCCCAGCCCGGGCAGGCGGAAATCCTGGTCGCCCAGCTGGAACGCCTCGGTGATCATGAGGAAGAACCAGCCCCCGGCCATGCTCATCATGCTGTTCCAGACCAGGCCGGTGGTGCCGAACGGCAACTCGATCCACTTCAGCCGCTCCCACCAGTTGAAACCGTAGATTGTGTGCCGGCTTCATGGAATTCCTGGGGCACCGACTTGAACGAGTGGTAGAGGCTGAAGGTCATGTTCCAGGCCTGCCCGGTGAAGATCATGATCACCGCCGCCAGTTCCAGCCCCAGGTTGCTGTGGGGGAACAGCCCGACCAGGGCCAGCACCACGCCCGGCATGAACCCCAGGACCGGGATGCTCTGCAGGATGTCCAGGATCGGGATGAGGAGCTTCTCGGCCCGCTTGTCCTTGGCGGCCCAGAAGGCGTACACCAGGGTGAAGGCGAGCGAGATCACGTACGCGGCCAGGCCGCGCATCATGGAGAAGAAGGTGTACCTGGGCAGGGCCCAGGGGCTCAGGTCGATCTCCACCACCGGGCGGTGGTGGCCGGTCCACTGCCGGCCCAGCGTGACCAGCCCGAACAGGATGGCCAGTCCGGACAGGATCACCACCAGGTCCATCAGCTGGCGGCGCCGGAACGGGAACCCCAGGATGCTGGCCTGGCCCCGCACGGTCTCGAGGATGTGGTTGAACATAGGCGGCCCGTCACGGAGAATGGTTGGAAGATGGAACAAAGCCTTCCAGGATTGTCCCACACGGGTGCGACAACCCTGTAACTCAAGGTTCAAACTGTAGCTTAGGATCGGCCAGGCCGGGGGAACGCCATGGACACCCGTAGAATGGGCTTCAACACCAAGCTGGTGCACGCCGGCATCCCGGATGACCCGCTGGGGAGCGTGACCACCCCCGTTTATCAGACTTCCACCTTCGCCTTCCGGAACGCCCGGCAGGGGGCCGATCGTTTCGCGGGCAAGGAGGAGGGGTTCATCTACAGCCGCATCGGCAACCCCACCACCAGCGCCCTGGAACAGAACGTGGCCCAGCTGGAGAACGGCTTCGGCGCCACCGCCACCGCTTCGGGCATGGGCGCGGTCTCCACGGTCTACATGGCCCTGCTCGGCCAGGGGGAGCACATGGTCAGCACCGCGTCGGTGTACGGGCCCTCCCGGGTGCTCATGGAAAAGCACATGGGCCGGTTCGGAGTGCAGTCCACCTTCGTGGACACCACCGACCTGGAGGCCCTGAAACGGGCCATCCGTCCCACCACCAGGCTGGTCTACGTGGAATCCCCATCCAACCCGGCCATGCTGGTGACCGACCTGCGGGCGGCGGCGGAGATCGCCCACGCGGCCGGGGCCCTGCTGGTGGTGGACAACACCTTCGCCAGCCCGTACCTGCAGAAGCCCTTGGACCTGGGCGCGGACGTGGTGCTGCACTCGGTCACCAAGTTCATCAACGGCCATGCGGACGTGGTGGGCGGCGTCCTGGTGGCCGGCACCGAGGCGCTGCACAAGCAGCTGCGGGCCATGGTGGTGATCATGGGCTGCTGCATGGACCCCCACCAGGCGTCCCTGGTGAGCCGTGGCCTCAAGACCCTGGCCATCCGCATGGAGCGGGCCCAGGCCAACACCCTGGAGATCGCCCGGTGGCTGGAGCGGCACCCCAAGGTGGAGTGGGTGAGCTACCTGGGCTTGCCCAGCCACCCCCAGTCCAGACCTGGTCCGGCGCCAGATGGCCGGTCCCGGCGCCATGCTGTCCTTCGGGGTGAAGGGCGGGGTGGAGGCGGGGGCCCGGCTCATGAACGCGGTGAAACTGGCGGCCCTGGCCGTATCCCTGGGCGGTGTGGAGACCCTCATCTGCCACCCCGCCTCCATGACCCATGCCAGCATGGGCCCGGAAGCGCGCCGGGAAGGCGGGGTGGCCGACGGCCTGGTGCGCTACTCCGTGGGCATCGAAGACCTGGCGGACCTCATCGCGGACCTGGAGCAGGCACTGGACCAGGTGTAGCCAAGCGCAAGGCGTCGAGCTTCCGGCGCACCTGTTCCCGCAGGGCGGTGCCGGTGCTGGGAGGGGCGGCCGACGGGCGGCGCTTTTCCGGTGGCACGTAGGGATCGTCCAGGGGGCCCCCGGGGGCGGGCAGGGCCATGGGCGACGGGGCGGCCAGGGGCGCCAGGGTCCGGCGCGTGGCCGGCAGGGCCGGGGGCGTCCAGGCGCCGGTCCAGCCGGAGGCGGCCTGGTAGAACGCCACCAGGTCCGCCTTCTCCAGGGGCCTGGAGGTGTCGTCCAGGTACACCATGTGCCCGCCCGCGTAGAAACGGACCCCCAGGTTCGGCTGCGCTCCCAGGCGGGCCAGGTCCAGTTCGGTCTGGTAGAAGGGGGTGGCCAGGTCGTGGTAGCAGTTGAGGGAGAGGATCTTCAGGTCCGGCTTCTGCTGGATGGCCGCGGCCAGGTCCGGGATGGTGTCGGGCAGGTTCTTGTTGTCGTGGCTGAAGTCCCAGGTATCGTTGGCGGCCCCGCTGGAGACTTGGTACCCGGCCACGTCCGGATAGCCCAGCTCATCCTGCAGGTACCGACTGATGACGGTCCTGAAGGAGGGGGCGATGAAGGTGCTCGAGGGGTCTCCGTCGCTGGCCAGGGTACTGTCCGTCGGGGCGCTGACCCTTGCGTCGTAGCGCCCGATCAGGGCGCCGGGCACCAGGCTGGTCCGGACCTCCCCGGGCTGCAGGTTCAAGTCCTGGGTCCACAGGTTCGGGGCGATGCCGGTGTCCGCTTGCAGCTGGCTCACCAGGGCGGGGTCCGGAGGCGTCTGGGCGGTGAGCCAGCCGTTCACCGCGGGCGTGTAGGAGGAGGTGGTGAAGGTGCGCACCTGGCCCAGGAAGGCGGTGAGGTCCCCGGGTTCGGGGATGTCCAGGCGGTAATAGGCGCCCACGGCCGCGTAGGCGGGCACGAACCCGGCGCAGCTGATGCCGTTGCCCATGCCGCCGTTGGTGTTGTAGTCCAGGATGGAAGACTGCAGCACCACCCCGGCGGGAGGCTGGCCGGAGGCGCAGAGGAGGTTGGCCAGCACGGCGGTGCGGGGCGTGCCGTACGATTCCCCGAACAGGTACAGCGGCGAGGCCTGGCGCCGGTTGGCGGCCAGGTAGGTGCGGATGAAGTCCCGGAACACCGCCGCGTCCGGGTCCACGCCCCAGAAATCCCGGTTGGTGTAGGGCGCCACCGCCTCGGACAGGCCGGTGCCCACCGCGTCCACGTACACCAGGTCGGTGGTGTCCAGCAGGCAGTCGGAGTTGTCCACCAGCGGGAAGGGGGTGGGCTCGGTGGTGGCCGGATCGCCGGTGACCAGGCGGCGGGGCCCGAAGGAGCCCAGGTGCAGCCATACGGAAGACGAGCCGGGGCCGCCGTTGTAGAAGAAGGTCACCGGGCGCTGGGCCGGGTCCTGGCCGTCGGCGGTGTAGGCCACATAGAAGAAGGCCGCTTCGGGCGTCTTGCCGTCCATGGCGATGGCGGTGAGGTGCCCGGCGGTGGCGGTGTAGGGGATGGCCGACCCGTCCAGGACGAGGGTGTGGGCGGTGCGGGAGGCGTCCTCCCAGGCGTTCTGCAGAGACGCCTCGGGTTCGGGGGAATACTTGGGCGCGGTCCCGCCGCCGGTGCTGCTGCAGGCGACAAGGGCCAGGAGGATGGAGCCTGGGAAGGCGGGACGGATCCAGGATCGCATGGTGGGCTCCAGGGTTTGAGAGGGACAAGGATAAGCAAGTTCCCCGGAGAAAGGCTTTGATAAAATTTTATAAGTTTTTTGTTTATAACAAATAAATAACCGAGCTGGATTGGATGGGTGTCCTCCGCGATTCAGTCGTTTGGCCGCAGTTACCGAAGCATCATGGGCACGACCGGTACCTGACCCGCAAGCGCCCGGGCAGGTCACGATGGTTCCACCCGTTCGCTGGGCCTATCCTAGGTGTCCTCCGTCTCCGGCTCCTCCACCTCCATCTCCCGGTTGCGCCCCCGCGCGCCGTCCATAGTGAGGCGCTTGCGGATCCGGCGCAGGTCGTTCTTGTCGCAGGGCATCAGCAGGATGGGCTGGTTGTGCTCCAGGGTGACTCCGTGCAGCTGCTGGTAGAAAGCCAGGTGGTGGTGGTTGATGGTGCTTTCCAGGATGCGGTGCCGGGAGAGTTCCGAACGGTGGATCAGGTTGCGCAGATTGTCGTTCGCGGGCGCCACCAGGCAGATGTAAATCCTCGAACCGCTCCTTGCGGAAGGTCTCCTGGGATTCGGCCAGTTCATGCCGCTGCAGGTAGATGGTCAGGATCAGGCCGGCGAAGGCCAGGCCCGAGAAGATGGTGTTGATGAAGCCGAAGCTTTCGCCGAACAGTCCGCTGCGGCCCATGGTGAAGTCCCGGATGGGCCAGTTGACCCACAGGATCAGGGCCCCGTAGACGAACGGAATGCCGATCACCACGCCGAACAGGATCGAGGCAATCCGATTGAATCTCATGGGAGCCTCCTGGGAGACGGCGGTCAGCTGATCGCTTCCAGCTTGGCCCGGATCTCCTGGAGGCTGAAAGGCTTCTGCAGGCTGGACACGCGGGGGCGGCCGGCCAGCAAGGGCCCCAGGGAATCGTCACTGTAGCCGGTGGCCATGAGCACCTTCTGGTCCGGGCGGAGTTCCAGCAGGCGGGCCAGAGTCTGGGCGCCGTTCAGCCCGGGCATGTTCTGGTCCAGGATCACCAGGTCCACCTCCAGCCCCGAGCCCAGGCGGTCCAGGGCTTCCTGGCCGCTCTCGGCCAGGTGCACTTCATGGCCGAGGGCCGTGAGCATGGGGCCCACCGAGGTGCGGATGAGTTCGTCGTCGTCCACCAGCAGGATGCGGATCGAACGGGGGGCCGGAACCCCCGCGCCGGCGGGCGCCGGCGCGCTGGCGGCCACGAAACCGGCCACGGCCGGGAAGCCCAGGATCACCGCTGTGCCCTGCCCGGGCTCGCTGCGGATCTCGAAGGTGCCCTTGTGGGCCTTCACGGTACCGTAGACCATGGCCAGGCCCAGCCCGGTGCCCTTGCCCACGGGCTTGGTGGTGAAGAAGGGCTCGACGGACCTGCGCACCACCTCGGGGGTCATGCCCTGGCCGGTGTCCTGGACCTGCAGCACCACGGTCTCCCCTTCCATTCGGGTGGCGAGGCTCAAGGTGCCGCCTTCGGGCATGGCGTCCACGGCGTTGACGCACAGGCTGATGAGGGCATGGCTGAGGGCGCCGCCGTCCCCTTCGATGCAGGGCAGGGGCTCCTGCAGGTCGGTCACCGTCCGGACCCGCTTCAGGGTGGTGTAGGTGAGCAGGTGCACCACCTCCTCGACGATGATGTTGAGGCTCACCGGGCCCACGGTCTCCAGGTCCCGGCGGGCGAAGTAGAGCAGGCTCTTCACCACGTCCCGGCCCCGGTTGCAGGCGCGGATGATGGTGTCCAGGGGCTTGGCCTGGGCATCCTCGTCGCCCAGGGTGCTGCGCAGGGCCGACGTGAGGCCCAGGATGGCCGCCAGGACGTTGTTCATGTCGTGGGCCACGCCTCCAGCCAGGCTGCCGATGCTCTCCAGCTTCTCGGCGTGCTGCAGTTCCGCCTGCAGGCGCCGCTGCTCGGCTTGGGCCTCCACTTGCCGGGTGCGGTCCATGGCGATGCCGATGATCCTCACCGCCCGCCCCTGGGCATCCCGAAGCACCTGGGCTTCGGACCGCAGGTGCAGGACCCGGCCGTCCCGGCGGATGACCCGGAACTCCAGGCGGTAGTACTGCTTGCCGTCGAGGGCGGCCTGCACTCCCGCCTGGAACGCCTCCCGGTCCTCCGGGTGCAGGTAGGTCCGGTACCAGGTATCGAAACTGGGCGGGTTCTCGTGGGGTTCCAGGCCGTAGAGCTCGCACATCCGTTCGCTCCACAGGTAGGTGCCGTCCTCCAGGTTGCGGTCCCAGATGCCCAGCTGGCCGGCCTGGACGGCCAGTTCCAGGCGCCGGTTGCTTTCCCTCAGGGCCTCCTCCGTCCGTTTCTGGGCGGTGATGTCCCGGGCCAGGGACAGGTTGCACGGCTCGCCCCGGACTTCCAGGACGGCCGAGGAGATCTCGGCGATGAAGGTGCTGCCGTCCTTGCGCCGCAGGACCGTCTCGAAGCCCACGGCGATGCCGTTGGCCTTGAGTTCCGCCAGGTGCCGGTCCCGCTCCCGGGCGTCCACCCACACGCCCAGGTCCCCGGGGAGGCTGGAGCGCCCGATGACCTCCTCCCGGGTGTAGCCGAACACCCGGGTGTAGCTGGGGTTGCAGTCCAGCATCACGCCGGTCTCCAGCCTGGTCACGTCGATGGGGTCGGGGCTCATCCGGAAGATGTTGGAGAATTTCTGTTCCGAGGCCCGCAGGGCCTCGTCCACCCGCTTGCTCTGGGTGATGTCCCGGGCCACGCCGAACAGGGCGTAGGGCTGCATCGCCGCGTCCCGGATCGGGCCCTGGGTGACCAGGAAATCGGTGACGCCCGCGGTGGTGGTCAGCCGCGCCTCGTAGGTGGCCACGTCCCCCTGGTCCATGACCCGCTGGTCCTGGGCCATGATGGCCTCGGCCTCGCCCGGGGGGAAAATCGCCCGGTCATCCTGGCCCAGCACCTCCTCCGGGTCCTTGCCCACCATCTGCCCGGCGGCGCGGTTGAACAGCAGGTAGCGCCCCTGGAGGTCCTTCACGTAGATGGCGTCCGGGGACGCTTCGCTCAACACGCCCAGCAGGTGCAAGGCGCGGAGCTTTTCCTGCTCCTGGCGGCGGTTCCTGGCCTCCCGTTCGGCCAGGGCGCGCCGGTCGCGGGCCAGGGCCGCGAACAGCATGACCGAGGTGACCAGCACGAACACCAGGCCCTTCAGGGAGCTGGCCAGCACCAGCTTCTGGGGATCCTGGAACAACCACCCAATCGCCCGGTCGGAAAGAAGGATCCACAGCCCGGCGAACAAGGCATAGCCCAGGACGATCCGCCGCACGGGCCGGAGCCGGTCCGCCCCCAGGACGGGCTCCGGCTCGGGCGCCGGGGCGCCGGTCGGCTGGGGGCGTGGGGCATTGGACACGTTGGCGCTCCATGGCTCCGGACCTGCGGGGAACCTGCTTGGCGGGGATCAGAACAGGGCGGTGCCGTCCATTTCCACCGGCTGGTCCAGGCCCATGAGCTTGAGCAGGGTCGGCGCCACGTCGGCCAGGGCGCCGCCGGCGTGCAGCTGGAAGGTCTCGAAGCCCCGCGCCACCAGCACCGCGGGCACCGGATTGGTGGTGTGGGCGGTATGCGGGTCGCCTTTCTCGTCGCGCATGCACTCGCAGTTGCCGTGGTCGGCGGTGACCAGCAGTGCCCCGCCCCTGGCCAGGGTGCGCCAGGCCACCTGGCGGATGGCGTCGTCCACCACCGCGCAGGCGGCGGCGGCGGCGTTCAGGTCCCCGGTATGGCCCACCATGTCGGGGTTGGCCAGGTTGCACACCATGAAGCGGTAGTCCCCGCCGTCGATGGCCTGCAGGAGCCCGCGCACCACTTCGTGGGCGCTCATCTCCGGCTGCAGTTCGTAGGTGGCCACCTTGGGCGAGGGCACCAGCCTGCGGTCCTCCCCCGCGAACGGCTCCTCCCTCCCGCCATTGAAGAAGTAGGTGACGTGGGCGTACTTTCTCCGTCTCGGCGGTGCGCAGCTGCTTCCAGCCCCGGCGGGCCACCACCTCGCCCAGGAGGTTGGTGAGGTTCTGGGGCGGGTAGGCGACCGTGACGTAGGGGTCCAGGTCCCGCTCGTAGGCGGTGAAGGTGACCATGCGCACCTTGGGCATGCGGTCGCGCCGGAAGCCGTCGAAGGCCGGGTCCACCAGGGCGTGGCACAACTCCCGGGCCCGGTCGGCGCGGAAGTTGAAGAAGAGCACCCCGTCCCCGTCCTGGATCGGCTGGAAGGCCCCCAACTGGGTGGGGCGCACGAACTCGTCGGTCTCGCCCCGGTCATAGGCGGCCCGGATACCCGCCTGGGCGTCCTCCGCCTTGAACTCGGGGGCCCCGTCCACCATCATCTTCCAGGCCCGCTCCAGCCGGTCCCAGCGCTTGTCCCGGTCCATGGCATAGTAGCGGCCGCAGAGTGAGCCCACGGTCACCAGGGGGGTGCTGCGCAGCTGGAACTCCAGCCACTGCAGGTAGCCGTCGGCGCTCTTCTGGGCCGTGTCGCGCCCGTCCAGGAAGGCATGCACGGTGGCCGGCACGCCCTCGGCCTGGGCCCACTGGGCCAGGGCCACCAGGTGGTTCTGGTGGCTGTGCACGCCGCCGTCCGAGACCAGGCCCAGGAGATGCAGGCGCCGGCCCGAGGCCTTGAGCCCCTCCAGCAGTTCGCCGATGGGCCGGTTCTCCCGGAAGGTGCCCTTGCGGATCGCCGCGTCGATGCGGGTGAGTTCCTGCCAAACCACCCGGCCGGCGCCCAGGTTCATGTGGCCCACTTCCGAATTGCCGAACTGGCCCGCGGGCAGGCCCACGCCCTCCCCGCCCGCTTCCAGCTGGGTGGCCGCATAGCGCCGGCGCAGGTCGTTGAGATGGGGCATGCCGGCAACGAAGGTGGCGTCGAAGGCGTTGCGGGCGCCTTCCCCGAAGCCGTCAAGGATGAGGAGGGTGATGGGGCCTTGGATCATGGCTGGCTCTCAGGGGACCTGCTCGCCGTGGGGGTTGCAGAGCAGGAAGAGTACCGCCATGCGCACGGGCACGCCATTGGTCACCTGCTGCAGGACTACGCTGTTGGGACCGTCCGCCACCTCGGAAGTGATCTCCACCCCGCGGTTGATGGGACCCGGGTGCATGACCGCCACGTCCGGGCGGCAGAGCTTCATGCGGGCGGCGTTGAGCTGGAAGAACCGGGCGTATTCCCCCTGTCCGGGGATGAAGGCGCCGGTGCCGCGCTCGAACTGGCAGCGCAGCGTCATGACCGCCTCCTGGGACGGCAGCACCGCGTCCAGGTCGTGGCTGATGGCGACGCTGGGCCAGGTGTCGCGGATGCCCCCGGGCACCAGGGTGGGCGGTCCCACCAGGGTGACCCGGGCGCCCATCTTGGTGAGGAGCCACAGGTTGGAGCGGACCACCCGGCTGTTGCGGATGTCCCCGACGATGGCGATGCGCAGCCCCTCAAGGCGGCCGAAGCGCTTGCGCAGGGTGTAGGCGTCCAGGAGCGCCTGGGTGGGGTGCTCGTGGGCGCCGTCGCCGGCGTTGACGATGCTGGCCTTCATGTGCCGGGCCAGGAGGGCATGGGCGCCCGGGGCCGAGTGGCGCATGACGATCAGGTCCGGGTGCATGGATTCCAGGTTCAGGGCGGTGTCGACGAGGGTCTCGCCTTTGCTCAGGGAACTGGTGTCGGCGTCGAAGTTGATGATCTCGGCGGACAGGCGCTGCTCGGCGATCTCGAAGCTGTTGCGGGTGCGGGTGGAGTTCTCGAAGAACAGGTTGACGATCAGGCGCTTGCGCAGGGCCGGGACGATCTTGATCTCGGGCCGCTCGCACACCTCTTCGAAGGCCAGGGCCTGGTCGAGGATGGCGGTGATGTCCTGGGGGCTCAGGGGCTCGATGCCCAGCAGGTGGCGGTGGGGGAATAGGTAGCGTTCGCTCGTCATGTCAGGCCCGCTTCTCCAGGTAGACCCCGTCCAGGCCGTCCACCTCCTTGACTTTCACGGAGATTCGCTGGTCCAGGGGCACGTCCATCCTCAGGCCGACGAAGTCCGGCTGGATGGGCAGCTGGCGCCCGCCCCGGTCCGCCAGGGCGGCCAGCCAGATGCGGTTGGGACGTCCGTGGTCCAGCAGCGCGTCCATGGCGGCCCGGATGGTGCGCCCGGTGAAGACCACGTCGTCCACCAGCACCACGGAGCGCCCCCGCAACGTGAAGGGGATCTCCGTGGGCCGGACGATGGGGCTGCCCGCCAGTTCCGACAGGTCGTCCCGGTACAGGGTGATGTCCAGGATCCCCAAGGGGATGTCCTTCTGCATGAGCTCCCTGAGCATGGGCACCAGGCGCTCGGCCAGGTGCAGGCCGCGGGTGCGGATGCCCACCACCGCCAGGGAGTCATCGTTGCCGAAGGCGGCCACGATCTCCCGGCTCATGCGCTGGAGATGGGCTTCCACCTGCCTGGCGTCGAGCAGGCATGGTGACGGTGTTTCGGGCATGGAACCTCCAGGATCAACTTGGTCTTCCCAGTGTATCGGATGCGGCGGGGGGTTGCCCCGGCCAGAATCCGGCTGGAATCCTAATTAATTAAACCCAGGGGCCTTCTGGTTTCCAGTGGGGGGCGGGCGCATGGGCTGGACCGTCTCGGCCCAGCCAGGTGCCTGGAGTGGGCCGGATGGGTTCCGCGATTGCTAGGCTTCGGTGATGAGGGCCCGGAGTTCGTCATTGCCGAATTCAGAACTGCAGGCGATCACCACCGCGCAGTGCCCCGGCTGGCTTGGCGGCAGGTCCACCTGGGCCGCGAAGCTGCCGTCCACGTCGGTCTTGCCGGTGGCCAGGGTGCCGGCCTTCTTGAAGCTGGAGATGAGCCGCACCGCCACTTCGGCTCCGGCCACCGGGCTCTGGCTGACGCAGAGCCGGGCCCGCACGCCGAAGGTGAAGGCGCGGCCGAACACCGGCCGGATGGGACGGTCCAGGACCAGCTCCAGGGTGTCCACATCCCCTTCGTGGGCCAGGTATTCCAGGATGGCCTGGTCCAGGGGCCGGTCGTTGAACACCTGCTGCTCGGCCAGGTGCGGGTCGCCCTGGGTGGTGTCGTACTTGCCGTTCTTGATGTCCCGGATGACGGCCCGGTGCTGCTCGTCCATGCGCGCCTGGATCACCTGGTCCGGCACCGGCCCATCGGCGAGCAGGTCCTCGTAGCTGCCCCGGCAGCTGTCCAATATCTCGCCCCCAAGGTAGATCAAGGTCTCGAACTTGGGGTTGGCCAAGCCCTTGTCCTCGGTCTGCACGTGGAAGACCCGGCTGCCGTGGCGCACGTCGCTGTTGTAGCCGGTGATCACGGGGTGTCCTTCCGGCGCAGCCGTTCCGCCAGGTCGGGCATGATCTCCCAGGCGATCTCCCGCAGCGCCTGGTCCCCCAGCCGCGCCACCACGGCCCGGGCCAGGCGGTCCATGAGCGCCGGGTCCTCCAGCAGGGCGGCGAGGGGCGCCGGGGCCGGCTTTTCCGGCTGGGCGGGAGCGCTGGGCGCGGCCGGTCCGGCCGCCGTCCACAGCTCGTCGCCAGGCTGCCAGGAGCCGGTCCGGATGGCGTGCGCCGCCTCGGCACCGGCGCCCGCCAGGGGCGGCGGCCCGGAATCCAGCAGGTCCGTGAGCGTGATGCCGTCCGGGAACGGGGCCGGCGGCGTCGCCGCCATGGGTCCGGGCGCCGCCGGGACGCCGGCGGCCAGGGACACCAGGGTGTCGCTCTCGTCGGACCAGTCCATGGGCTGGGCGGCGCCGCGTCCCGCGTCCGCATCCACCAGGGCGGGCCCGGGCCGCAGCAGCTGGTCCGGCTCCGCGGCCAGGTCCGGCAGGTCGCCGGAGGTCACCGGGCTTTCCGCCCCCGCCAGCGCGGGCAGGTCGGGCAGGGCGTCGGACAGGAGGAATTCCGGGACCGTCATGGGGATCAGGTCCACGGTCGCGTCATCCAGGGCCGCCACGGCGGCTTCCGGCTCCGCCGGGGGGGCGGCCATGGGCAGGCTGCGCAGGCTTTCCAGGTCCAGCTCCTCCAGCTCCAGGATCTCCCCCAGGTCCCCGGGCAGCTCCCGGGCCGCCGGGGGCTCCTCCTGCAGGTCCCGGGGCTCCAGGAGCAGCAGGTCGGCCTGGGCTTCCGCCGCCGGCGGAGGCGCCGGGGGCTCCGGCAGGATGACGGGGCTCTCCAGCAGCCGCCGGACCCGGTCGGCCAGGTCCCGCAGTTCGATGGGCTTCTTGAGGAAGCCCTGGATCGGTGCCCGGCGCACCCGCTCCGGGTCCACCACGTCCAGCACGCCGGCCATCATGGCCACGGGCATGCGCCGGGTGGCATCGGTATCCCGCAGGCGCTGGAGCAGTGTCCAGCCGTCCATTTCCAGCATGGAGGTGTCCAGGAGCGCCACGTCGAACCGGTCGCCCCGGTCGACCAGGGCCATGGCCTGGGCGCCCGAGCCGCAGGAGACCAGTTCGACGTCGCTGGAGGCGAGGAGCGTCTCGGCGATTTTGTGGATGCTGGGGTTGTCGTCCACGAGGAGGAGACGGGGCATGGTAAACCTCGGGAGGCCGGTGTGGGGACGATGGTCTGCGCTAACGCTAACAGAAACCGGCTAAGGGAGTTTCAAGGAGTTTCGTACCGCCAGCAGCCTGCGAGTGGGCAGGAGCCGTTCCAGGATGGCCCGGTCCCCCACCCAGACCCAGGCCACTCCAGCGTACTCCCGCAAGGCCACCTCCGGCCCGTCCGGGAGCCAGCCCCGCACCGAGGCCCGCAGCTTGGTGGCCGTGAGCCATTCGGGCCGGTTGCCCCGGAGCAGGGCCTCCCGCTGGCGCTCCTTGGGCAGGGAGGCGTCCTTGCCCCAGCGCTGGTCCCAGGCGGTGACGGCCAGGTCGGGGGCGTACCAGGTCCAGGCCGGGTCGCAGGGGGGCCAGGGCGGGGTGTCCGCCGGCACCGGCTCCCACTGGGCCCGGTCCAGGGGGCTGGTCCTGCGCGCCCCGGGATCCTTGCGGTCGAACCCCTCCAGGCCCATGCGCAGCGGCGGCTGGGCGTGCAGGGTGCCGGTCCCGGCCGCTTCCCGGCGCCACCGGCCGTCGGCGAGCGCCCAGAGGTTCCAGGTGTTGCCGCTCCCCACCCAGAGCCGGTCCTTGCGCGGGAACCACATCCGGCCTCCGGACTGCCAGGGCACCAGGACCCGTGGGCCCGGGAGATCCTTGCCGTCGTCCCACAGGTTCTCGGGCCGGGTGATCCAGCCCCTCGGGGGCGGCGGCAGGCCCTTCTCGTCCCAGGCGGCCAGGGTGGGGGGGGGCAGGTCCCCTTCCACCGGCAGGGCGGTGAGCAGCAGGCCGCTCTCCCGCCCCGGGGCGCGCAGGCCCAGGAGCGCCGCCTTGCCGTCCCAGCTGAACCGGCTCCACGGGCCGCTGTCCGAGGCCCAGAGCACCCGCCCTTCGGGAATTTCCAGCAGCCGGGTCTCGAACCGCCGGGGAGCCAGCATGAGGGTCACCAGGAGGAGGTTGCCCTTGACCGGGTTCAGGCGGGCCGAGGCGATCGGCGCATCGAACCGGTAATGGCGCCATTCCAGGTTGCGCCAGATGACCACTTCGCTGTGCTCCCTGGGGCCGTTCAGGGCCAGTCCCTGGTTTCCCAGGTAGGCGGAAGCCGGCTCCCAGGGGGTCTCGAAACCCCCGCCGAAGGGCCAGGGCTTCTCCTGGTCCGGATCCTGGGCGCCCTGGAAGCGCGGGGCCCAGCCATCCAGCAGGCGGTACTCGGCCAGGGTCTCGAAGCTCTCCATGGACAGGTCCATCTCGGCATCCGGAGCCGCCGCCCCGCCCTCCCGGATGGACCGGGGAGCCTGCACCAACGCCAACAACAGTAGCATCGCCGCGATGAACATGCTGGCGAACAGGTAGCGTTTGGGAATCACTGCTGGCTCGAACCTCCCAGGACATGATGCAATCATTTGGTGAGGGCAACCCATGAAACATGCCGGACCTTTGGAAATTGAGGTGAAGGTGCGCGTCCCCTCCGCCCAGGCGCTGGAGCCGCTGCTGGTCCAGGCCGGGTTCCACCCGGTGCACCCGGCGGCGCTGGAGGCGAACCGGCTATGGGACCGGTCCGGCGAGCTGCTGGCCCAGGGCAGCGCCCTGCGCCTGCGCCGGTACGGCGGCCGGGCGGTGCTCACCTGGAAGGGGCCCCGGGTGGCCGATCCCCGGCTGAAGATCCGGGCGGAGGTGGAGACCGAGGTGGCCGACCCCGCGGCCATGGAGGCGATCCTGGCCGCCCTGGGCTTCGCTCCGGTGCTGGAGATCGTCAAGACCCGCGCCATCTGGCAGCGGGACCAGCTGGAGGCCTGCCTGGACCAGACCCCCTACGGCTGCTTCCTGGAACTGGAAGGCTCCCGGGAGGCCATCGGCCAGGCCATGACCCAGCTGGGCCTGGACGCCGCCCAGGTGGAGCCGCGCAGCTACGCGGCGCTGTACTCGGGCCGGGACCAGGACTGAATTTACGATTTATTTTCAGCCCGGTAGCCGGTTCGCTGGATACGGGCACGGCCCGGTCACGGCGCCGCGGGAAGGTGATGGCCAGGAGGTGATCCATGGCTCCCATCGAGGTCCAGACCCCCGCCCAGCCCCGCTACGAGGTCCGTTCGCTGGGGCCCGGCGATTTCGCCCACCTGAAGCGCCTGGAACAGGAGATCTGGAGCGGCGACGGCGCCGGCATGCTCTGCCCGCACTACCTGCGCCTGTGCACCGACTTCTACTCCGAGTGGTGCTTCCTCGCCCTGGACGGGGACCGGCCGGTGGGCTACGTCCTGAACTTCCCCAGGGGCAAGGTGAACTACTGCGCCACCCTGGCGGTCCATCCGGACTACCACAAGACCCGGGTCAACTACCTGCTGATCCGGGCCATGGTGAAAAAGCTCCTGGAGGAGGACATGGAAGAGTGCCGGTTCCTGGTGGAGCCCGGCAACTGGGACGCCCGCAACGTGCACGAGGCCCTGGGCGCCCGGGTGGTGGCCCAGGTGGAGGATCATTACCTGCCGGGTGACCGGCGCCTGTGGTCGGTGATCGACCAGGGCGACCTGGAACGCATCCGCGCCCGCTACACCCGCCTGAAGCTGGTGTCCTGACCGAACCCTGGGAGGTGGCTGTTGCGACCGGAGATGTTGCTGGAGTCCCTGCGCACCGGGTTGACCCCGTTCCTGGGGCTGCCCATGCAGGCGGAGCCCGGGCCGGTGCCCGGGGTGGTCCTGGGCGCCCCCTACGATGGCGGGGTGCTCAATCGCCCCGGCGCCCGGTTCGGCCCCTGGGCCATCCGCAACGCCACCCTGGGCCTGGGCAGGCTGCCCATGCCGGCGCGCCTGCAGGGGCAGGACGAAGGCGGGCGCGGCCCGGCCGCGGTGGACTGGGTGGACGGCGGCAACATCCCCACCCTTCCGTTCAGCATGGAGGCCGCTCTGGACGCCGTGGATCAGACAGCGGCGGGCTGGATCCGGCAGGGTGCGCGCACCCTGATGCTGGGCGGAGACCACCTCATGACCCTGGGGGCCCTGCGGGCCCATGCCCGGCAACGGGGACCCCTGGGGCTCCTGCACCTGGATGCCCACCCGGACGCGGGCCAGGGAGAGTTCTGGGGCACCAAGCAGCACCACGGCACCTGGCTGCGCCAGGCCATCCAGGAGGGCCTGCTGGACCCCAGGCGCACCGTGTTGATGGGCCTGCGCGCGCCGCGCATGGACAGCGAGGAACTGGTGTTCCTGCTGGACGCCGGGGCCCGCCTGTGGACCCCTTGGGACCTCCAGGATCCCCGCATGGACGCCCAGCTCCAGGGGGACATCGCCCGGGTGGGGCAGAAAGCCGCCTACGTCACCGTGGACCTGGATGTGCTGGATCCGGCCTTCTGCCCGGCGGTGGCCGAGCCGGTGCCCGGAGGGTTGACGGTCCTGGAGGCGTGCGCGCTCCTGCGCCGGGTGCACCGATGGACCAGCCCCTGGGTCGGCGCCGATATCATGGAACTGGCGCCCGCCTTGGACGGTTCCCAGACCTCGGCGCGCACCGCCGCCCACCTCGCCCTCCAGCTGTTCGCCTGAGACCAGCGGGACGTTTCTCCGGAGGAACTCATGGCTCAAGCATTGAGCATCCTGGCCCGGCAATCCCACGACCGGCCCCCCATCGGCTGGGACGAGATGGTGGTCGGCTACGATTTCGGCCTGCTGGAGCCCCGGGAGATCCAGGGCTGGGCGCTGGGCCAGCCGCGCCCGGGGCCGCGCTGCCTCGAGCTGGGGGCCCTGGACGGGGAGCGGATGGCAGGCTTCGAAGCGGTCCTCTGGGCCGCCTGCGCGGAGGGCACTGGCCAGGTGCCCCGGCCGGGAGGGCGGCGCTGGGCCCGGGCCCAGGACCGCTGGCGCGCGGCCCTGCTCCAGGAGGCCCTGGACGCGCCCCTCACGCCTGAAGCCCTGGCCGTGGCGGTGGAAGCCATCTACGACCGGGTGGGCTGCCCCGAGGACATGCTGGGCCTGTGGCGGCGCACCAGCCCCTGGCAGGCCCGCCCGGCGGACGCCGACCGGGAAGAGGTCGTCCGCTTCCTCCACCGGTGCGAGCGGGACGGCGCCGCCAATTTCTGAACCAAGATCGCGCTTGCTGCACCCTGGTCTTGAGCCCGGCGTCCTCGTGGCCGCCCAAGGGCATTCCCAGGGAGGCGAGATCATGCAAGAGTCCAACGGCGGATCCATGGGCGGATCCCTGACACTGTTCCTGGCCGGCGCCGCCATCGGCGGCCTGCTGGTCGCGCTCAACACCCCCAAGACCGGCCCGGAGTTGCGGGACGACCTCCGGCTGCTGGGGCGGAGGGCGAAGAAGGGGGCGCAAGACCTGGCCGGGGACGCCCAGGAAGGCTGGGAGCGGGTGCGCGGCAAGGCGGGCGAGGCCGGCCAGGAAGTGGCCGAGGAGGCCCGGTCGAAGGCGAAGGAGTTGTAGCGCTTGGCTACGCAACCTCCGGTACCCGGGCTCCTAGGGCGCGGCTGCGGGCTCGGGTGCGGGGGCCTTGCGGCGTGGCAGGTGCGGGTCCTTGCTGTCCTGCTCGAGCATCCGGCGCAGGGCCGGCTGGCGCTGGGCCATGGCCCAGAGTTGATGCCCCGCTTCCCGGGCTTCGCGGATGGCCTTGCCGGCGTCCGGGTAGCGCTTGAGGTTGTACAGGGCCACGATGCGGTTGGCCAGGATGCGCTCGTCGTCCGGCTGGGTGGCCAGGGCCTGGTCCATGAAGGCCAGGGAACCTTCCGGGTCCGTGGCCACCGCCGCCACCGCCTCGTCCAGGGTGGCGTACTTGGGCTTGGCCGGGCCGGGGGCCGGGGCCGCCGCGGCGGCTGGCGCGGGCTGAGCGGCGGCCGCGCCCGGCTGGGAATCAGGCGCTGGTGCCGGTGCCGGCGCCGATGCCGCAGGGACCGGCTGGAGCGGCGACGGGACCATCAACGGCAGCGGCGGCGGGGCGGGGGTTCGCAGGTGGTGCCGGGACCAGAACCAGAATCCGCCGCCGGCGCCCAGGGCTGCCACCAGCAGGCCGGCCACCCAGGCCATCCAGGCCCGGGAGCGGCGAGGGCGGTCGGCCCGCTTCCGGGGCGGGACCGGCAGGACCTTGCCGGACTGCCGCAGATTCCACGGGGCGTCCCCCTGGGGCGTCCAGGACGGGTTGCGCACGGCCCGCAGGGCTTCCCCCAGGGCCTCGGCGGTCGGGTAGCGCCGGGCCGGATCCTTGGCCAGGGCCTGGCGGGCCACTCCCGCCAGGGCGGGGCTCAGGTCCGGGAACAGGGCCGGGTCCAGGTCGGGCGGTTCTTCTTCCCGCAGCCGCTTGGTCACCGCCGCCGGCGCGGGCCCGTCGAACGGCCGCACCCCGGTCAGCGCTTCGTACAGGATCACGCCCACCGGAAACAGGTCCGCCCGCCCATCGGGCTTGCCCGCATGCAGGGTTTCGGGCGCGGTGTAGCGCAGGGTGGCCAGGTGGGCGGCCGCTCCGGCCGGATCGGTGATGGCCGTGGTAAAGCCGCCGTCCATCAGCTTGGGGGTGGGGCGCCCGGCCACCCGGCTCATGCGGATGTTCACGGGCTTGAGATTGCGGTGCAGGATGGCCCGCTGGTGCAGGTAGGCCAGGCCGTCGCATACCTGGGCCAGGAGTTCCAGGACCTCCTTGGGGGTGAGGGCGCCTTCCCGCAGCATGGTTTCCAGGTCGCTGCCGGGCAGGTAGTCCTGCACCAGGTAGAGGGTGCCCCCTTTCTCGCCGAACTCGTGGATGGTCATCAGGTTGGGATGGTTGAGACGGCTGGCGGCCTGGCATTCCCGCAGGAACCGGGCTTCCGGGTCCGGCGGCGGCAGCGCGGCCCGGCGGATGATTTTCAGGACCACTTCCCGGCCGATGATGGTGTCCCGCGCCAGGAAGGCCTCGCCCAGACTGCCCTGGCCCAAGGGCTCGGTGATCTCGAACTTGCCGATGCGGTCGATGCGATGGGTCATGGCGGGCGGTCCGGGGAAAGGGGCATGGGGCAGGACAACGATACCGTAACCTGCCTGGGTGGGCCTGCGCTAATGCCGTTGCGCCAGCAGCCAGGCCTCGTCCTGCACCGGGATGCCCAGGGCCTCGGCCTTGGCCAGCTTGGAGCCGGCCTTGTCCCCGGCCACCAGGACCGTGGTCTTGGGGGAGACGGCGGCGGTGACCTTGGCCCCCAGTTCCTTGAGCAGGGCTTCGGCCGCGTCCCGGCCCAGGGTGGGCAGGGTGCCGGTGACCACCGCCACCTGCCCGGCCAGGGGCAGCCCGGAACGGTCCCGGGGCCGCGGGGGCTCGGGCTCGACGCCCATGGCCGCCAGGGCCTCGGGCAGGTCCGGGTGCAGCTGGGCGAAGGCCCGGATGGCGGCGGTCACCTTGGGGCCCACCTCCTCCACCCCCAGGAGCCGGCCTTCCTCCGCGTTCCAGAGCTGGCGCAGGTCCGGAAAGGCCTCGGCCAGGAGCTCGGCGGTGCGCTGGCCCACGTAGGGGATGCCCAAAGCGTGGATCCAGCGGGCCAGGGGCCGGGTGCGGGCCCCGTCCAGGGCCGCCATCACGTTCTGGGCGCTCTTCTCGGCCATCCGCTCCAGCCCCGCCAGGTAGGCCAGGCCCTGGGCCGGGTCGCCCAGGAGCCGGAAGATGTCCCAGGGCTGGCTGATGCGCTGCCCGGCCACGATCTGCTCCACCAGGGCGTCCCCCAGCCCCTCGATGTCCAGGGCCGGACGGCTGCCCAGGTGCTGCAGCCGCGCGGCGAGCTTGGCCGGGCATTCGGGGTTCTGGCAGCGCCACGCCACTTCCGCGTCGGAATCCTTGCCCACCGGGCCCCCGCACACCGGGCACGCGGCCGGGACCGCCGGGGGGGATGCGTCGGCGGGCACGGACCCGGGCACCACCGCCACCACCTTGGGAATCACTTCGCCGCCCTTCTCCACGAACACCCGGCAGCCGACGCGCACCCCCAGGCGCTCCAGTTCGTCGGCGTTGTGCAGGGTGGCCCGGCGCACGGTGGAGCCGGCCACTTCCACCGCCTCCAGTTCCGCCACCGGAGTCAGCTTGCCGGCCCGGCTCACCTGCCAGGTGATGGCCAGCAGGGTGGTGGTGGCCTGGAGCCCGGGATACTTGAAGGCGATGGCCCAGCGGGGCACCCGGTCGGTGGTGCCCAGGCGCTCCTGCAGGGCGCGGTCGTCCACCTTGAGCACCACGCCGTCCGAGTCGAACGGCAGCAGCAGGCGCTGGTCCCGCTGGGCCTCGATGAACGCCAGGAGGTCCTGGAAGCTGCCGGAGGCATGGGCCGGCATGCGGTTGAAGCCCCAGGCGGCCAGCTGGTCCATGGCCCGCTCGTGGCCCGGCGCCCCCACCACCTGCCAGGGCAGGAAGGAGAGCTGGCGTTCGGCGGTGATCCGGCTGTCCAGCTGCTTCATGGCGCCCGCGGCGGCGTTGCGGGGGTTGGCGAAGCGCGGTTCGCCCCGCTGGTCCCGTTCCCTGTTCAGCTCTTCCCAGCGCCGGCGGGACAGGAAGACTTCGCCCCGCACCTCCAGCTCCGCCGGCGCCCCGTCCGGCAAGCGCAGGGGAATGTCGGCGATGGTGCGGGCGTTCTCGGTGACGTCCTCGCCGGTCTCGCCGTCGCCCCGGGTGATGGCCTGGACCAGGGCCCGGTCCTGGTAGATGAGGGACAAGGACAGGCCGTCCACCTTGAGTTCCGCCGCGTAGCGCAGGGCGGCCCCCGGCAGGCCCCTGGCCACCCGGGCCTCCCATTCCCGCACTTCCGCTTCGGAATAGGTGTTGTCCAGGCTCAGCATGGGGGTGCGGTGGCGGGCCTTGCGGAAGGCCTCCACGGGCTCGGCCCCCACCCGCCGGGTGGGGCTGTTGGGGTCGGCCAGGTCCGGGTGGCGGGCCTCCAGGTCCCGAAGTTCCCGCTCCAGGGCGTCGTATTCCGAATCGCTGAGGACCGGCTGGTCCAGGACGAAATACCGGCGCCGGTGCTCCAGCACCCGGGCGGCCAAATCTCTCATGTATTCCCGCGTTTCCATGGTCTGCCTCGAGACGGCATTCTGCCACGAAACCAGCCCGGGTCCTCCGCCGCCCGCCTCTTCAGGGATGGTTGAAGACCTTGCGCAGGTAGGCCAGGAAGGTGGCGTCGGTGCACAGGGTCTTGCCGGGGGAGTCGGAGAGCTTGGCCACCGGCTGCCCGGCGCAGGAAACCATCTTCATGACGATGTTCAGGGGCGGATGGGGGGTGTCGTTCATCAGGTTGGTGCCGATGCCGAACCGGGTCCGGATCCGGTCCCGGAAGTGCCGGTGGATCTCCAGGGCCCGGGACACCGACAGGGAGTCCGAGAACACCAGCTGCTTGGCGGCCGGATCGATGCGCAGGGCGCGGTAGTGGGCGATGGCCTGTTCGCCCCAGTGGATGGGATCCCCCGAGTCGTGGCGCAGCCCGTCGAACAGCTTGGCGAAGTACAGGTCGAAATCCGCCAGGAAGGCGTCCATGCCCACCACGTCCGTCAGGGCGGTGCCCAGGTCGCCGCGGTACTCCTGCACCCAGCCCTCCAGGGCGGCCTTCTGGAAATCCCGCAGGCGGGAACCGAAGGCCTGGTAGGCCTGGATGTACTCGTGGGCCATGGTGCCGGCGGGCACCAGGCCCAGCTTGCGGGCCAGGTGCACGTTGGAAGTGCCGGCGAAATGGTCCGGCAGCTCCCGGGCCAGGGTGGCCACCACCTCCTCCTGCCACTCCCCCGAATAGCGCCGGCGCAGGCCGAAGTCCAGGAGCCGGAACGGGTGGGTTCCGGCAGCGCCCGGCTCCAGGTCGTGCTCCCGGATCATCCGGATCTTCTCCCGCAGCCGCCGGCGGGCTTCCTCCATGATCCCGGGGCCGGCCGGAAGGCGGCGGCAATAGAGCTCGTTGACGATGTAGAGGACGAACACCTCGAAGCTCATCACGTGGGCGATGGGCCCGGCCGCGGTGATGGCCAGCTCCCCGCCCCGGTCCTCCACGTTCAGGAAATGGCGCTGGAACCGGAAGATGGACAGGAAGTCCACGAAGTCGCTCTTGATGAAGCGCAGCCCGCGCAGGTACGCGAGCTCTTCCGGGGTGAACGCCAGGGTGCACAGGTGGTCCAGTTCCGCTTCCACCGCGTCCTTGAGCTCCGCCAGGGGGAACAGGGGCGGTTCCCGGCAGACGAAGAGGTACTCCGCCTGGGCCCCCGGGTGGCTGTGCAGCAGCGCCTGCCACATGGTGAACTTGTAGAGGTCGTTCTCCAGCAGGCTGGTCACCACGGGGGGCGCGGGATGGGTGGGCATGTTCCCAGCCTACACCTTCCCGGCGCGCCGGTCCTTCAGGGGCGGCGGCCGGTGGCCAACGGCGCCTGGTCCACCTTGTCAAGCTCACTTCATCTTGGCCCGGTAGCTGATCGCCATCACCGCCCCGATGCCCAGGAAATAGCTCAGGGTGCTGCTGCCCCCGGCGCTGAAGAACGGCAGCACGATGCCCTTGTTGGGCAGCAGCCCGATCACCATGCCCACGTTCACGAACAGGTGCAGCCCCAGGATGCCCGCCGCGCCCACGCAGAAGTAGGTCTCGGCGGAGGACTTGGCCATCCGGGCGGTGTCCAGTATGCGGGCGATCACGGCGCCGAACAGGCCCAGGGCCAGGAGCACGCCCAGGAACCCGCGCTCCTCGGCCCACACGGAGAACACGAAATCGGTGGTCTTCACCGGCAGGAAGTTGAGCTGGGTCTGGCTGCCGCTGGTGAAGCCCTGCCCGAACAGCCCGCCGGAGCCGATGGCGATCCGGCTCTGGTTGATCTGGTAGCCCTTGCCCTGCAGGTCCGCGGACGGGTCCAGGAAAGTCAGGACCCGCTGCTTCTGGTAGGGCTTGAGCACTTCCCGCCAGGCGACCGCACCCGCCAGGGACACGCCCACGAGGCCCAGCGCGACCCATTTGGCCTTGAGCCCCTTCAGCAGCGGGATCAGCACCAGGATGGGCAGGAAGCTGATGGCCATGCCCAGGTCCGGCTGCTTGAGCACCAGCAGCATGGGGAAGAACACCAGGGCGGAGGTTCCGGCCAGGTCCAGGGCGGTGATGTCCTGCAGGGGCCGGGTGCCCAGGCGGTAGGTCACGAACAGCAGGGTCAGCCACTTCATCAGTTCCGACGGCTGCCAAGTCATGCGCCCGATGATCAGCCAGCGCTGGGCGCCGCCGATGCGATGGCCCGCCACCAGCACCGCCACCAGGCTGAGGATGCCCAGGACGTACAGGAGCAGGGCGCTGCGGAAGGTGCGCAGGGGGTTGACCGCCGCCACCAGGCCCAGCGCCAGGAAGCCCAGGAGGTTCCAGACGGTCTGCTTGAGCCACAGGGTGGACTGGCTGGTGCCGCGGCCGGCGGAGTACACGGTGAGGGTGCCCATGATGACCAGGACCACCATGGGCAGCAGCAGCTGGGTATCCAGGAACCGCATGCGCTCCCTCATCGCGCGGGTTCCTCATCGGCGCCCGGCTCCGTGTCCGGGCGGAAGGCGTCGGGCAGCTTGGCGCTGGGGGGCGGCATGGGCTTGGTCATCCGGTCGATGAACCAGTACTGGCAGAGCTTCTTGACGATGGGAGCGGCGGCATCGGCGCCGAAGCCGGCGTTGGCGGCCACCACCGCGAAGGCGACCTGGGGGTTCTCCCGGGGCGCGTAGCCGGCGAACAGGGCGTTGTCCCTCAGGTTCTTGGCCAGGGCGGCGTAGTGGGCCCGGTCCACGAAGCCGACCACCTGGCTGGTGCCGGTCTTGCCGGCGATGGTGACTCCGGGCAGGTCGGAACCGTGGGCGGTGCCCGAGTGCACCACCTCGTAGCAGCCTTCGTCCAGCACCGCCCAGATCTTGGGGTCCAGGCCGGTGTCCTTGGGCGGGGGCGGCTGGTAGAAGGAGATGCCCCCGCTGTCTCCCCGCACCCCGTAGAGCAGGTGGGGAGTCAGGAGCTTGCCCCGGGTGGCGATCATGGCGTAGAACCGGGCCAGGGAGATGGGCGTGATGGCGTTGGCCCCCTGGCCGATGGCGACGCTGATGGTCTCGCCGGCGTACCACTTCTCGTGCTTCACCCGCCGCTTCCACTCCCGGCTGGGAACCCGGGAGACCGCCTCGTGGGGCAGGTCGACGCCGGTGCTTTCCACTAGGCCGTACTTCTTGGCGGCGTTGAAGATGTCATCGATGTCCAGGCGCGCGCCCAGCTCGTAGAAATAGATGTCGCAACTCTTGGCGATGGCCTCCACCAGGTTCAGGGTCCCGTGCACCTTGTCGCAGCGGAACTCCCGGCCGTAGAAGTTCTTGTGGCCGTTGCAGGTGAAGGTGGTGGCGGGGGTGATGATGCCCTTCTCCAGGGCGGCCAGGGCCATCAGCAGCTTGAAGGTGGACCCGGGCGGGTAGCGGCCCTGGGTGACCCGGTTGAGCATGGGGCGGTCCGGGTTGTCCCAGTACTCCTTCACCTGGTCCTGGGTGAGGCGGTTGAGGAACACGTTGGGATCGTAGGACGGGCTGGAGTACATGGCCAGGACGCCGCCGTCCCGCAGGTCCAGCACCACGCCCGCGCCCTGGGTCGTCCCGAAGGCGTCCTTGAGCACCGTCTGCAGCCCGGCGTCCAGGGTGAGGTACACGTTGTGCCCGGGAATGGCCTCCTGCATGCCGTAGGTGGCCACCTCCCGTCCCAGGTAGTCCACCAGGATCCGCCGCTGGCCGTCCACCCCCTTGAGCTCGTCGTTGTGCGCCGCCTCGAACCCGGTGCGGCCGATGATCTCCCCCAGCTGGTAGCGGTCGGGCTCCCGCTGCAGCTCCTCGGGGGTGACCTCTCCCACGTAGCCCAGGGCGTGGCCCGCCAGGCCCTCCCCCAGGTACACCCGCCGGGGCGCCACCTCGATGCTCAGGAAGGGGTACCGGGCCCGCAGCACCTCGGCCCGGGCCACGGCGCTGTCGTCCAGGTTGTCCTGGAGCACCAGCATGCGGTTGCCCGCCGCCTGGCGGGTGGCCGCGATGCGCCGCTTGAGCTGGTCGGTCTCCATCTGGAAGGCCTGGGCCAGGCCGTCGATCTGGCTCGGGTCCCTGGGCAGGTCCTCGTTCTGGATCACCAGGTGCAGGGCCCGGCGGTTGTCCACCAGCTTGTTGCCGTTGCGGTCGAAGATGATGCCCCGGGGCGCCGGGGTGGTGCGGGTCTTCACCGCCTGGGCGATGGCCAGCTTCTGCATCTCCCGCCCTTTCCAGAGCTGCACCCGGGCGTAGGCCAGCGCCAGCCACAGGATCATGAACCAGGCCAGGGTCTTCATGATGCCGATGCGTTTTTGGATCAGGGTGCGGGAGGGGAGCGGCACGGTTCTACTTCCGGTGCAAGGGTGGGTGGAGGCGCAGGGCCACGGTGGCCCAGACGGGGGTGAGCAGCAGGGACCAGAGCCAGCCGGTCCCCCAGGCGTGGAATCCGGCGGCGAAGGTCACCGAGACGTGCACCAGCAGGGTGTGGATGAGCGTCAGGGCGGCCTGGCGGGCCCAGTAGGGCTTGAGGGTGTGGGGGGGCCAGCGCAGGGCCAGGGCGTAGGCCAGGAGGCAGGCCAGCATGTTGCCGAAGGCGGTGCCGCCCAGGTGGGGATAGAGGCGCAGGGCCCCTTCCAGCACCCAGCCGCCCGCCGCGGCCCAGGCCAGCCCCGCCAGGGGGGAGGCGAACCCCGGGGCCAGCCCCAGGACCAGGAAGGTGTTCAGGACCGCCTGGGGACCCGGCCAGGGGGCCGCCAGGTGGATCCCCCCCAGGCACAGGACGGCCAGGAAGAACCGGCGCACTTGGGGCACGGCGGAAGGGGCGCTCACCGGGGGGCCTCCTTTCCGGATCCGACCCCTGGGACGACTGGGCGGGAGGCTGGTCGGGCGGCTGGATCTCCATCTGCGGGATGGGCCGGCAGGATCAGCACCAGCCCGAGCCGGTCCAGGGGCGCGGCCAGGACCACCTCCACGTGCAGTTCCACGTCCTGGGGATGCACGTCGCCCACGTAGCCCACCAGGAGGCCCCGGGGGAAGTTCCGGTCCAGGCCCGAGGTGAACACCGGCTCGCCCACCTGCACCACTTCCTGGTTGCCGATGTAGCGGATGGCGGCCTTGCCCGGGCCCAGGCCCTGGAGCACCCCGGTAGCCCGGCTGCGGGCCAGCATCACCCCCGTGGAAGCGTTGTAGGCGTCCAGGGGCAGCAGGCTGGATTGGGTCCGGCCCACGTCCCACAGGCGGCCCACCACACCCTCGGGGCAGATGACGCCCTGGTCCGGCACCAGCCCTGCGTCCCGCCCCTGGTCCAGGATCATGCCGCCGAAGGGGGCCCGGCGCACGTTGGCGATCACCCGCGCGGCCCGGAAGTCCAAGGGCAGAAGTTTCTTGAGGCCCAGCAGGCGGACCGCCTCATCGGCTTCCGCCAGGCGCGGCGCCTCCGCCGCCCGGGCGGTGAGCAGGGCGGTCACCTGGGCCCGCAGGTCAAGGATCTCGCTCTGGGCCTGGCGCAGGTTGCCCACCCGCCCGCGCCGGTAGGCCTTCCACTCCTCCCACCGGGTGGAAACGGCCCGGGACGGGGCGGCCAGGATGTCCAGCAGATGGTTCCAGCGCCCGGAGGAGCCGCGCCCCAGAAGCATCCAGAGCAGGTGGCCCAGGAGCAGGACGACGATGGCCCAGCGGCGCCGGCCCGTGGGGCCCAGGCCCCAGGGGCGTTCCCTCATGGGCGTCGTCGTCGTGGGGCCGAACGATACATAGGCAGGCTCCTCAGTCCAGGATCTGGATCCGCCGCAGGAAGGGGATGTCCTCCAGCAGCATGGCCGTGCCCCGCACCACGGCGGTTTCGGGGTTCTCGGCCCGGTAGCAGGGCAGGTGGGTCTCCTTGCTCAGGCGGATGTCCAGCCCCTGGATCTTGGAGCCGCCGCCGGTGAGGCAGATGCCCCGGTCGATGAGGTCGGCGGCCAGCTGGGGCGGAGTGTCGTTGAGGGCCTTGCGCACCAGGTCGATGATGGCGCTGATGGGCTCGGCCAGGGCCTCCCGGATCTCCATGTCGTTGAGGGTGAGGGTCTTGGGCAGGCCCTCGAACTGGTCGCGGCCGGAAATGCTCATGGTCCGGGTCTTGTCGGAGGAATAGGCGGAGCCCAGGCTCCACTTCACTTCCTCCGCCGCCGCCTCGGAGATGAGGACGTTGTACTTCTCCCGGATGTACTTGGTGATCGCCTCGTCCATCTCGTCCCCGGCGATCAGGATGGAATCGGCGAACACTTTGCCGTTGTAAGAGATGACGGCCACGTCGGTGGTGCCGCCGCCCACGTCCACGATCATGCAGCCGCGCTTCTCGTTGATGGCCAGCCCGGCGCCGATGGCGGCCACCATGGTCTGGTCCACCAGGAACACCTCGCCCGCCTTGGCGTCGTAGCACACCTGCTTCACCGCCCGCCGGGCCACCTGGTGGGCCCGGGGGGGCACGCTCACCACGATGCGGGTGCGGGCGAAGCCCCGGTTGGGCCGGGCCTTGCGGATGAAGGCGGCGAGCATCTTCTCGGCGGCATCCACTTCGTAGATCATTCCGTCCTTCATGGGCCGGATGGTCTGCACCCCCTGGGGGGTCCGCCCCAGCAGCTGCTTGGCCTCGTCCCCGACCGCCTCCACTTCGGTGGTCCGGGTGTTCAGGGCTACGATGGAAGGCTCATACACGATGATCCGCCCGGCCTGGCGGGTGTAGATCAGCACCGAGGCGGTTCCCAGGTCGATGGCCAGGTCGGAGGTGAACAGATTGGACCAGAATTGGCTCGAAAACGGGTGGGGCACAGGACACTCCGCGGGAACCTCTTAGCCTGCCATGGATTTGCCCTGGAGGACAGACTGGCGGCGCCAGCCACGCCGGTTCCGGCCGCGGTCGGGGGCGATCACGCGCCCGCGGCGGCCAGAAGTTCCTGGACCAGGATAGCCGGGTCCAGGCGCTGGGGCAGGTCCCGGTGGTAGCCCCGCACCCAGGCCTTGCCGTTGACCAGGATGAAGGGGATGGCCCGCTTGCCGGTCTCCGCTTCCAGGCGCTCGGCGGCGCCCGGCACCGCCTCGATGTCCACCAGGGTGTGGGGCACCTTGTGCTCGGCCAGCCACCGCTCCAGGCGCCGGCAGTCCGGGCACCAGGTGGCGCTGAAGACTTGCAAATCCAAGGAATTGAGTTGATCAGGGACGGTCATTCGGGGATCTCCGCTAGGAAAGGTGGCCGCTCGCTGTCATTCTGGAACCTTGGACTGCAGGAGTGAAGCATGGAAATGCGCGCGGCGCGAAGGTTGGGTTTGGGCGGCCTGGCGGTGCTGGGCCTGCTGGGCTGCGGCAAGGTTTCCGACGACCACGGCAAGGTGCTGGCCACCGTGGCCGGGGAGAAGATCACCGAGCAGGCCTTCGACACCACCGTGCGGGCGTTCCTGGGGGACGAGGCCAAGGCCAAGGACCTGCTCACCAACACGGCCATGCGTGAGCAGCGCAACCAGATCCTGGGCACCCTGGTGAACCAGAAGGCGCTCCTGGCCTGGGCCAAGGCCGAGGGGCTGGACAAGGATCCCAAGGTGCAGATCGAGGTCACTTCCGCCCTGGCCAACGCCTATTTCCAGGTCCTGGTGGAGCGCCTGGTGAGCAAGGCCGAACCCACGGACGACCAGCTCAAGGCCGTCTATGACGAGTATGCGGCCCAGGCCAAGGCCGCCAACCAGGCCCAGGGCCTCCCGCCCTTCGAGCAGGTGAAGGGCCAGCTGCCGTCCCTGTGGAAGCGCAAACAGACCCAGATCGCCCGGGACGCCCTGCTGGCCCAGCTGAACCAGCGCTACCCGGTGGTGTTCGATCCGGACTACCGGCCGGCGCAGATGCCGTAGGCGGGCCGCCCGGCGCCTCCCCGCCGGGGCGGGGCAGGCATCTGGAGCCCCGGTCAGGCCCGGTGGGCGGTGAACTCCGCCAAGGGGCCCTGGAAGTCCTCCACCCCCGCGTCGGTGACCGACCAGATGCGGGTGGCCACCTCGTCGATCAGGTCCTCGTCGTGGGTCACCAGGATGACCGTGCCCTCGTAGCGCTGCAGGGCCGTGTCGAGGGCGATCACCGCCTCCAGGTCCAGGTGGTTGGTGGGTTCGTCCAGCACCAGGAAATTGGGCTTCTGCAGCATGAGCTTGCAGAACATCAGGCGGCAGGCCTCGCCCCCGGAGAGCACCTCGGTGCGCTTCATCCCCTCGTCGCCCCGGAACAGCATCTGGCCCAGGACGCCGCGGAGGGTCTCCACCAGGGCGTCCGGGTCGAACTGGCGCAGCCAGTCCACCAGGGTCCAGCCGTCCGGGATGGAGTCCCGGAAATCCTGGGCGAAATAGCCCACGTTCACCTCGTGGCCCCACTTCACCTCGCCCGCGTCCAGGCCCCGGTCCGCCTCGGTCACTCCAGGCGCGTTGGCCAGCAGGGCCTTGACCAGGGTGGACTTGCCCACGCCGTTGCGGCCCATCACCGCGATCTTCTCGCCCCGGGCCACGTTGGCGGTGAAGTTGCGGACCACCTCCAGCCGCCCGCCGGCCAGGTCGTAGCCCTTGCACACTCCTTCGAATTCCAGGGCGTGCCGGCCTCCGGGCTTGGCCTGGTCGAACTTGATGTACGGGCGCTGGATGTTGCTGCGGGCCAGGTCGTTGGGGGTCAGGCGCTCCACTTCCTTGCGCCGGGAGGCCACCTGGCTGGAGCGGGTGCCGGCGGCGAAGCGCTGGATGAATTCGTTCAGCTGGGCGATCTTCTTCTCCCGCTGGGCGTTCTCGGATTCCAGGCGGGAGCGGATCTGGGTCTTCTGCATGAGCATGTCGTCGTAGCCGCCGGTGTACTGGATGATCGTCTGGTAGTCGATGTCGGCGATGTGGGTGCACACCGCGTTGAGGAAGTGGCGGTCGTGGGAGATGACGATCAGGGTGCCCTTGTAGCGGATCAGGAAATTCTCCAGCCAGTGGATGGAGTCCAGGTCCAGGTGGTTGGTGGGCTCGTCCAGGAGCAGGGCGTCGGGGTTGCCGAACAGGGCCTGGGCCAGCAGCACCCGGACCTTCTGCCCGCCCTGCAGCTCGCCCATGGCGCGCTGGTGCAGGTCCTCGGGGACGCCCAGCCCGTCCAGCAGGATGGCCGCGTCGCTCTCGGCGGTGTAGCCGTCCTCGTCGGCCACGACTCCTTCCAGCTCACCCAGGCGCATGCCGTCCTGGTCGGTGAGCTCGTCCTTTTCATAGATCCGGTCCCGTTCCTGCAGGGCCGCCCACAGGGGCTTGTTGCCCATGACCACCGTGTCCAGCACCCGGTACGGGTCGAAGGCGAACTGGTCCTGGCTCAGCACCCCCATCTTGCGCGGGCGCTGGAGGGTGCCCGTGGTGGGCTCCTGCTCCCCGGTGACCAGGTTCATGAAGGTGGACTTGCCGCTGCCGTTGGGGCCCGTGAGGCCGTACCTCCGCCCGGGCGTGAACGAGGTGGTCACGTCCTCGAACAGGATCCTGGCGCCGAAGCGCATCGTAAGGTTCTGCACCGCCAGCATCCGGGCCTCCGAACCCTGAATTGTAACGGGACCCTGGGAAAGGTCGAGGCTCAGGGTTCCTGCCGGCGCCTGGCGGCGGCTGCCAGGATCTGGGCGGCCAGGAGCAGCAGCCCCAGGTCCCGGGCGATATCCCAGCGCATGTCCGCCAGGCGCTCCGGGGCGGCCCGGGGCGCGGCCTGGGTTTGGAAACAGCCGCAGTCCACAGGGTGGCCGCGGGCCAGGTCGATGGACAGGGCGGCCACGAACACCAGCAGCAGCGTCCCGGCCCAGGCGGCGGCGGCCCGGACCCACAGGCCCAGGATCAGCGCCACGCCGCACAGGAGTTCCAGCCAGGGCAGCACCAGCGCCGCCGGATGGACCAGCCAGGAGGGGGCCAGCCGGTAGTTCCAGATGGCCTCGGCGAACCCGGGCGGGTCCGCGAGCTTGGGCCAGGCCGCGGCCACGAAAACCGCCCCCAGGGCGATCTGGGCGCGCACGGTGAGCCAGGGATGGAGCAGCCTGGAAGGGGTCATGGGTGGGGACCTTGCTGCCGGGGCCGGTTGCGCCGCGCCCAGTCCGGGAAGCCGTCCCGGTAGATGAACAGGTTGCGGTAGCCCAGGCCCACCAGCTTGTCGGCCAGCACCCGGGAGTCCTGGCAGTCGCCGCCGGCGCAGTACAGCACCAGGGGGGACTTGGCGGCGGGCTTGGCCCGGGCTTCGAAATCGGTGATGCGGGCGTCGGCGTCCGCTTCCCAGATGGGCACGCTCCAGGCGCCGGCCACGTGGCCGGCCAGGTAGTCCGCGCTGCGCCGGGCGTCCAGGAAGGGGATGTGCTGCTGGAAGGCCGCCCAGGCCTCCTGGGGGGACAGGTCCCGGATCACCGCGTCGGGTGCCGGGTCGAAGCGTGCCGGGGCCGGGGCATCCGCCGGCGCCGGGGCCGGCGCGGCGGAGGTGGACGGCTCCGGAGCGCGAGCCTGGGTCGCCGGGGCCGGGCGCGGCGTGACGGCCCGGGGCACGGGAGCGGCCTTGGGCGCGGGTGCGGCTTGGGGCGCTGGAGCGGGCGCCGGCACAGGCGGCGCGACCGCCGGGGACAGGGCCGGGCCCGGGGTGGCGGCGGGGGGCGGCGCCCCGGCGGCCCAGGCGAGCCGGCGGTCGGGGCGGGCCAGGCTGTTGCCCAGTCCGGCGCACACCACCGCCGCGCCCAGCAGGATCAGGGCACGGAACGGATCTGACACCGGCTTGGCCATGGTGCCGCCAGCTTAGCAAACTGCAGGGTTCAGCGCAGGACGACTTTGCGCCGGGCGCCCGCCGGCGCCCGCTCCAGGCCCCGCAAGGCGGCGCGCCAGGCGCGCCAGTCCAGGTCCAGGCCGATGACCACCGCCGCCAGGGGCGGCGGCACCCCGCCGGACGGGGCGGGCAGGGGACTCACTTCCAGGCGGCCGTCGGCCCACTGGAAGGCCCAGCGGTCGCTGCCGTCGTGGCGGGAGGGCCAGCCTGCGAAGGCGCAGATGCCCTTGGCGCGCAGCAGTTCCCCCTGGGCCGGAAGGCGCTGGAACAGGGCCTCCAGGCCCTCCGGGTCCACCGGGTGGTTCCAGCGCAGGGTCAGGGCCCGGGCGGCGCTGAACCCGCTGGCGGGCTCTTGGGCCGGCTCCGCCGGGACCGCGGGCAGGGAACCGCTCCAGGGATCCACCGGGTCCGCGGCCACGCCCATCCGCGCGGCCCGGATCAGGTGGCCGGGGAACGCGGCCCGGATCTGGCTTTCCCAGGCCATGGCCAGGCTCGGGTCCAGGTCCGCCTTGCTCACCAGGACCAGGCTCGCCAGGGCGGTCTGGCGGCGCAGCAGCGGCCGCTTGGCCAGGTGGTCCAGGGGGGCGAGGGCCGAGACCACCGTGAGGCACCCCGCCAGGCGCAGGCGCCCCTCCAGGGACGGCTCCTGGTCCAGATCCACCAGGTCGGTGGGGTCCGCCAGCCCGGTGGTCTCCAGCACCACCCGCCGGGGCCGGGAGGCCGGGGGCAGATCGCACCACCGGGCCAGGGTCGCCACCACGTCGCCCCGCAGGCTGCAGCAGGCGCAGCCGTCCACCAGGTTGGCGATGTCCGCCAGCTCCGGCCGGTGGGAGTCCACCAGGGCGCCGTCCACGCTCACGGCGCCGAACTCGTTGATGAGCACCGCCACCCGGGTGCCCCGGCCCAGTTCAGCCTTGAGCAGGCGGTTCACCACGGTGGTCTTGCCGGAGCCCAGCGGGCCGGTGACCAGGAGCACCTCGAGCATGGCGGTCCTCCCCCTCCTCTTCCATGATGCCTTCCCGGCCCGTTCATGGGAGCCTAGATGCATGGACATGCTGGATGGGAGCTACCTGGCGGCCGTCGCCGGCGCCGGCTGCCTGGCCCGGGCCCTGGTCCGGGGGCTGCCGCCGGACTGGCGCCTGCGCCTGGAGGCGCAGATGCCCGAACGGGCCCCGGGCTGGATCTGGGTGCAGGCGGTGAGCGTGGGGGAACTGCTGCTGGCGGACGGGATCCTCGGCCGGCTGCGGGACGCGGGGTACGCGGTCCACGTGACCACGGGCACCCGGGCGGGATTGGACCTGCTGGGCCGGCGCCTGCCCGGGTGGGACCAGGGCACCGGGCGCGTCACCGGCGGCCCCTTTCCCCTGGACGACCCCCGGGGCCTGCGCCCCTTCCTGCGCCGCCCCCCGGGCGCCTTCATCAGCCTGGAGACGGAGATCTGGCCCAACCTGCTGCGCGAGCTCCAGGCCCGGGCCATCCCCGCGGCCATCGTCAACGGCCGCCTGACCGAGCGCAGCACCCGCCGGGGCCGGGCCTGGATGGCCCGGGCGGTCTCGCGCCTGGGCCTGGTGGCGGCCCGGGACGAGGCCTCCCTGCGGGCCTTCCGGCACCTGGGCGCGCCCCGGGCGGCCCTGGGCGGCAACCTCAAGGCCGACCTGCCGCCGCCCCGGCCTCTGCATGAAGGCTGGGCGCCCTTGCGGGAAGCCTGGAGGGGCGATCCGGTCCTGGTGGCCGGCAACACGGTGGAGACGGAAGAGGAACTGGTCCTGGAGGCCTGGGCCCGGGTCCGGGAGAACCGTCCGGGGCTGCGCCTGGTGCTGGCGCCCCGCCAGCCCCGGCGCTTCCAGGCCGTGGCCCGGCTGCTGGAGGCCCGGTCCCTGGGCTTCCTGCGGGCGTCCGCGCCCTGGCCGTCCGGCCCGGGGCCCTGGGCCGGCACCCCCATCCTGCTCCTGGACACCCTGGGGGAACTGGCCGCCGCCTACGGGGAGGGCACCCTGGCCCTGGTGGGCGGCGGCTGGGCCTGGCACGGCGGGCACAACCCCCTGGAGCCGGTGGTGTGGGGGCTGCCGACCCTGCTGGGGCCCGGATACGCCAATTTCCAGGACCTGGTGGAGCCCCTGCTGGAGGCGGGCTCGGTGCGGGTGGTTCCGGCTGGGCAGGTGGCCGAAGCGGTCGCCGGGGCCCTGGACCAGGGTGCCCTCCGCCCCGGCGCCCAGGGCCGCTCGGGGCGGCTTCCCGAAGCCCTGTCCGGGGCGTTGGAAAAAACTTGGCAACTCCTTGCAAACATCCTGCCCGCTCCCGGCTAGAGTTGAATAGAACGAACCTATGACGACCATCCCACCCCACATCATCCTGATCGACGACGACCCGGACGTCCTGGGCCTGGTGGGCGAGGCCCTGACCCATTTCGGCATGAAAGTGCACTCCTTCGGGGACGCCCGCCGGGCGCTGCGCGCCCTGGAGGACCAGGAATCACCCCAGTTCGACCTGGTGATCACCGACATCACCATGGACGGCCTGGACGGTTTCGACGTGATCACCCAGGTCAAGTCCCTGAAGCCCGGGCTGCCGGTGGTCCTGATGACCGGCCAGGCGTCCCTGGACTTTGCCATCCGGGCGGTGCGCATGGGCGCATCCAACCTGTTCCAGAAGCCCATCAGCCTCCGCGACCTGGTGAACAGCGCGTTCCACCTGGTGGACCTGCACCGGGAGATGCGCAGGGCGGCGGTGGGGCTGCGGGGCCTGGTGGAGGAGCACCGGCATTTCCTGTTCCAGGCCACGGAACTGGACATCCCCAGCATGGTCGGGCATCTCACCGACCGGCTGGTGCCCCTGGGCCTGGCCAAGCCCACCAACGTGGACGTGGTCGGCATGGCTTTCCACGAAGCCCTGGTGAACGCCCTGGAGCACGGCTGCCTGGAGATGGACTCCAGCCTCAAGGGCGACCTGTTCGAGGAGCAGGACGCCTTCGCGGCCACCATGGCGCAGCGCCTGGCCGATCCCCGCTACGCCCAGCGCTGGATCGACGTGGCCATGCACGTGACGCCCGAGCGGCTGGAGGTGGTCATCACCGACGGCGGGCCCGGGTTCGACGTCTCCATGGTCTCCCGGTACACCAAAGCCGACCTCAGTGAACAGTGCGGCCGCGGCCTGGCCATGATCCAGCTGGTCATGGACGAGGTCCACCACAACGACAAGGGCAACCAGATCCGCCTGGTGCTGAACCGCAAGGACGCCAAGTGACGACTAGATCTTGCCAGGAACCTGGATGCGTGGCCCGGTAGGTGGATGATGGGTCCTGGAAACATCCTTCCCTTCCAGCGCAAGCCGGCCCCCGGCGACGATGGTCCGATCATCCTCGGCAAACTGTGCCGTGACGATTTCGAGTTGTGGGTCTGCGGCGCTCCGGACGGCCGCCTCACCTTGAAGTGGTGGCGCTGGCGGGAGGACGTGGAGCGCTTCCAGGCCTTGGAGGACGGCGGCCTGACCTTGGACCTTTCCGAACTGCGCCCCCTGACGGACCTCCTGGCCTCGGTCGGCGGATTCCTGGACCGCGGCCGCCTGCCGGGCCCCTGATCCAGCCCCCCGGGTCCCGGTCAGCGGCAACTTGGTCATTCCGAGTTCCTGGCTTCGCGCCGCCATACGGTTGGTGGCCGTCGAGCCGCATCGGACGTTGGGTTCGGTGGTTCACGAGTGGGTCAGAAAGCGTCCTTGCCGGCTGACAGGACTTGGCGGGTCCCCCTGGTTCGGCAGGCATGAAAGGACCCGTACGGTCTGGAGAGGAGATTCCCCCAATTCGCCCCGAAGCCACCGATACCTGAGTTCTTTGGTCGGCCCCGACGAGCAAGCGAGCGCTTCGTCAGGCCGCGCGCCGCGCGGGCTGACGAAGCCGAGCAACGGTGGGGCGGCGCGAACGCACCGGAACCCGGACGGCGGGCCTGCCGCCGACCGGGACCCGGCCCTCGCACCAGGACCCGATCAGATGGCCTGTTCGATGAAGGCCTTGAGCTGGGGCTTGGCCTGACCCCCCACCTTCTGGTCGACCTTCTGGCCGTTCTTGAACAGCAGCAGGGTGGGAATGGACATGATCCCGAACTGCCCGGCCACCACCGGGTTCTCGTCCACGTTGATCTTCACGATCCTGGCCTTTTCCTTCAGTTCTCCGGCCAGCTCGTCCAGGATCGGGGCGATCATCCGGCAAGGGCCGCACCACGGGGCCCAGAAATCCACCAGCGTGACGCCTTCGGCCACGGTCTTTTGGAATTCGGCATCGGTGATGTGCTTAACGAGATCGGACATGGGTTTCCTCGAAAAAGCCCCCTACGGCAGGGGGATCAGGTCGTTACTGCCGGTGCTCCACTGGGCCAGGGTGAAAACGTTCATGAAACGGTCGTTGCTTTCCCGCAGGCGCTGGGTGAGCACTTCGCAAAGGGCGTAGAGCACTTTGTTGGCGAGGCCGGGGCTTGCCTCCAACTGGGTGCGCAGTCCGGCCAGGGGAATGAAGAAGATCTCCGAATCCTCGTTGGCCACCGCATCCGCGGCCCGGGGATGGCAGTCGATCAAGGCCATCTCCCCGAAGAACGCGTTGGGTTCGAGGATGGCCAGGGCTTCTTCCCCGGTGGTGGTGCGCCTGGATATGCGCACGGTTCCAGAGACGACGATGAATAAACCGTCACCAGGGTCCCCTTCCCGGAAGATCACCTGCTCCGCCCGGTAGCCCTTGGTTTCCCCGATGGCCAAAATCCGGGCAAGCTGCGCCGGGTCCAGGTCTCTGAACAGGGGGCAGATTAATATTGATGAATTGTTTATCAAAGTGTATCCAGATGGACCTGTCCAACAATATCCAGGCCGAAGCCGCCGAGTCCAATGTACTTCTTTTCTTGCCGGCTGAGGAGCCGCATTTCTTTTACCCCTAATGATTTCAATATATGGGCTCCAACACCCACATCCCGGTCGCTGAGCGCCCGGGGTGGGGGCTCCTCCCCGGTGCGGGGACGCCGCAGGTAGACCAGGATCCCCCCGCCCCTCCCGGGAAATGGCGTCCATGGCCCGGTGGAACAGGGTGGGGGTCACTTGGCCGAACCCGTCCAGGTCCTCGGGCAGGGTCTCCTGGTGCACCCGCACCAGGGGGGCCGGGCCGGCAGGGTCGCCCAGGACGAAGGCGAAGTGGGAGCTGCCGTCCAGGAGGCTCTCGAACCGGTGCACCTCCAGGCGGCCCCAGCCGGTGTCCCGGGTCGCGCTGGCCAGGAGGCGGATGATCGGGTCCCTGCGCAGGCGGTAGGCCACCAGGGCCTCCACGGTCACCAGGGGCAGTCGGTGGCGCTCGCAGAAGGCCGCCAGGTCGGGCACCCGGGCCATGGTCCCGTCGTCCTTCATGATTTCGCAGATGACCCCGGAAGGGTGCAGGTCCGCCAGGCGGGCCAGGTCCACGGACGCCTCGGTCTGGCCGGTGCGGGCCAGGACGCCGCCGGCCCTGGCCCGCAAGGGGAACACATGGCCCGGCTTGACGAAATCCGAGGGCTTGGCGTCCGGGGCCACCAGGGCCTTGATGGTGCGGGCCCGGTCGTGGGCCGAAATGCCCGTGGACGTTCCTTCCCGGGCCTCCACGCTCACGCAGAAGGCGGTCTCGAACGGGCTGGTGTTGTCGTGGACCATCTGGGGAATGTTCAGGCGATCAAGAAGCGCTCCCTCCAGGGCGGTGCAGATGAGGCCCCGCCCGTGGGTGGCCATGAAGGAGATGGCCTCCGGCGTGACGTACTGGGCGGCGATGGTGAGGTCCCCCTCGTTCTCCCGGTTCTCGTCATCCACCACGACGATCATGCGCCCCTGGCGGATGGCCTCGATGGCCGTTTCGATGGAAGAGAAGGGTGCGCTCACGACGGTACCTCGAAATAATGATTCTATTTCATATTGCCACTGGACCGACACCCGGGGGGGAGCGGGCTGGAGCCATGATAGGATTTCCCGGCCAGCCATCGCTCATGCACGAGGGGATGTCCATGTCCCAGGGTCTCATCCAAGGTTCCATGCGGGAAGCGCCGCTGCCGGATATCATCCAGCTGGTGAGCCAGGGGGGGAAGACCGGCTGCTTTCGCGTGGCGGATGAGTCCCGGCGGGCCATGATCTACCTCCAGGGGGGGCGCATCATCCATGCGGCCACCAATGACAGCGAGGGACTCGAGGCGCTGTACCAGGTGGCCCTGTGGCTGGACGGCACCTACATCTTCGAGGAGGGGGACGACCCGGTGCCGGCCACCATCAACAAACCCAACCCGTCCATCCTCATGGAGATGCACCGACGCATGGACGAATGGCGGGTGCTCAGCCAGAAGATCGGCTCCCTGGACCTCTATCCCCTTTCCAACCTGCTGGCCGGCGAGGTGCCCTCCGGGACCAACCCCCGGGAGGCCAAGCTGCTGGCGCTGCTCACCGGCTACTACACGGTGGAGGAGCTGGCGGGCCTGCTGGGGCGTCCGGTGCTCAGCCTGGCCAAGGACCTGTACGGCCTGATCATGGCCGGGCACGTGGCCCTGAAGGGGGTGCGCAGCGGCAAGCGCCCCGACCTGCCCAAGCCCGGGCCCGCCGGCGGCGCGGGGCAGGGCGGGCCGGCGCCCCAGGCCCCGGCCTCCACCGCCACGGTCCCCACCCCGTTCCGGGAGGAGCCCCACGCGGCGCCCCCCAGGGCCCCGGCGCCCGTCACGGATCCGGTGAAGCTGGCCAAACTCACCCATTTCGCCCACCGGATCATCCAGACCGCCAGGGCGGTGCTGCCCCCAGAACATCATGAAATGCTCAACAAGCTCCTGGCCCGGGCCAACCTCCAGCTGGTTCAGGGGGAAGGCCCCGAGGCGGTGAAGAACCTCGCCCTGGCCGTATCCCGGGGCGCCGTGGAGGCGGGTTGCGACAATGAAATGGTGAAAACCCTCAACGCCCACCTGAAAGCGTTATTCTCCAAGTAGCCTCCAGGAGTACCCGTGTTCCGCCCATTCGCTTTTCTATCTTCCTTCCGCCTGCTCTTCGGCGTGGCGCTGGCGGGCCTGCTCACCGCCCTCGGCTGCGTGGACAACAACGGCGGCGGCAGGACCCTGTATCTCTTCGATTCCAGCACCGGCACGGTGATGGTGTGGAACGACATCAACTCGGTCTACGGCGTGGGCGCTGGCGGGACCGCGCCCGGCCCGGACCGGACCATCCAGAGCGCCCAGCTGAGCGGCATCACCCTGGCATGGGGCGGCCTGGCGGTGGACAGCGCCCATAACCTCATCTACCTGGTGACCGAAAGCGGCACCGTCTTCGTCATCACCCAGGCCAGCTCCCAGAGCGGGTCCATCTCCAACGTCACCGACATCTACAGCTTCACCCTGGGGTACTCGTCCCAGCAGCTGAGCAACTCCGCCTTCGGCCAGGTCGCGGTGGACTCCACCACCAACACCCTCTACGCGCAGGAGACCACCTACGACGGCGGGACCACCCAGATCTGGGTGGTGCCTTCCGTCAGTTCCGTCGCCAACGGCGCCAACATCAATCCCTCCGCGTACAGTTCCCATCGGCATCGGTTCCGACCAGTGGGGCGTGGGCCTGGCCGCCATTCCCGGGGGCGGCGTGTTCGGCCTGTTCGCCAACGGTCAATCGACCCTCTACGACTCCCTGGGCAACGGCTACACCGGCGCCCGGCTCCGCAAGGGCTACAGCTCCGGGTTCGTGAACGCGAACCCCATCACCAACACCAGCTCCAACGTCCTGATCGGCCCCAGCACCTTGCTGGCCACCATGGCCACCGGCACGGCGCCCACTCCCGCCTCCATCGCCTTTGATCCCCAGGCCACCGACCTGTACGTGGTCGATTCGGGTTCGTCCTCCGCCACGGCGGCGGTGCTGGTGTTCCGCCAGAGCCAGTTCACCCTCAGCGGCAACCTCAACCAGAGCCCCAGCCGCTCCCTGGGCGATCCGGCCGCGAACGTGCAGAACGTGCGGCTCCTTTCCCATCCGACCAATTCCGACTGGCTGCTGGGGGCCAACATCGTCACCGCCGCCACCACCACCGGCACCGGCGACGGCGGCCCGACCCTGCTCATCTGGAAAACCCCCAGCACCGGCGCCGTATCCTCGGTGGCCGTGACCATCCCCGGCATCACGTCGATCCGGGGCATGGCCCTGGGCGGCACTTCCTAGCATGGTGTTCCTGCGGCTCCTGGGGCTTTTGTGCCGGGACGTGGCCAAGGACCTGGTGCGCAACCGGGGCCAGCACCTGCTGGCGGTGCTCACCCTGGCCCTGGGGCTGTTCCTGGCCGGGGGCGGGCTGCTGCTGGTGCAGGGGCTGAACCGCTGGGTGTCGCGCATGGAGAACCTGGCCAAGATCACCGTGTTCGCAGGGGAAGGCGCCAGCCTGGACCAGGCCGAGGCGGGGCTGCGGCGGGATCCGCGCTTCACCCAGGTGAAGCGCATCTCCCCCGAGGACGCCACCCGGCGCTTCCTGGAAACTTCCCGGGAGGCGGGCCTGGTGCTCAAGAGCCTGGGGGAGCCCCTGCCCGAGACCCTGGAGCTCAGCCTGCGCCCGGACCTGCTGGCCGCCCACCGGGCCCTGGAGGTGGGGGAGAGCCTCAGGGCCCTCCCGGGGGTGGGGGATGTGGTGGTGGACCAGGAACGCCTGGAGGGGCTCCAGCGCTCGGGCCGCATGCTCCGTTCGGCCCTGGCCTTCCTGGGCGCCCTGCTCATGGTGGCGGCCGGGTTCTCCACCGGCAACGTCATCCGCATGAGCGTCCTGGCCCGGGAAGAGGAAATCACCATCATGCGCCTGGTGGGGGCTTCGGAGAGCTTCATCCGCACCCCGCTGCTGGCGGAAGGGGCGGCCCTGGGCCTGGCGGCCAGCGTGCTGGCCATCCTGGCGCTGCTGGCCTTCTGGCTGCCCCTGGACCGGGGCGTGGGCAACCTTTCCCCGCTCCTGGTGGAGCTGGCCCGGATGGGCTTCTTCTCCGTCAGGAACATGGCCGCCCTGGCCGGGGTGGGCATGGTCACCGGCGCCCTGGGCGCCGCGTGGGGCTTCTGGAACACCCAGCGCGCCCTGCGCCAGATGGAGGCCATGCTCCAGGAGCGCGGCGCCTAGGAGGGATGGCTACTTGCCTCCGGCCTTGTAGTGCTCCAGGTTCACGTCGAAATACTCCAGGAGCGTCTTGTAGGCTCTAAATGGACGGCTCCTCCGCTCCGAGCAGGCGGGCGGCGGCCTCCAGGGCGGCGGGAGGGCCGCCCAGGGCCAGCAGGTCGTCCGCCTGGAGCTCCAGGTCCGGGGTCAGGGTGACCGGGCGCCCCTGGCGCATGAGGCCCAGCACCGTGGCGCCGGTGATCTGTTCCAGGGCCAGCCCGCCCAGCGGGCGGCCCAGGTAGGGACACTGCCGCCCCAGGCGCAGGGACGCCATCTGGGCGGGAACGACCGAGGCCGGCGGCTGGTCCGCCTGGGACCAGGGGGCCTGGACCCGGTTCAACAGCCATTCGGAGCCCACCGCCCGGCCCGGCGGGAATCGCCGGGAATGGGCCCACAGCAGGCCCAGGGACCCGGCGGCGCCGCCCAGGAACACCAGGAACATGGGCACCTGGGGCAGGAACGGCTGCAGCAGGGCCAGGGACGGGGCGCCCACCAGGAGCATCAGGGTCAGGCTCAGGGCCGCCCGCAGGAGGCGGAGCCCACCCTGGGGCGGGGCCGCTCGTCCCGGAGGGGCCAGGATCCGCTCGGCCAGGTGGAAGGCCCTCCCGCACAGGGCCCAGGCCAGGAACACCAGCAGGCCCCCCTGGACCACCGCCAGCCCCAGGTCCACCCGGGGGGTCCGGAACCAGGCCTGGTGCTGCTTGAGCAGTCCGGCGCCGATGACCACCGCGTTGATGAGCGCCGCGTCCAGGACCAGGTAGAGGAAGGGCCGGCGCATAGGGGCCGGTCCCCGGCCCAGGGACGAGCGGCCCAGCCTGGCGGCCCAGGACTGGTAGGTCTTCAGGTACCAGTTGAGGCGCTGGGGCAGGCGGCGTTCCAACGCGGCCGACCAGGCGTCCCCCCGCCGGAACAGGGTGGGGCCCAGCAGGGCGGTGACCAGGCACACGCCCACCGGCACCGCCAGGAAATCCCGGCCCAGGAACCCGGCGCTGACCCCGGCGCCCACCAGCACGAAAGAAAATTCCCCGGGCTGGGCCAGGGCCAGCCCGGTGCGGAAGCCGGCCCGCAGCGGCAGGCCCGCCAGGGCTCCGCCCAGGGCGGCGCCCAGGGTGTCCCCGGCCAGGACCACCCCGGTGAAGGCCAGGATGGGCACCGCCTGGGCGGCCAGGGACCGGGGTTCCAGGAGCATGCCCACCGCCACGAAGAAGATGGCTCCGAAGATGTCCCGCAGGGGCAGCACCAGGTGCTCGATCTTGGGCACGCGCCCGCTGGCGGCGGCCAGCATCCCCGCCAGGAAGGCGCCCAGGGCCAGGGAACAGCCGGCCTTGGCCGCCAGCACCGCCGAGGTGAAGCAGACGCCCACCGCCGCCACCAGGAGAGTCTCGTCCCGGCCCCGGTCCGCGGCCCAGCGCAGCAGGCGGGGCACCACCAGGCCGCCCACCCCCAGCAGGCCGGCCAGCAGCAGGGCCACCCGGGCCAGGGTGCGGCCCAGCCCCTGGGTCCCGAACGTCCCGGCGGCGGGGGTGGCCACCAGCCCGGCCAGGAGCAGGACCGCGAACAGGTCCTGGACCACCAGGACCGAAAGCACCCGGTCCCGCAGGTGCCCCCGGGCCCGGTGCTCCTCGAACAGCTTGGCGATGATCATGGTGCTGGAGATGGCCAGGGCCGCCCCCATGAACGCGCATTGCAGGAAGGTCCATCCCAGGGCGCGCCCGGCCATGAAGCCGAGCCAGGTGCTGCAGCCCAGCTGGACCGCTCCCAGCAGAATGGCCGCGGGTCCCTTCTCCAGCACCTTGCGCACGTCGAACTCGAGCCCCACCGAGAACATGAGCAGGACCACCCCCAGCTCCGCCAGGGTCTGCACGTTCTCCACGTCCGCCACCAGGGGGATGGGCACGTGGGGACCGACGATCATCCCCGCCAGCATGTAGCCCAGCACCGCCGGCTGGTGCAGGCGGCGGAACACCAGGGTCATGACCGCGGCCACCCCCAGCACCGTGGCCAGGTCCAGGATGAGCCGGGGAACGTGGGGACTCCATGCCACCAGGATACTTCCTATTTATAAGAAGTTCCCGACGCGGCGGAGACAGCTCCTAAGGTATTGGATTCCCTTTGATAACAAAATGAGCAGTGCATAAACCGACCAACCGATCGGCACAGGTCAGGCGGCATTCCAGGATGGCGCTGCGCAGGGAGGCCCTCAGCACCGTTGCCTGGGCGGTCACCTTGGCATCCGCGGGGTCCAGATAGCGGATATGCAGGTCCGACGTGGCGAACGGCATCCGGCCGTCGAAATAGCTGCAAAGGGCCACCGCGCAGCTGATGTCAGCCAAGGTGGCCAGCACCCCCCCGTTGACGATCCCCGCCGGTGCCGTTGACCGTCTGCGCGGTGGGCACCAAGCTCAGGACCGCCCCGCCCGGCTCCAGGGCATCGATGCCCAGGCGCCAGTCGCGAGTCAAGGGGAAGGCCCGGAAGCGTTCCCGCACCCGCTCCAGCAGGTCCGGGGCGAGCGGGGGCGGGGTGCGGGTCTTGACCATGGGAAAAGTATATTGGCACAGCCGCCCTGGATAGACTTTGAGCATGTCCGACCTGCATCCCTCCGCGGCCCAGGGCTTCACCGCCGGCGCTGGCGCCTATGCCCGCGGCCGTCCGGACTATCCGGAGGCCCTGCTGGGCTGGCTCGCCGGGGACCTGGGGCTGGGCCAAGGGCGGACCTGCCTGGACCTGGGCGCCGGCACCGGCAAGTTCACGCGGCTCCTGGTGCGCACCGGGGCCCAGGTGACGGCGGTGGAACCGGTCCCGGCCATGCGCCGGGAACTGGCGGCGGCAGTGCCCGGAGCGCGGGCCCTGGACGGCACCGCCCAGGCCATGCCCCTGGCATCCGGCAGCCAGGATGCGGTCGTCTGCGCCCAGTCCTTCCATTGGTTCGCCGGGCCCGAAGCCCTGGGGGAGATCCACCGGGTGCTGCGTCCCGGAGGATGTCTGGGCCTGGTGTGGAACGTCCGGGACGAATCGGTGGACTGGGTGGCCGCCATCACCAGGATCCTGGAACCCTTCGAAGGGGACACGCCCCGGTTCCACACCGGCCGGTGGCGCCTGCCCTTCGGCGGCAGCCGGTTCACGGCGCTGGATGAGACCTGCTTTTCCCACCAGCACGCGGGGCCGCCCCAGGAGGTGATCATCGACCGCTGTCTGTCCGTGAGCTTCATCGCCAAGCTGCCGCCCGGCCAGAAGGACCAGGTGGAGGCGGCCCTGCGCGCCCTGATCGCCGGCCATCCGGACCTGCGGGGCCGGGAGACCGTCGCCTTCCCCTACCACACCCACGCCTACCAGTGCCGGTCCCTGAACTAGGAGCCTGACCATGTATTATTCGGCCCCGCGTCGGCGTCCAGACCCGTGCCTATCGAGCGCAAGGCCCGCAGGAGGTAGTGGTGCTACCTTCAAGGGACTTGCACACGAGAGGCGCGGGTCTGGGCGCCGACCCTCCGGGCTGGTGGCAGCGGGCCCAGCCATCCGGCGTCAGGTTCCTCGGAGGTATAACCTATACCCCCTTCGGAACCTTCCTTGTCTGGCTAGGCCCGGTGCCACCAGCGCGGGGCCGAATAATACATGGTCAGGCTCCTAGGAGTGTGACCAAGTAAAGGTCCGGGTCCCGGTGGGGCGGCGCGAACGCCCCGGAACCCGGGGGACGGACTTGCCGCCGCATCGGGACACGGACGCCCCAGGGCCTGGTTCAGGCCCACCCCTCCCTGGCGAAGCGGCGGAGTTTCTCGTCGGAGGCGCGCAGCGCCATGGCCCGGGCCACGAACCGGCCCACCGGATCCCCTTCCAGGTTCACCGGCTCCCCGCAGGCCATGGCCTCCAGGCGGGTGCGCCGGACCGTTTCGGGGATGAGGGCCACCGTGAACCAGTCGGGCCCGCACTCCACCACCGTGAGGGAGATGCCGTCCACGGTCACGGAACCCTTGGGGGCCATCATCGGCGCCAGGTCCAGGGGCATGCCGAAGCGCCAGATGCCCTCGTCCCGGGTGCGCTCCAGCAGCTGCCCGACCCCGTCCACGTGCCCCGCCACCAGATGCCCGTCCAGGGGATCCCCCACCCGCAGGCTGGGCTCCAGGTGCAGCAGGGCGCCGGGCTGGAGCTGGCCCAGGGTGGTGCGCTCGAGGGTCTCCAGGGACAGGTCCGCCTCCCAGGCGCGGGAATCCCGGGCCGCGGTGGTCAGGCAGGCGCCGTTCACGCAGATGCTGGCCCCGGCCTCGGCCCGCTCCAGCACCTCCGGCGGCGCGGCGATGCGCAGCCTGGCCCCGGAGGGGCGGGACTGGCGGGCTTCCAGGGTGCCCAGGTGCCGGATCAGGCCGGTGAACATGGATCAAGTCACTACCACAGCTCCCGGTCGGCGGTATGTTGGTCCCGGAACACGCCCCATGAAGATCTGGAAGGACCGCCACCTCACCCTGTCCATCACCCGGCTGGGGCTGGAGTACCTGGCGGCCATGCTGCTCATGGGCCTGTTCGCGGTGAACACGGGCAACAACCTGCTGTACCTGGTCTTCTCCCTGATGCTGGGGCTGTTCCTGGTGTCCGGCTGGATCAGCCGGAGGGCCATCCGGGACCTGGACCTGGCGGGGGTCGAGGAAGGCAACCTGTTCGCCCGGGTCCAGGGCGGGGTGAAGATCCGCCTGCGGGACCGGGCGCCCTACCGGGTCCGGTGCCTGGCGGTGCGCCTGGACCTGGACGGCGGCAGCGTGGAGCCGGGCTTCTACCCCGGTGGCCGGCCCGGCGGCGAGGACCGCCTGCTGGTGCTCCAGGCGCTGCCGGGGCGCCGGGGCCGCTGCCGCGCCGGCCGGCTGGAGCTGCGCACGGCCTTTCCCTTCGGATTCCTGGAGAAAGCGTGGAGTTTCCAGCTGGATACGGAACTGCTGGTGCTGCCCCACCCGCGCCCCTTCGTGCCGCGCCCGGGGCCGTCGGGGGACGCGGCCGCGGCCCGGCTGCGGGCCGGCAACACCAGTCCCGACGGAACCCGGCCCTTCAAGGAGGGGGATCCCCTGAACCGGGTGCACTGGAAGCGCACCGCCCAGCGAGGCGCCCCCTGGGTGCGCACGTTCGAGGACGAGCTGCCCGCGGGCATGCGCCTGCACCTGGACCTGCGGGCCTGGACCCCGGGGCCCGAATTCGAAAAGGAGCTGGAACTGCTTTCGGGGGGAGTGCTGCGGGCCCGCCTGCAGCGCCGGGAGGTCACCCTGTGGGTGGAGGCGGGAAGCGGCGGCCGGGCCTACCAGGGCTGCACGCCTTGCTGGCGAGCCCTGGCCCTGGCCCAGCCGGATGCTTTCCTTGGCCCCCGAAGGGCATTACCATGAACCCAATTCCTTTTGACTGAGGCGTTCATGTCTTTTTCCGACCCCTACTCCCCTGCCTGGGAGCCCCTGCTGAAGGCGGCATGGCAGGCGTGGGAACGGGCTTACGCCCCCTATTCGGGCTTCCGGGTGGGGGCCGCCCTGGCGGGTGCGGACGGCACCATCGTGCCCGGATGCAACGTGGAGAATGCCTCCTACCCGGTGTGCCAATGCGCTGAGCGCACCGCGGTCGGCGCGGCGGTGAGCCGGGGGATGGGGGTGGGGGACCTGAGGGCCCTGGTCGTGGTGACCGAGGCGGCCGAACTGTCCCCTCCCTGCGGCGCCTGCCGGCAAGTGCTGGCGGAATTCGCCGAGGATCTGCCCATTCTGCTGGCCAACCGTCAGCACCGGTCCCTGTGCGGCCTCCGGGAGCTGCTGCCCCAGGCCTTCACCGGCCGCAACCTGACTCCCTGAACGGTACCTGAGGCGATTGATGGCCATTGACCGCAACAAGATCTCCAAATCGGCTGAAACCCACATGGCCTCCGGCCGGGTGGACCGGGCCATCGAGGAATTCCTCAAGCTGCTGGAAGACCGTCCGGACGACAACCTGCTGAACCGGGTGGGCGACGCCTACCTCCAGGGCGGCAAGGTGTCCGAGGCCGTGGATATGTTCAGGAAGGCCGGGGCCGGGTTCGAGCGCGGCGGGTTCAACGCCAAGGCCACCGCCGTGCTGAAGAAGGCTCACCGGGTCGCCCCGGAGGACATGGAAGTGGCCGTGCGCCTGGCGGAACTGTACCGCCAGACCAACATGGTCAAGGAAGCCATCCAGGTCCACATCGAGGTGGCGGACATCTGCACCCGCAAGGGGCTCATCAAGCGCGCCCTGGAGGAGTTCGCCAAGGTCGTGGAGATGGACCCCAAGAACCTCAAGAACAAGGTGAAGCTCGCGGACCTGTACAACAAGGAAGGCATGCAGGAGCGGGCCGCCGCCATCTACCTGGAAGTGGCCGAGGCCTTGGCCCTGGAGCAGATGCACGCCGAGGCCGGGCAGATCCTGGAACGCGCCCGGAGCATGGTCAGCACGCCCCAGGTGTTCCTGACCTCGTCCCGGCTGTGCGTGATCCAGAAAGACCTGGCGGGGGCCGCCAGGCACCTGCGGGACGGCCTGGCCGCGAACCAGCGCAACCCCGAGCTGCTGGACGCCCTGGCGGAGGTGGAACTCCAGGCCCACAGCCCGGAGCGGGCCCTGGAAGCCCTGGCCCAGGTGCCCCAGCTGCCCGAGAAGTCCCTGCAACTCTGCGAGCGGGCCCTGCGGGAACTGGCCCGGGCCGGCCAGGTGGAGCAGGGCCTGGAGCTGTTCAAGCCCATCGGCAGGGAATTCGCCCGGCGCGGGCTGGGCGAGGCCGCCGGCCGGGCCTTGCGCGTGGCCCTCCAGGGGGTCCTCCCAGCCGGGGCCTGGCTGCAGCTGGCGGAGATCGCCCACCAGGGCGGCGGCCGCGACGAGGAGGTGGAATGCCTGCGCCACGCGGTGGCCGAAGCGGCCGCGGCCGGCGACCAGGCCCTGGCCGACGCCACCGCCCAGAAGCTCGAGGGCATGGGCGTGGGCAGGGAGGAGGTCTGTGCGCCTTTCACCCCGGCGGCGCCCTCCGAGGCCGGGTACCAGGAGCCGGAACCGTCCCCCATCGCCTCCATGGAGGCCGAACAGGAGGCGGTCCTGCGCATGCAGATCCAGAAGCTCCAGCGGGACGCGGCCAAGCACCTGCAGAACCGCTACATGGACAGCGCCATGGACACCTACAACAAGATCCTGGAGCTGGACCCCTCCAACCTGGAGGCCATCACCGCCATCGCCGACATCCACCGGGCCAGCGGCGTGCTCACCCGGGTCCAGCTGCACTACGTCAAGACCGCCGAGAAGCTGGCCCCCATGGGCTACCGTGCCCTGGCCATGGAGATGCTGGACCGGGCCGAAGCCTTGTTCCCGGGTTCCACGCGCATCTACCGCCGGACCCTGGGCCTCATGGCTGCGCCGGTGCCCCTGCCCCTGATGCCGTCCGCGCCCCTTCCCGGCGCACCCCTGGAGGAGTTGCCGCTCCTCCCCCTGGAACTGGAGGCCCAGGGCTGGCCGGAGATCCCGGCTCCTGCGGCCGTGCCCCTCGGGGAATCCCTCGCGCCGTTGGCGGAATTGCCGGAGCTGGCGGAGCTGCCGGATCTGCAGCCGTTGACCGGGTTCCACTGGGGCGGAGCGGCCGGCCTGCTTCCGGACCAGGCGCCCGCCGTCCTGCCGCCCCTGGACGAGGTGCCGCCCACCATCCCGGCGGCCCAGCTGACCGTGTCGGAGGTGAGCGAAGACCTGGCCTCCATCCTCTCGGACATCGACTTCCAGATGGACTACGGCAGCCCCGAAGAAGCCCTGATCGAGATCGGGAACGCTTCCAACCAGTTCCCTGGCCATCCGGAACTGCTCAAGCGCCGGGCCCTGGCGGAGGAAGCCCTGCGCCGCATGGGCCGCGGGGCGCGGGCGGAAGCCCCCGCGACCGCACCCACCTTCTTCGACCTCACCGACGTGCTGGGGGACGCCCTGCTGGAAACCGGGGAAGGGGAGGAGATGCACGACGCCACCCACCTGGTGGAGAAGATCCAGAGTGTTGATGAATTGTTCAATGCTTTCCGGGCCGGCGTGGAGCAGCAGGTCAAGGGCGACGATTTCGACACCCACTACAACCTGGGGATCGCCTACAAGGAGATGATGCTCCTGGAACCGGCCATGGAGGAGTTCAAGATCGCCATGCAGGACCCTGAGCGGACCCTGGAGTGCTGCTCCATGCTGGCCATCTGCGAACAGACCCGGGGCGACCTGGAGGCCGCCGTCCAGTGGCTGTGCAAGGGCATCGAGGCGCCCGGGTTCCCGCCGGAGGATGCGGTGGGCCTGCGCAATGACCTGGGCAACCTGCTCCAGGCCCTGAACCGGGACGAAGAGGCCCAGGTGCAGTTCCGGCTGGTGCACGAGCTGGATCCGGAGTACCGGAAAGTGGCGAAACGGGTGTAGCCACCCCGGATCCTGCGACTCTATATTGATGGGACGCCGGAGTTCCCATGATCGCCGATGGCTTTCCCTCCGCCTCCCTCCCGCCCCACCTGGCGCGGTACGTGGTGGACCAGGACTACCAGGCCTATACCCCACGCGACCACGCGGTCTGGCGGCACATCCTGCGCCGGCTCACCGCCCACCTCAAGGACAAGGCCCACCCCAGCTACCTGGAGGGGCTCGCCGCCACCGGCATCGGCGTCGAGCGCATCCCCAGCCTGGAGGAGATGAACGCCCGGCTGGCGCGCCTGGGCTGGGGCGCGGCGGCGGTGCGGGGCTTCATCCCCCCGGCGGTGTTCACCGAACTGCAGGCCCGGGGCATCCTGGCCATCGCCTCGGACATCCGCACCCACGAGCACATCGAGTACACCCCCGCGCCGGACATCGTCCACGAGAGCGCAGGCCACGCGCCCATCCTCAAGGACGCCCGCTACGCGGCCTACCTCAAGCGTGCCGGGGTGGTGGGTTTCAAGGCGATCGCCTCCCGGGAGGACCGGTCGGTGTTCGAGGCCATCCGCAACCTGAGCGTGGTGAAGGAGGACCCGTCCTCCTCCCCGGCTGACCAGGAGCGGGCCCAGGCTCGCCTGGAGGCGGCCCTGGCCGGCCGGACCTACGTGAGCGAGAGCACCAAGGCCAGCCGCCTGTACTGGTGGACCGCCGAGTACGGCCTGGTGGGCACCCTCGAACGGCCGCTCATCTACGGCGCCGGCCTGCTCAGTTCCATCGGCGAGGCCCGCCACTGCTGCACCGACCAGGTGGAGCGCGTTCCCCTGACCCTGGACTGCGTGAACCAGGATTTCGACATCACCCACATGCAGCCCAAGCTGTTCGTGGCCCGGGACTTCGACCACCTGTTCGAAGTGCTCGAGGCGTTCGAGGCCACCCTGGCCTGGAAGCGGGGCGGCGACTTCGGCCTGGAGGAGGCCCTGCGCGCCCGCACGGTGAACCACCTGATCCTGGACGACGGGCGCGAGGTCACCGGCCAGGTGGCGCGGCTCATCCCCGGTCCGCCCCGCGGCCAGGGCCTGGATACCGTGCTGGCGGTCCTGGAAGGGCCGGCGCTGGTCTCCCGGGAGGGGCGCGCCCTGCTGGCGGAGCCCTGGCCCGGAAGCGCCCTGGTGGCCTTCGGAGCCCGGCCTCAGGGGGAGGGGCCCGGCCCGTTCCGCCTGAGCCTGCCCGGGGGGCTGGAAATCCAAGGTACCCGGGTGGACGCCTTCCGGGTGGAGAGCCTGGAAGGCCGACTCCAGGGCCGGACCCTGGACCTGCCGGCCTCGGCGCTCCTGTGCCTGGGCGGCGCCCTGCCCGGCGTGGCCGGGGGTCCGGGGGATCCGGAGGCCTGGGACCTCTGGTTCGGCGCCAAGGATGCCTTCGCCGAAGGAGAGGCCGAATCCCTGGCCCGGCGCCGCAAGGCCGAAGCCCTTCCCCCCCGCCTGGGGGCCCTGTACCGGGAGGTGGCCCGCATGCGCCAGGAAGGGCCTGCGGACCTCGCCCGGCTGCTGGCCATCCGGGAGGAACTGGGCCAGTTCCCCCAGGACTGGCTGTTGCGCCAGGAGGTGGGGGAACTCCTGGACACGTCCGCCACATAGACTAAAGAGTGCCCGATCCACGGGCCCAAGCCCCACCTGGAGCAAGATCATGAGCTGGACGGAACAAGACAAGGCCCTGCACCGCGCCATCAAGACCCCGGACTTCCTCACCGCCTTCAACATCGTGAGCCGCATCGTGGGGCCGGCGGAGGCCATGAACCACCACCCTGACATCAGCTTCGGCTGGGGTTACGTGAACATCACCCTCACCACCCACGAGGCCGGCGGCGTCACCGGCAAGGACCACGCCCTGGCCGCCAAGATCGACGAAGCCATCAAGCCGTTCGGGGTGTAGCGGAGAGGGTACGGGTTCCGCCCGGCGGCAGGGCCGTCGTACAGGTTCCGGGTCTCGCGCCGATTCACGGCCACCAGCCGTCGAGCCGCACCGGACTTTGGGTTCGGTGATTCACGAGGGGGCCAGAGAGCGACAATGCGAACTCCAGGACCTGGCGAGTCAGCTTGATCTTGCGACCGTGAAAGGAGCTGTAAAGTCTGCGGAGGCGATTCCCGCAGTCCGCCCCGAAGGTGCCGGTGCCCCACGTCCTCCGGTCGGCCTCGACGAGCAAGCGAGCGCTTCGTCAGACCGCGCGCAGCAAAGCGAGCACGGGCTTACGAAGCCGAGCAACGGTGGGTCGGCGCGACCTGAGGGAACCCGCCCGAAGGGCCTGCCGCACACCGGGACCCGGACGCTCACCTGACCAGGAGGCTCCCGCTCCCTCCCCACGGCTGCAGCGCCTGGGGGGCTGGCTGGATGGGCTTGGCGGGGCGCTGGAGGAGGGTCAGTTCCAGGGCGGTGGCGTCTCCGGCGGTCAACCAGGCGCCCTGGCGGTTCCAGGCCAGGGTGCCGGGCCTGGCGGCGTCTGGACGCAGGGCGCCCACGGCGCAGACCTTCAGCATGGTGCCGTCCAGTTCCAGCTCGGTGCCCGGCCAGGGCTGCAGGGCGCGCACCTGGCGGTGCAGGTCCGCTCCGGGGCGGGCCGGGTCCAGCCGGGCCATGGCCTTGTCCAGCTTGGGCGCCAGGGTGGCCAGGGCCGGGTCCTGGGCACGAGGGTCGGCGTGTCCCGCCGCCAGGATGGGCAACTGGGCCGCCAGCAGGCCCGCCGCGTCCTGGGCCAGGCACTCCAGGAGGCCTTCGGCGGTGTCCTGCCGGGCGATGGGCCGGCGGGTCTGGGCCAGGACCGGGCCTTCGTCCAGTCCGGGGGTGAGGCGCATCAGGCTCACGCCGGTCTCCGGGTCCCCCGCCAGGATGGCGTGGTTCACCGGCGCGGCGCCCCGCCAGCGGGGCAGCAGGGAGAAATGCAGGTTCCACACGCCCAGGGGGCAGCTGTCCAGCATCCAGGAGGGGAGCAGGTGCCCATAGGCCACCACCACCCCCAGGTCGATGCCCAGGGATTCCCACAGGGCCCGGGTTTCCGGCGCCTTCCAGCGCTCCGGCTGGTGGGCCGGCAGCCCCAGCTCCAGGGCCGCCCGCTTCACCGGCGGGGATTCCAGACGCCGGCCCCGCCCCTGGGGCCGGTCCGGGTTGCAGAACACCGCCGCCACGGGGACGGCGCCGCCCAGGGCCCGCAAGGCCGGGACGGCGGCGGCCGGGGTGCCCAGGAAGGCTACCCGCATGGTCGGCCTCCTAGTCCTGGGCCTGCTGCTTGCGGTAGCGGCGCTGGAGCACTTGGCGCTTCACCGGGCCGAAGTACTCCACGAACAGCTTCCCCCGCAGGTGGTCGATCTCATGGCAGAAGGCCCGGGCCAGCAGGTCCTCCCCCTGGATCTCCTCCCAGGCGCCGTCGGGCTTGCGGTTCTTCACCCAGACCTGCCTGGGACGCTCCAGCACCTCGTGGATGCCGGGGATGGAGAGGCAGCCCTCGGACCCCACCTGGGACCCTTCCTGGCGGACGATCTCCGGGTTGACCAGGACGATCCTCGCCGCCGGGTCGGTGCCGGCGGAAACGTCGATCACCGCGATGTTGAGATTGACTCCAACTTGGGGCGCGGCGATGCCGACCCCCTCCTCGGCGATGGCGGTCTCGAACAGGTCCGCCACCAATTCCTCCAGTTCCGGAGCCCAGTCCCCCACGTCGGTGCTGTTGACTTTGAGTCGGGGATCGCCCCAGGTGATCACTTTTCGTACTGCCATCGGTGCCTCGAATGAATCAGTTTATGCCAAACCCCCCAGCTTTGATAACCTAGTAGATTCCGGCCCACCGCCCGGCCCCGCGGACCCCTGGAGAAACCATGCTTCGCAACTTCCGCCAAGTGTTCAAAGGCAACCAGATGCCCATGACGGTCGTCATGATGGTCGTCCTCATCGGCATGGTGGCGTACCTGGCGCCCAGCCACGGCAATCCCGACGCCCCGGACAACGTGGTGGCGCGGGTCTACGGCCGGGACATCATGAAGCGGGACCTGGACCGGCAGATGGCGCTCATGGTGCGCAGCCTGGGCCGCAAGGTGAACCTGGAGGCCCTGGGGCCCATCATCCAGTCCCAGGCCCTGTCCCGCCTGGTGCAGGGCAAGCTGGTGCAGGAGCTGGCGGAGCGCCACGGGGTGGTGGTGACCGACGGTGAGATCAAGGCGGCCCTGGAAGCAAGGTTGCGCCAGATCGGGTTCGTGGACGAGAACGGCCAGCTGCGGCCCACGGCCGAGATCAACGAGATGCTGCGGGAACACGGCATGAGCCTCAAGGAGATGGAGAACGACACCGTCAGCGACCTGGCGGCCCAGAAGCTCCTGGACCAGGCCGCCGCCCGGGTGCCCGTGGACGCCGCGTGGCTGGACGTGGAGAACCGGGTGCGCAACGAGAAGATCAGTTTCGAGGCGGCCACCCTGGCCCCGGACCCGGCACCGGTTCCGGACCCGGGAATGCCCAAGCTGGAAGCCTTCCTGAAGGATTCCGGCGCGCGCTTCCAGACCGGGCCCCGGCGGGTGGTGGACTACGTGGCGCTGACCCCCGCGTCCCTGGGCATCCCCGTCGCCGACGACGCGGCGGTGAAATCCGTGTACGAGGCCCGCCACGCCCAGTTCGTGGAACTCAAGGCCAGCCACATCCTGTTCAAGGCCGAATCGGACGCGGAGGTGCCCGAGGCCATGAAGAAGGCCGCGGAACTGCGGGCCAAGCTGGTGGCCGGCATGGACTTCGCCAAGGCCGCCGAGACCCTGAGCGAGGACCCCACCGCCAAGGCCAACAAGGGCGAGCTGGGCTGGTTCCAGCTGGGCCAGATGGACAAGGCTTTCGAGCAGGCGGCCCTGAACCTGAAGGAGGGCGAGATCAGCCAGCCGGTGCGCAGCCGCTTCGGAATCCACCTGATCCGCCTGGAAGGGCGCCGGGAGAAGAGCTTCGACCAGGTGAAGGACCAGTTGAAGGACCAGCTCACCCGGGAGCGCTTCGCCACCAAGGCCAAGGACAAGCTGGAACAGCTGCGCAAGCGCACCGGGGACCGGGGCGACCTGGCCGCCGCCGCCCGCAACCTGGGCCTGGCCAGCAAGGCCAGCCAGCCCTTCGCCCGGGACGGCGCCATCGACGGGCTGCCCGGCAGCAGCGTCCTCACCGGCGAGGCTTTCCGGCTGGAGGTGGGCCAGGTTTCCAGGATCCGCGAAGTCCAGGACAGCTACGTGGTGTTCCGGGTGCGGGAGGAGCTCCCCATCGCCGTGCCGCCCCTGGGCGAAATCAAGGACAAGGTGCTGGAGGCCTGGAAACTGGAGGAGGCCCGCAAGGCCGCCCTGGCCAAGGCCCAGGCGGCGGTCAAGGCCGGCGACCTGAAGGCCATGGGCGCTCCCGCCGAACAGGACGGCGTCACCATCGCCGGGCTGGGGGAACTGGGCCGGCATCCGGCCATCCGCAAGGCCCTCCTGGAGACCCCCGTGGGCCAGCTGACCCCGGTCCTGTGGACTCCCGACGGCAAGGCCTGGGCGGCCCGCATCAAGGCCCGGACCCCGGCTCCGGCGCTCACCTTCGCCACCCGCAAGGCCCTCGTCGAGCAGGTGCAGTCGGAAATGGCCCAGAAGCTCGTCTACGCCGAGATCCAGAACCTGGAGCAGGACGGGGACCAGCACCCCGGGCTTCAGTTCTCTGTACGGGCGGATGAACGGCATCTGGCGCAACAATCAGGCCCTGGCCGCCGTGCCCGAGTACCTGGCCGACATGGGCGGGCCGGAGGACTGATGAACGGTTACCTGGCTGCAGGCCACGTTCAACCGTAGTCTTGAGGGTCAGGGTTGGCCGGTTTTTTCCTTCATCCCGGCAGCCCCTCCATCCACCTCCATTACAGGAGCCCGGCCATGACCCTGCAAGGCAAGACCCTCCTCATCACCGGAGCCACCCGGGGCATCGGCCTGGCCATCGCCCTGCGGGCGGCCCGGGATGGGGCCAACCTGGCCCTCCTGGGCAAGACCCGGGAGCCTCATCCCAAGCTCCCCGGAACCGTGTTCACCGCCGCCGCGGAGGTGGAGGCGGCCGGAGGGCGGGCCCTGCCCCTGGTGGCCGACGTGCGCTCGGAAGAGCAGGTGCAGGAAGCGGTGGCCCGCACCGTCAGCGCCTTCGGCGGGCTGGACATCCTGGTGAACAACGCGAGCGCCATCGCCCTCACCGGCACCCTGCAGACGGAACTCAAGCGCTTCGACCTCATGCACCAGGTGAACGTGCGGGGCACCTTCCTGTGCTCCAGGGCCTGCCTGCCGCACCTGAAGGCCGCCCCGAACCCCCACATCCTCACCCTGTCCCCGCCCCTGGACCTGCGGCCCAAGTGGTTCGCGCCCCACCTGGCCTACAGCCTGGCGAAAATGGGCATGAGCCTATGCACCCTGGGCCTGGCCGCGGAATTCCGGGCCGAGGGGGTGGCCGTGAACTCCCTCTGGCCGCTCACCCTCGTCGACACCGCCGCGGTGCGCAACCTGCCCGGCGGGGAAGCCCTGCGCCAGGCCAGCCGGCGTCCGGAAATGATGGCCGACGCGGCCCACGCCATCCTCTCCCGCCCGGCCCGGGACTGCACCGGGAACTTCTTCATCGACGAGGAGGTGCTGCGCGCCGAGGGGGTGGAGGACTTCACCTCCTATGCGGTGGACCCCCGGGCGCCCCTGGCGGGCGACTATTTCCTGCCCGCAGCGGTGCTGGAGCGCACCCCCACCCGGCTTCTCTGAATCACCGCCTGGCCTTCCAGGCGGCGAACTGGGAGGGCAGCAGGCCGTAGCGGGCGAAGTTGCCGTCGTGCAGGGCCGCCAGTTCGGCCAGCGCCGCCGCCTGGAACCCGGCCCGGTCCTCCCTGGGCAGCCGGGTCTGGGCGAAGGCCAGGATGCGCTGGCCGGCGGCCGCCTCGGCCATGCCCTCCAGGACCGCCTCCCGGACCAGGAGCCGGACCTCTTCCCGGTAGCGCAACCGGAACGGGTCGGGGGCGGGCGCCAAGGGGGCGCGCCACCGCTGGGCCGCCCCGGCGCAGGAGGCCGCGAACAGGTCCCGCAGGGGCTCCATCCGGGTCTCCTCCCACAGGGCGGCCAGGGCTGCCGCCAGGGCTCCGGGTGCGGCGTCCTCCAAGGTCACCGGAGGCAGGCCCCGGTCCAGCAGGGGGAGGTTGGCGGCCAGCAGGGCGGCGGCCCCGTTGCCGATGGGAAAGGGTTGCAGGTAGGCCAGGTGGACCAGCAGGAAGAAGCCCTGCTCGTAGGGATCCCGGATGCCCCGGGCGGTGTCCAGGAGGACCTGGAACTGGGCGGCGACGAAGGCGGCGTCGGCGGGCGGGCCGTAGGTGGTTCCGGGGATGGCCAGGGGGTTCCGGCGCAAGCGGCCTTCGTCCGCCGGGTCCGGGAGCAGGTTTTCGGCCAGGAGGGCCGACAGGTTGCACAGGGTCGGGGCGTCGATCCCGGTCCCGCGCCCGGGATCCAACAGGAAGTCCGCCGCCGCCAGGATGTTGAGCAGGCTCTGGGCGGCGTCGTACGGGAGCCCCGGGGGCGGTTCGGGCCTTTGGGCCGCCTGCTCCAGGTCCTGGCGGGACCACCGGGGCCCCTCCAGGCGCCCGCAGCCCCAGGCCAGTTCCACCCGCAGGCGGCGGCGTCCGGCCAGGGCCCGCAGGCCGCCCCCGCCATGGGCGCCCTGGGGCAGCCGGGAAAGGAGCTCCGGGCCCAGGTAGCCGGCCCCGTCCGGCGGGTACCCGGCCAGGAACTCCGGGCGGTACGCCGCGGTGGCGATCCCCCCACCCTGGGCACGGCGGACGCGAGGATTCGGGTGCGGTGGCAGGGGCAACCCTGGGCCCACCCCCCCCGCCCGGTCCCGGCCGGGGGCCGTGGGCGCCGCTGGACCCAGGAAATATCGCCGGGCCTTGGTCTGCCCTTCCAGCCGGGCCTGACCGCTCTGCACCAGCAACACCAGCAGGCGGCGCACCGTCTGGGGGTCCAGGGATCCCAGGCCGGCTGCGCCCTGCAGTTCCTGACGGGTGAGGCCCTCCGGACGCTGGCGCAAGGCTTCCATGAGCTGGCGGGCACGGGTGGCGGCGGGACCGGATGGCGGCATGGGCGGATGACCGGGTTGGTGCCTTTCATTCAATCAAACGTGCTTGATTCGATCAAGCGCGAATCGGTTTGTGATCGAAAAAAATCAAAACCGTGAGGACTGAACGAATCCATGGCTAGGCCCAGGGGTTCCGGAACTTGCCTTCCTCTCTTGACAAAAAATAATTAATACATATTTTATCCACAATCTTGGGACCAGACCATGCGCTTGCCGGGCTTTCCGTTGACTCTGCTGCTGGGGCTCATCCTGGCCTGTCCGGGAGGCGGCGGCGGGGTAACCCAGGCCACCGGCGCCCAGCCCTCCGGGCCCGCCACCCCCCCGTACCAGACGCCACCTTCCGGGCCCGTTACCCCCCCGTCCCAGACACCGCCTTCCGGGCCCACCACCCCCCCGTCCCAGACACCGCCCTCCGGGCCCGCCACCCCCCCGCCCCAGACGCCACCTTCCGGGCCCGTTACCCCCCCGTCCCAGACACCGCCTTCCGGGCCCACCACCCCCCCGTCCCAGACACCGCCCTCCGGGCCCGCCACCCCCCCGTCCCAGACGCCGCCCTCCGGGCCCGCCACCCCCCCGTCCCCGCAGGACGCTCTGGCTCCGCTGCCCCAGGACTTCGTGGACCGCCATGCCCATGACCCGTTATTGCCCCATCATCCGTGCCTACCAGGACCAGCTTCAGGCCCTGAAGACCGACACCTCTCGGTTCGGGGATTTCGAGGAGGTGCCGCCGGATGGCTCGGCGGGGTACGCCGAAGGGTACTTCAGCTTCCAGTCCAGGGGTCAGGAGTTCGAATACATCGATGGTATCGAACGCCCGGTGATCCATTCGGCCGCCTGGTCTGCGGACCTCATGGTGCCAGTTTATGAAAAATTGTTGAGTGCCAAGGGCAATGATTGGGATCCAGCCAAGACCCGCCGGGTCACCGCCTACCTGTTCACCGGCAGCCCGGCCGAGCCCAGCCAGCTGGCCAAGACCGGTGGATTCTGGTGCCAGCTCATGCGGCCGGACCCGCACAACCCGGCCCGGCCCACGTTCGCAGCCATCATGGACGCACCCAAATCCCAGACTTACGTCAGAGATCTGAGCCGGGCCTTCAACCTGGCCTCGAACCTGATCGGCACCATCCACGGCGGCTTCGTGTCCTTGACCCGCTCCGTGAACGTGGCGCGGTATTACGCCTCGAGGTCCGCGTCGGTCGGCAAGCCGGAGCGGCGGGGGGACGTCTACGTGGCCTTGGCGGCGGGAGGCCTGGATGCGTCCCAACTGCGCGGGATGTGGCAGCACGAGCAGGAAGTGGCGGTGCCGGGCATGGTGCCGTGGAGCCGGGTGGTGGCCTGGCGGGCCTACGTGATCAACCCGGGCACGGCGGACCACCCGGCGCCCCCGGAATTCACCGGGCCCCTGCACGTGCGCGCCGGGCTGCAACCGGCGGATCCGGTCGCCTTCCACCGGATCGTCCTCGAGCTGAGCCGTAAATCCCTCTACACCAAGGTCTTCGAGAAGGGACGGGACTGGCGGGCCAAGCTCTCCGCCTTCAAGGACCCCGCCTACGTGCACGAGTTCAGGCAGGCGCACCCCAAGGTCGAGGCGTCCCATCCGTCCCTGTGGTGAACCCCTTCACCAGCCCCCCCGCCACCGTGTCGTTGCTGTCCTCGTCCACCAGGATGAAGGCGCCGGTGGGCCGGTTGGCGACATAGGGATCGGCCGGGACCGGGTGCTCCAGGCGCAGGGACACTTCGGCAATGTCGTTCATGACCAGCTGGTCCGCCGCCTGGGGCTTGAGGGTGGCCAGGTCCAGCCGGGAGCGGATCCGGACCAGGCCGGCCCGGGTCTCCCGGGTGCCTGCGCGCAGCAGCAGGCGCGCCCCGGCCCGCACCGGCGCCTGGGCGAACCAGCACACGGTCGCTTCCAGGTCCCGGCCCAGGGCCGGCGGGTCGTCCGGGTCCGCCAGCAGGTCGCCCCGGCCCACGGCCAGGGCGTCCTCCAGTTCCAGCAGGACGCTCTGGCCGGCCCGGGCCGCCTCCAGGCGCCGGTCCCCCAAATGGATGGCCCGCACCCGGGTGCCCTGGCGCCCCGGCAGCACCAGCACCCGGCCGCCCGCCTGCACCGTTCCCGACTCCACCCGCCCGGCGTAGCCCCGGAAGTCCGGGGCCCGGTCCGGGTCCGGGCGGCACACCCACTGCACCGGGAACCGGAACGGCCGCTCCGGCTGGTCCGGGGCCAGGGGCACGGATTCCAGGTGCTCCAGGAGGGTCGGCCCCTGGTGCCAGGGCAGGCGCCGCCCCCGCGTGACCACCATGTCCCCTTCCAGGGCGCACAACGGGATGCACTCCAGGTGGGGAATGCCGAGTTCCCGGGCCAGGGCCAGGCCCTCCTCCCGGATGGCTTCGAAGGCCGCCCGGGACCAGCCCGCCAGGTCCATCTTGTTGACCGCCAGGACCAGGTGCCCGAGGCCCAGGAGATGGGCCAGGGCCGCGTGCCGGCGGGTCTGGGTTCGCACGCCCTGGCGGGCGTCCACCAGGATCACCGCCAGGTCCGCGGTGCTGGCGGCGGTGACCATGTAGCGGGTGAACGCCTCGTGCCCGGGCGTGTCCCCCAGGATGAACCTGCGCCTGGCCGTGGCGAAGAAGCGGTAGGCCACGTCGATGGTGATGCCCTGTTCCCGCTCCGCCTGCAGTCCGTCCGTCAACAGGCTCAGGTCCAGGCGCCGGGCGCCGCGCCGGCTGGACACCCGGTGCAGGGAATCCAGGGCGTCGGCCAGGATGGCCTTGCTGTCGTAGAGCAGCCTCCCGATGAGGGTGCTCTTGCCGTCATCCACGCTGCCGCAGGTGATGAAGCGCAGGAGGCCCGGTTCGGAGACGGCGGGAGAAGCGCACGCGTCGATCATCAGAAATAGCCCTCCCGCTTGCGCAATTCCATGGATGCTTCCGAGGTCTGGTCATCCAGGCGGGTGGCGCCCCGCTCGCTCAGTTCGGCGGTGGCGGTCTCCAGGATGATGTCCGCCAGGCCGGCAGCCTGGGATTCCACCGGAGCCGTGCAGGGAATGTCCCCCACCGTGCGGAACCGCACCCGCAGGTTTTCCAGCTGTTCACCCTCCCGGGGCGGCGTGAGGGGCGTGACCGGCACCAGGGCCGAGCCCCGGCGCACCACCGCCCGGATGTGGGCAAGGTAGATGCTGGGCAGCTCCAGGGCTTCCCGGTCGATGTACTGCCACACGTCCAGTTCGGTCCAGTTGGAGAGGGGGAACACGCGCATGTTCTCGCCGGGCCGGCACCGGGCGTTGTACAGGTGCCAGAGTTCCGGCCGCTGCCGCTGGGGATCCCACTGCCCGGACCCGTCCCGGAGCGAGAACACCCGCTCCTTGGCCCGGGCCTTCTCCTCGTCCCGCCGGGCGCCGCCGATGCAGGCGTCGAACCCGAACTCCCGGATGCCGTCCAGGAGGGTGACGCTCTGGAACGCATTGCGGGACTGCCCAGGATCCCGCAGCACCACCCGCCCCCGGCGGATGGACTCCCCCACCGTGCGCACGATGAGGCGTTCCCCCAGCTCCCGCGCCCGCCGGTCCCGGAACGCGATCACCTCCGGGAAGTTGTGCCCCGTGTCGATGTGCAGGAGCGGGAAGGGAAAGGCACCGGGGCGGAAGGCCTTCTCGGCCAGGCGCAGCAGGCAGGCGGAATCCTTGCCCCCCGAGAACAGCAGGACCGGGTTGCGGCATTGGCCGGCCACTTCCCGGAGGATGTGGATGGCCTCCGCTTCCAGCGTGTGGAGGTGGGTGAGGGGGAGGGACGGAGAGTTCATGGCTTCTACTTTCGATGCAGGCCGCATTCTTTGGTTCCAGGCGCTTCCCACCACCACCGGCCGGACCGGGAGTCCTCCCCCGGGCGCACGGCGCGGGTGCAGGGGGCGCAGCCGATGCTCGGATAGCCCCGGTCGTGGAGGGGGTTGTACGGCACCTGGTGGCGGCGCACATAGGCCCACACGTCGTCCAGGCGCCAATGGACCAGGGGGTTCACCTTCACCAGCCCGCCGTTGGCCGGGTCCCATTGGAAGGGCCGGGCTTCCTCCCGGGTCTCCCCCTGCTCCCGGCGGATGCCCGTGAGCCAGGCCGCCGCCCCCGCCAGGGCCCGGGCCAGGGGCTCCACCTTGCGCAGGTGGCAGCACTCCAGGCGGTTCTCCAGGCTCCCATAGAAGGAATTGGGCCCCTTGGCCGCCACCAGGGCCTGCACCGCCTCGGTGCGGGGGCAGTACGCCTCGATGGGCAGGCCGTAGCGGTCCCGCACCGCCGCCAGGGTGTCGTAGGTCTCCTGGGGCAGCCGGCCGGTGTCCAGGAAGAAGATCCGCGGCCGGAGCGCGCGCCGCCAGACGAGGTCCAGGAGCGCCACGTCCTCCAGGCCCAGGCTGCAGGCGAAGGCCAGGCGCGGATGGAAAGCCTCCAGGGCGGCGTCCAGGATGGCCTCGGCGTCCGCGTCCTGGTGGCGCAGGTTCCAGGCCTCCACCCAGGCGGGGCCGGGCTGCGGGGGGAAGGTGGCGTCGGCGGGCATGGCGCGGGCTCCGCAAGTCAAGGGTCGGCCCGGGAGGAATCCTCCTCCCAGAACGATTCGCCCAGGTAGCGGGCGCCAGAATCGAACAGCACCGTCACCACCACCGATCCCGGCGGCAGGCCCGCGGCCAGCTGGAGGGCGGCCACCAGGTTGGCCCCGGTGCTGGGGCCCGCGAGCAGCCCCTCGTCCCGGGCCAGGCGCCGGGTCATGGCCAGGCCCGCAACGCTGGATACCGCCGCCTGCGCATTCGCCAACCCCGGGTCGTAGATGCCCGGGACCATGGCCGTGGCCATGTGCTTGAGCCCGGCCAGCCGGTGCCCGGGGCCGTCGGGCTGCACCGCCACCGCCTGCAGGGAGGGGTGCCGCTCCTTCAGGCGGCGCACCGTTCCGGTGAACAGCCCGGAGGTCCCCACCCCGGCCACGAAGTGGGTGATCCGGCCCCGGGTCTGGGCCCAGATCTCCTCCGCGGTGCTCCGGTAGTGGGCCAGCCAGTTGTCGTCGTTGTTGTACTGGTCCGCGTAGAAGAAGCGGTCCGGGTCGGCCCGGAACAGTTCCCGGGCCCGGCGCTGGGCTCCGTCGGAGCCCTGGGCCGGATCCGTCTCCACCACCCGGGCACCGTAGATGCGCAGGATCCTCTTGCGCTCGGGGGTGGCGTCGGCGGGCAGGCACAGGGTCACCGGGTAGCCCAGGGCGGAGCCGATCATGGCGTAGGCGATGCCGGCGTTGCCGCTGGTGGCGTCCAGGATGGACCGCCCGGGGGCCAGGCGCCCGTCCGCCAAGGCCGCCAGGATCATGGCCTTGGCCGGGCGGTCCTTCAGGGAGCCGCTGGGGTTCAGGTGCTCGGCCTTGGCCAGCAGTTCCACGCCCCGGGGAAGCTCCCGGGCGGCCAGGCGGTCCAGACGCAGGAGGGGCGTGGCGCCGATGTGGTCCAGGAGGGCCGGGTGGAAGGCGGCTGTCCGCCCGGGTTCAAGGGCCGGGGTCGTTTGACGCATGGTTGGATCTCCAACGTGCGGTTTAGACCCATTGAACGCTGGATTGGTTGGAATTTGCACCAAAAAATGACTAAAATTATCCTATGAATCATTTTTTTTATCATTGAATTGATATTTTTTTGTTGTTGTTCGTTTCGTCGTTCCGGCGCCCGCTAAAAAGGCCGGCGAGAACTCAGGCCCGGATCGCCTCGCAGCCCAGGTACGGCTGCAGGGCCTTGGGGATGCGCACGCTTCCGTCCGGTTCCTGGTAGTTCTCCAGCACCGCCACCCAGGTGCGGCCCACCGCCAGGCCGCTGCCGTTGAGGGTGTGCAGGAACTGGGGCTTGCCCCCGGCGGGACGGAAGCGCAGGTTGGCCCGCCGGGCCTGGAAGTCCCCGAACCAGGAGCAGGAACTGATCTCCCGGTAGGTGCCCTGGCTGGGCAGCCACACTTCCAGGTCGTAGGTCTTGCGGCTGGAGAAGCCCATGTCGCCGGTGCACAGCAGCACCCGCCGGTAGGGCAGCTCCAGCACCTCCAGCACCTGCTCGGCGGCGCGGGTGAGGTGCTCCAGCTCCTCCTGGGCCTGGTCCGGGGTGGTGAAGGCCACCAGTTCGACCTTGTGGAACTGGTGCTGGCGGATGATGCCCTTGGTGTCCTTGCCGTAGCTCCCGGCCTCGCTGCGGAAGCAGGGGGTGAAGGCGAAATGGCGCAGGGGCAGCGTTTCCTCCGGCAGGATCTCCTCCCGGTACAGGTTGGTCACCGGCACTTCGGCGGTGGGGATCAGGTACAGGGCGTCCTCCCCCCGGTAGGTCTTGAACAGGTCCTGCTCGAACTTGGGCAGCTGGCCGGTGCCGATACATGCACTCGGGCAGCACCAGGTAGGGCGGCAGCACCTCGTTCCAGCCGGCCGGCGCCGTGCAGGTCGGCCATGAGGCTCACCAGGGCCCGCTCCAGCTTGGCGCCCAGGCCCTTGAGCACGGCGAAGCGGGCGCCGCTCAGCTTGGCGGCCCGGTCCAGGTCCAGGATGCCCCAGGCGGGTGCCCAGCTCCACGTGGTCCATGGGCTTGGCCAGGGGCGCCGGCGCGCCCCAGCGCCTTCATCTGCAGGTTGGCCCGCTCGTCCTTGCCCTCCGGCACCGACTCGTGGGGCAGGTTGGGGACGGTGGCCAGGAAGCCCCGGAACGCCGCTTCCGCCTCCTTCTCGGCCGCCTCCAGGGCCTTGAGCCGCTCCCCCACCTCCCGCTGGGCGGCGATGAGGTCATGGCGTCCTCCTTGGCCCGCTTCACGCCGGCCCACTTCGTCCGACACCCGGTTGCGCTCGGCCTTGAGCACCTCGGCCTCCTGGATCACCCGCCGGCGTTCGCTCTCCAGGCGCGTGAAGGTCTCCCGGTCGAACCGGACCCCCCGCTTGGCCAGGCCGGCGATGACGGCGTCGAGGTCGCTGCGCAGGAGGGCGGGATCAAGCATGAGGGCTCCGCAAAAACCCAGTTTAATCGGGAACGCCCGGGCCAGTAACTAGACAGGCTCCCCGGCCCAGGATCCGGCGAAGGCCTCCCGCACGTCCGCCGCGCCGCCGCCGGCCCCCAGGCATCAGGCCCAGCTTGGCCAGGGCCGCCCAGCGGGTGTGGAGGCCCCCGGAGACGGCCCCCAGGTCCCGGGCCATGCAGCCCAGTTCGTAGGTGTCCAGGTCCACGCCCCCCCAGGAGCACTGGGTGGTGATCACCACCGGCAGGTTCCGGTCCCGGCAGTGGCCCAGCAGGGCCCGCAGGTCCGGCCGCTCCATGGGCAGGTTGCCGGACCCGAAGCCCTGGATCAGGACTCCCCGGGTGGCCTCGGCGGGCAGGCGCCAGGGCATGCCCGGGAAGGGCGTGTACACCTCCAGCGCCGGTTCCAGGGCCTTGGCCCCGGCCACCGCCGCCGGCACCCGGCGGGGGAACACCCCGGCGTGGGGGTGCATCTGGATGTGCAGGCCCAGCTCCGCCAGAGGCGGCAGGTTGGGGGTCACGAAAGCCTGGTACTGGTGCACGCTCACCTTGTCGGCGGCCACCCCCCGCAGCCAGTGGTCGCCGAAGCAGATGCCCACTTCCGGCACGCCGCGGGTGGCCAGGGTGACCGCGTCCACCAGGTTGCTGCGGGCGTCGCTGCGCACGTAGGCCAGGGGCCGCTGGGAGCCGGTGAGCACCACCGGCTTGCCCAGGTCCGCCAGCAGGAAGCCCAGCACCGAGGCGGTGTAGGCCATGGTGTCGGTGCCGTGCACCAGCACCACCCCGTCGCTGTCCGCCGCCGCCTCCCGGGCCAGCCGGGCCAGGGTCAGGATGTGTCCGGGCTCCAGGGTGCTGGAGTCACGGTTGAACGCCATGGTCAGGCGCAGGTCCGCCAGCTGGGCCAGTTCGGGCACCTGCTCCAGGATCCGGTCCAGGGACGGGCCCGGGGCCAGGGCCGCGCCCTGGCTGCCGGCAGCCATGCCCAGGGTGCCGCCGGTGTGGATGAGGGTGACCGTGCTGGGATCCATGGGTTCAAGGCCTGGGAATGGCCGCCAGCAGGGCGGCGATGAGTTCGTCGGCGGTGGCGCCGTCCGCTTCGCTCTCGAAGGTGAGCAGCAGGCGGTGGCGCAGCACGTCCGGGGCCAGGGCGGTGACGTCGTCGGGCAGGACGTGGTCCCGGCCCTGCAGGAAGGCCAGGGCCTTGGCCCCCGCCTGCAGGGCCAGGGAGGCCCGGGGCGAGGCTCCGTAGCGCAGCATCTCCCGGCCCTTCCAGGAGCGCCCGGGGCCCGGGCGGGTGGCCTGGACCAGGCGCACGATGTAGGCGCGGATGGCGTCGTCCAGGCGCACCTCCCGGGCCCGCCGTCCCGCCTCCAGGATCTCGGGCCCTTCGATCACCGGGAGCACCGGCTCCTCCGCCCCACCGGCCCGGCGCAGCACCTCCCCCTCGTCCTGGGCGCTGGGGTAGTCCACCTTCAGCTTGAACAGGAACCGGTCCATCTGGGCTTCGGGCAGGGGGAAGGTGCCCTCCTGCTCCAGGGGGTTCTGGGTGGCCAGCACCAGGAACGGGTCCGGCAGGGGGAAGCTGTCCTCCCCCAGGGTCACCTGGCGTTCCTCCATGGCCTCCAGCAGGGCCGACTGCACCTTGCTGGGGGCCCGGTTGATCTCGTCCGCCAGCAGCAGGTTGGTGAACACCGGCCCCTTCCTGGGGGTGAACGTGAGGCCGCGGGGGTCGAACACCAGGGTGCCCATCACGTCCGAAGGGAGCAGGTCCGGAGTGAACTGCACCCGCCGGAAGGCCAGGTGGCTGGCGGCGGCCAGGGTCTTGACCGTGCGGGTCTTGGCCAGGCCGGGCAGGCCCTCCAGGAGCACGTGCCCGGGCACCAGCAGGGCCACCAGCAGGCGGTTGAGCAGGTGCGGCTGGCCGACGATCACCTTGCGGCATTCCTGCAGGAGGGAGTCGAAGGGTTTGGAGGCGGTGGCGGGCATGGGGCAGTCCAGGGCTCCCTACATATTGCCCTCAGAAGGCGTCATCCCAAAGCCGCGCAGTGGAATGGGCAGAACTTGAGGGTCGCGATGGCCTTGCCGGCTTTTCCTGGGCTCCCGGACCGCAGGGTCAAGCCTCGATCCGCCGCAGCCGTTCGGCCTCGTGGGCCCCGCGCAGGGGCTCCAGGATGGGCTCGATCATGCCCTGCATGAACGAATCCAGCTGGTGGATGGTCACGTTCACCCGGTGGTCGGTGACCCGGCCCTGGGGGAAGTTGTAGGTGCGGATCTTCTCGCTGCGGTCCCCGGAGCCCACCTGGGTCTTGCGCAGGTCCGCCTCGGCGGCGTCTTTTTCCGCCTGGGCCCGCTCCAGCAGGCGGGTGCGCAGCACGGTCATGGCCTTGGCCATGTTCTTGAGCTGGCTGCGCTCGTCCTGGCAGCTCACCACGGTGTTGGTGGGCAGGTGGGTGAGCCGCACCGCCGAATAGGTGGTGTTGACGCTCTGCCCGCCCTTGCCGCCGGAGCAGAAGGTGTCGATGCGCAGGTCCTTCTCGTTGATCACCACGTCCACTTCCTCCGCCTCGGGCATCACCGCCACGGTGCAGGCGGACGTGTGGATGCGCCCCTGGGTCTCGGTCTTGGGCACCCGCTGGACCCGGTGCACGCCGCTCTCGAAGCGGAACAGGGAGTAGGCTCCCTCGCCTTCGATCTCGGCCACCACTTCCTTGAGGCCCCCCTGCTCGGCCTCGCTCTCGCTCAGCACGCTCACCTTGAAGCCCCGGCGCTCGGCGAAGCGCACGTACATGCGGAAGATCTCCGCGGCGAACAGGGCCGCCTCCTCGCCCCCGGTGCCCGCCCGCACCTCCAGGATGACGTTCTTGGCGTCCTTGGGGTCCCTGGGCACCAGCAGCCGGCGCAGTTCCGCCTCCCCTTCCTGGATGGCGGCCTTCAGGTCCGGGATCTCCAGGGCCGCCAGGTCCCGCAGGTCCGCGTCCAGGGTCTTGTCCGCCAGCATGGCTTCCGCCTCCGCGAGCTGCTTGAGGCGGTTGCGCTGCTGGTGCCAGGCCTCCACCACCGGCGCCAGTTCCGCGCGCAGCTTGGACAGTTCCCGCAGCCGCTTGGCGTTGCTCACCACCGCCGGGTCCTGGAGCTGGGCCTCCACTTCCTGGAAGCGGGCGTCGAGGGACTCAAGCTGGTCGAGCATCAATCACCTTGATCAACATAGAAAAAGGGACGGGCCGAAAATCGGCCCGTCCCTGGGAATGGCATCGCTACTGTACGTCGGCAGTGGGTTCCGCCGGAGCGGGCGCGGCCGGAGCGGGCGCGGCGTCCTTCTTCGCCCACTTGCGGTTGAACTTCTCAACCCGGCCGGCGGTGTCCATGAGCTTCTGCTTGCCGGTGAAGAACGGGTGGCAGGAAGAGCACACTTCCACCCGCAGCTCCTTCTTGGTGGAGCGGGTGGTGAATTCGTTGCCGCAGGCGCAGTGGACCATTACTTCGTGCAGCTTGGGATGGATCTTGTCCTTCATCGGGGCCTCCTGGAACCGACCGGATGCCGGGCAGGCACGCGGCTTGTTCACGCATGAAGAACAAGTCTATCCTGCGCGCCCATCCGGCTCAAGAACTTAATAGCAATAGGGCGTCCAGGGGATCCGGGCCCGGGCCCGGTTCAGGCCTGGCCCCGGCGCTGCGCGAACGTGGCCAGGGGCTTGCCGGCCCGCCAGTGGGCCGCCAGGCGGGTCAGGGCCGGGCGGGCGTGGCGGAAGAAGCGCCGGTAGGCGGGGCAGAGGCGGTTGACTCCCGGTTCCCCGGTGGTTTCCGCGTCCAGGCGATCCTTGGGGCAGCCCCCGTTGCAGAAGGCCAGCACGCCGCAGGCCCGGCACCGGGAGGGCAGGGCGTCCCGCTTGCGCTGCCCGAACGCCGCCTGAGCCGGGAGCCTGGCCAGGCGGGCGAGAGGCTCCTCCTGGAGACGGCCCAGGCGGTGGTCCGGATCCACGTAATGGTCGCAGGCGTACACGCTCCCTTCGTGCTCCAGCACCAGCACGTCCCCGCAGGTCTCCCGGAAGATGCACAGGGCGTGGGGCAGGCCGGCGGCGGCCCGGAAGGCCTCGTCGAAGACCTGGATGGCGATGCGCCCCAGGTCCTGGCGGATCCAGGCGTCGAACACGGCGCACAGGAACCGGCCCAGGGCTTCCGGATCCGCCGCCTCCCGCCCTCCGGCGGGCTGCACCAGGGGCAGGAACTGCACGTGGGTGGCGCCCAGGTCCCGGAAGTAGCCGTAGGTCTCCAGAGGCGCCCCCGCGTTGCCCGCGTGCAGCACGCACAGCAGGTCCGCATGCACCCGGTGCCGCTGCAGGAGGTGGAAGGCGGCCGCCACCTGGGCCTGGGTGGGGCGCCCGTCCCGGGCGGTGCGGAAGCGGTCGTGGGCCCCGGCCGGTCCGTCCAGGCTCAGGCCCACCGAGAAGCCCTCGGCGGCCAGGAACCGGGCCCAGTCGGCGTCCAGCAGGGTGCCGTTGGTCTGCAGCCCGTTGCTCACGGTCCGCCCGGCCGGGCCGTGGGCCTTCTGCAACTGGACGATGCGCCGGAAGTAGTCCAGCCCCAGCAGGGTGGGTTCGCCCCCGTGCCATTCGAAGTGGGTCGCCGGGCCGGGGGAAGCTTCCAGGCGCTGGCGGATGAAAGTCTCCAGCAGCGCCTCGTCCATGCGCGGCGCCGGAGCCTGGGGGAACAGCCCGGCCTTGGGCAGGTAGTAGCAGTAGGCACAGCCCAGGTTGCACCGGGCCCCCGCCGGCTTGGCCATGACCAGGAAGTCCCCGGACGGGTCCGGGGCGGTCATGGGGCCAGGTTGCGCCGGAAGCACTCCAGCAGGCGCGCGAAGGAATCCCGGGCGGCGCCCACGTGGTAGCTGGGGCGGGTGTCGTTGAAGAAAGCGTGGGCCGCCCCCTCGTAGACCTGGCACTGGAAGTCCTTGCCGTGGGCCTTCATGGCCTCGGCGAAGGCCGGAAGCCCGGCGTTGATTCGGGCGTCCAGGCCGCCGTAGAAGCCCGCCACCGGGCAGGCGATGGCCGGCACCCGCTCCAGGGGCGGGGCGCTGCCATAGAAGATGGCGGCCGCGCCCAGGTCCGGCTCCTCGCAGGCCAGCAGGGCCGAGAGGCCCCCGCCCATGCAGAAGCCCACGCAGCCCACCGGCTGCCCGGCGGAGGCGGTGCAGTCCCGGCGCAGGTGGGCCACCGCCGCCCGCAGGGCGGGCACGAACCGGTCCAGGCGGCCGATGTTGGCGAACAGGGCGCCGTACGACTCCTCGATGCGCCCCCGCTCCGGCTGGGCCAGGGCGGCCAGGGCCTTGGCCCGGGATTCCGGGTCGCCCCAGGCGGCGGGTGGGAGGTTGTTCATGAAGCCCATGACCTCGGTGATCCGTTCGGGCACCAGGGCCGGGGGCCGCACTCCGCCCTCGGCGTACAGGTCCGGGGCCAGGGCCGTGTAGCCGGCGGCGGCCAGGCGCCGGGTCACGTCCTGGATGTGCCCGTCCGCGCCCCAGATCTCCTGGATCACCAGCACGGCGGGTTGGGGGGCGGCGACCCCCTGGGGGCGGGCGAGGTAGGCGGCGTGGTCGCCGAAACGGATCCATTCAGCTTGTACGGGCATGAGGACCTCCGGGGCAGGGATTTCGCTCCCGACTCTAGGAGCCTGACTACGTATTAGAAGGCCCCGCGACGACGTCTGGAAGCCCGAATATCGAGCGCAAGGACCGCAGGAGGATGTAAGTGCATCCTCCAAGGGGCTTGCACACGATAGGCGGGCTTCCAGACGTCGCCCGAAGGGTGGTGGCAGCGGCCACGGCAGATCTTGTCATCACTTAAGGCCACATAGGTGGCCTTAAGTGGTGACAAGATCGTCACGCTCGTCGACCGATTATCCAAATCGCTCTCCTCGCGTGCCTTGTCCTGCCATGGCCGGTGCCACCATCGCGGGGCCTTCTAATACGTCGTCAGGCTCCTAACACCGCGAAGGTTGGACCGGTGCTGGGGGAAGGCACCGGGATCTGCATTGGATCCGGCAGCGGGGACAGGCCAGGACGTTCCTGGACCTGCCCCACCTCAGCGCCAGGGCCTTCCGCTGGCTGACCCAGGAGCTTCCGGCCACGGCGAACCGCCACGGCAGCAGCCGGTCCGGTTCCCTGGCGAAGTCCACGCCCACCCGGGGGCCTTCCAGGATCCCGCCCGGGGGCGTCCCTTCCAGGAGTTCCAGGCCTCCCGGGGCGTACAGGGGATGGCGGGTGAAGCTCAGGTCCACCGCCAGGGCCTGGGCCACCTTGCCGGGCCCGGTGAGCAGCACCGGCCCCTCCAGCCCGCCCCGGCGCCGGCGCACCAGGTCCAGGCCGGCCACCGGCTCGCAGCTGCGGATGAGCACCGCCGAGGGTTCCCCGTCCGGTCCGGTGACGATGTTGAGCATGTGGTGCATGCCGTAGCAGAAGTAGACGTAGCCATGGCCGCCCGGTTCCCACATGGGGGCGTTGCGGGGGGTGCGCCCCGAGCGGCAGTGGCTGGCGGAATCGTCCTGGCCGCCGTAGGCCTCCACTTCGGTGATGCGCAGCACCACTTCCCCGTGGCGCAGGTGGCGG
>CAWFOJ010000137.1:0-20681 GCA_963816585.1 uncultured Holophagaceae bacterium | reverse complement strand
CATCCAGGGCTTCTCCCTCAAAGTGGCGTTCATCCGGCTGGACTCCCCGTTCGTGGAAGTGGGCGTGCCCCTGGGCGCCCTGGGCGGCACCTTCACCGTCGACCCCAACCGCACCCGGGCCGTGGGCCAGGGGGCCAACGTGGTGCTCTCCATCGGCGACCGGGTGAAGGTGGAGATCACCGGGGTGGACGAGGACCTGCGCCGGGTCTCCGCCTGGGTGGTGGAGGCCTCCGCCCAGGACGCCAAGGGCAAGATCCGCAGCTTCGTGCCCAGCCTGGCCGCCCCGGCGTCCCTGCGGGAGGCGGACTTCGTCGCCGAGGACCGGCCCCGGGGCCGCTTCCGCGCGGCGGAGAAGCGGGAGCACCCGCCCCGCGTCCCGGTCCGGTCGCCCCGGATCGAGCGCCCCGGACGGCCCCCGGCGCGGGTCAAGCCCCCCCCGGGCAGCGTGCGGGGCAGCCGGGTCCGGCCGGGCGGGGCCGGGGATGCGCGGCTGCCCAAAGGCAAGAAGCGGAAGGGCTGACGGCACCCCATGGCCACGGCCGCTCCTGCTTCCATCTGCCTCGGGGTCGACCCCGGATCCCTGGCCTGCGGCTGGGCCGTGGTCTCGCGCACCGGGTCCCGCATGGAGCTGGTGGAGGCCGGGGTGATCCGCTCCCCCCGCGGCGCCGACTTCGACCGGCGCATCCTGAACATCCACCAGAAGCTGAGCGATGTGATCGCCCGTCACGCCCCCCAGTTCATGGCGGTGGAATCCCCGTTCGTGGAGAAGAACGCCGCCACCGCCCTGAAGCTGGGCCAGATCCGCGGCGGCATCCTGCTCACCGCCGGCCTCGGCGGGCTGCCGGTGGGCGACTACAATCCCATGCAGGTGAAGAAGGCTGTCAGCGGCTACGGCTGGGCGGACAAGACCCAGGTGGGCAAGATGGTCATGGTCATCCTAAACCTCAAGACCGCCCTGCCCGCGGACGCCGCCGACGCCGCCGCGGTGGCCATCGGGCACCTGCTCAGCACCCGCCGGTCCTGAACCGCCGGGAGCCTTCCCGGCCTTTCACCGGCACGCCTCCAGCCCCAGGGCCAGCCCCTGGCCCACCCCCACGCACAGGCTCACCAGGGCCCGGCGCGCCCCCCGGCGGTTCAGCTCCAGGGCGGCGGTGAGGCACAGGCGGGCGCCGGAAGCGCCCAGGGGGTGGCCCAGGGCGATGGCGCCGCCGTTGGGGTTCACCCAGTCGGCGTCGTCCGGCAGCCCCAGGGCCCGGGTGCAGGCCAGCACCTGGGCGGCGAAGGCCTCGTTGATCTCCACCAGGTCCACCTGGGCCAGGGCCAGGCCCTGGGCCGCCAGCAGCCTGGCGATGGCCCCCACCGGGCCCAGGCCCATGACCCGCGGCGGCACCGCGGCGCTGGCCATGCCGGTGATGCGGGCGATGGGCGCCAGGCCCCGGGCGGCGGCCGCCGCCCCGGAGGCCACCAGCAGGGCGCAGGCGCCGTCGTTGATGCCCGAGCTGTTGCCGGCGGTGATGCTGGTGCCGGGGCCCAGCAGGGGCTTGAGGGCCGCCAGCTGCCCGGCGCCGGTGTCCGGGCGGGGGTGCTCGTCCTGGTCCACGGTGCGGGGCTGCTTGGGGGTGCCCGCCTGGACCGGGACGATCTCCTCCCGGAACTTGCCCCCCTCCCGGGCCTGGGCGCACCGGCGCTGGCTGCGCAGGGCGTAGGCGTCCTGGTCCTCCCGGGAGATCCCGTGCTCCGCCGCCAGGTTCTGGGCGGTCTGGGGATTGGAGTCCAGCCCCACCCGTGCCGCCAGCGCCGGGTTCACCGCACGCCAGCCCACGGTGCTGTCCTCCAGCTTCTGCTCCCGGGCGAAGGGCGCGCCGGCCTTGCTCAGGACGTAGGGCGCCCGGGACATGCTCTCCACCCCCCCGGCCAGCACCAGGTCAGCCTCCCCACAGCGGATGGCCCGGGCCGCCTGGCCCACCGCCTCCAGCCCCGAGGCGCACAGCCGGTTCACGGTCACCCCCGGCACCGTCTCCGGCAGCCCCGCCAGGAGCAGGGCCATGCGCGCCACGTTGCGGTTGTCCTCCCCGGCCTGGTTGGCGCAGCCCAGGATCACCTCGTCCAGGCCGCCCCAGTCCAGGCCCGGGTGGGCCGCCATGAGCGCCTGGATGGGCAGGGCGGCCAGGTCGTCGGCGCGGATGCCCGAGAGGGCCCCGCCGTGCCGCCCGAAGGGAGTCCGGGCCACCGAACAGATGTAGGCGTCGCGCTGCATGGGAGCCTCCGGGAAGGGGTCCTTCAGGGCATCAGGGTGGGCTGCAGGGCCAGGGTGTGCTCGATCTGGGCCTGGGTCGCCTGGAGGGCCGGAAGGCCCACGGCCATGGCCCATTCCCGGCACCCCTCCCGGCTGCGCACGCCCAGGTTCAAGGCCCCCGCCACCCGCCCGGAACGGTCGCGGATGGGCACGGCGATGGAGCACAGCCCCACCTCCAGCTCATCCACCACCATGCTGTAGCCGTGCCGGCGCACCTTGGCGATCTCGGCCATGAGTCCGGAATGGCTGCACAGGGTGCAGGGCGTGAGGGGCCGAAGCTGGGCCCGGCGCAGCCTGGCGTCCAGTTCCGGCTCCTGCAGGCCGGCCAGGAGCACCCGGCCCATGGAGGCGGCGTAGGCGGGCAGCCGCGCCCCCACGCCCAGGTTGACGGTCATGATGCGCCGCACCGGCACCCGGGCCACGTAGACGATCTCCAGGTCGTCCAGCACCGAGAGGGAGGTGGATTCGTGCACCTCCTGGGCCAATTGCTCCATGAACGGCAGGGCCCGGTCCGGCAGGCTCAGGGAGGAGATGTAGCGGAAGCCCAGGTCCAGGACCTTGGGGCGCAGGGTGAACTGCCGGCCCTGGCTGCCCAGGTAGCCCAGGTGCTGGAGGGTGAGCAGGCACCGGCGCACCACCGCCCGGGACAGCCCCACCCGTTCGGCCACCTGGCTCAGGGTCATGGAGGGGTGTTCCAGATCGAAGGCGCGCAGCACTTCCAGCCCGCGGGCCAGGGACTGCATGTAGTCGGGGCTGGTTTCGAAGGGCGGCTTGGCGGTGCTTGGAGCCAGGACCATGGGGAAAGCCTCTGTGGTTTCTCGAAATCCAAAGGATTGACACGAACCTAGGGAAGCATCATACTAAATTCTATCATAGAACAAAAGTTCGATAACCGAAAAATTACCCCACTGCCTTGCATCGCTCCGTTTCCAGGAGGCGCATCATGGATGGTTGGACCGGTTGGATCCTGCGCGTGGACTTGGCCGCCAGGACATTCAAGAAAGAGCCCTTCTCGCCGGAGTTCGCCCGCAAGTGGCTCGGCGGCCGGGGTTTCGCCGCCAAGATCCTGTACGACGAGCTCAAGCCCGGCATCGACCCCCTGGGCCCCGAGAACAAGTTCGTGGTCACCCTGGGCCCCATCGCCGGCATCCCCGCGCCCAACACCGGCAAGGCCATCGTCGCGGCCAAGTCGCCCATGACCGGGGGCTACGGCGACGGCAACCTGGGCACCCCGGTGGCCGTGCAGCTGCGCAAGGCCGGTTACGACGCCCTGATCGTGGAAGGCCGGGCCGAGCGCCCGACCCTGCTCTGCATCGACGACGACCAGGTGACCTTCCTGCCCGCGGATGACGTGTGGGGCCAGGGCACCTACGCCACCCACGAGTGGATCCACGCCCGCCACGGCAAGGGCGTGGGCATCCTCAGCATCGGCCAGGGCGGGGAGAACCTGGTGCGCTACGCGGTGGTGCGCAGCATGGAGGGCCGCTCGGGAGGCCGCACCGGGATGGGCGCTGTGATGGGTTCGAAGCTGCTCAAGGCCATCATCGTCAAAGGTTCCAAGCCCATTCCCCAGGCCGACCCGGAGGCCATGAGGAAGGCCGGCACCGAAGGGCTGCGGCAGACCCACAAGATGGACCAGGAAGCCGGCTGGTCCACCCAGGGCACCACCGGGGTGCTCAGCTGGTGCAACGAGGTGTTCGCCCTGCCCGTGCGCAACTTCCGCAAGACCAGCGCCGAGGCCTCCTGGAAGGTGGACGGCGAGCGGCTGGCCCAGGCCCGCATCGCCACCTACGGCTGCCCCAACTGCGCCATGAAGTGCGGCATCGCCATCCGCGACGACGAAGGCCACGAATCGGAACTGGACTACGAGAACATCGGGCTGCTGGGGCCGAACCTGGAGATCTACGACCTGCCCAAGGTGGCCTGCCTCAACTACCTCTGTGACGACTACGGCCTGGACACCATGTCCAGCGGCGTGGTGCTGAGCTTCTATGCCGACGCCATCGACCACGGCGCCGTGGCCGGCGGGTTCCGGTTCGGCGACGCCGAGGGGGCCAAGCGCCTGCTGGGCCAGATCGCCCGCCGGGAGGGCGAAGTGGGCAACCTCCTGGCCGATGGCACCCGCCCCGCCGCCGGCCGCATCGGCCACGGTTCCGAGGCTTACGCCATGCAGGTCAAAGGGCTGGAGATCTCCGCCTACAACTGCAAATTCATCCCCGGCATGGCCCTGGCCTTCGGGGTGAGCCCCATCGGCGCGCACCACAAGGAGTCCTGGATCATCACCTTCGAGCTCAACAACACCTCCCGGGATTCCTATGGCCCCGAGAAGGCCCAGAAGGTCATCGACCTGCAGAGGATCCGCACCGGGCTGTTCGAGTGCCTGATCTCATGCCGGTTCCCGTGGGTGGAAGTCAACTATGACCTGCAGAACTACCCCGCCTATTTCAACCTGGTGACCGGGCTCGACTGGAAGCTGGAGGACTTCTGGACGATCGCGGACCGGGTCTACGCGCTCATGAAACTCTTCTGGCTGCGTGAATTCCCCCAGACCGACCGCAAGCTCGACTATCCGCCGCCAGTGTGGTTCGACCTGGCCAACGCCGACCCGGACGGGCCCATCGCCGGGAAGATCCTGGAATACCCCAAGTACGACCAGCTGCTCCAGCACTACTACGATCTGCGCGGGTACGACCGGCGCGGCATCCCCACCCGGGCGACCCTCGAGCGCCTGGAACTCGCCGAGGAGGCCCTGGCCGCGGAAGCCTTCGCCACCCTCGCATGAAAGTCACCGTCCGGCTCACCGGTCCGCTGGTGCGGACGTTCGGGTTCAGCGCCAAGGAACTGGACCTTCCTGAAGCCGCCCTGACGGCAGATCTGTTGGTGCTGCTGGGGGTCGGCCCGACCCCGCCCCGGATCGTCACCCGCGGCGGCCAGGGCCTCGCCCCCGGGGAGCCCCTGCGGGACGGGGACCGGGTGGTGATCTCGCCCATCTATTCGGGAGGTTGAGCATGCCGATTCCCGAACACCAGAGTGTATTGCACAGCTGGTGCGTCCAGAGCCAGTGGCGCGGCCCCAGGATCGTCGGCGGATCCGGAGCCCGGTTCTGGGACGACCAGGGGCGCACCTACCTGGACATGAGCAGCCTGGCGGAATGCGTGAACCTGGGCCACCAGCATCCCAGAGTGGTGGCGGCCATCCAGGACCAGGCGGCGCGCCTGTGCTACACCACCGCCGCCTGGGGCGCTGGACCCCGGGCCGATCTGGCCCAGCGGCTCCTGGAGCTGAGCGGGTTCACCGGCGGCCGGGTCTACTTCACCCTGGGTGGTGCCGACGCCAACGAACACGCGGTGAAGTTCGCGCGCCAGGCCAGCGGCCGCCCACAGGGGACCATCCTCACCCGGGCCCGCTCCTACCACGGCGCCACCTACGCGGCCGGCGCCCTTTCCGGGGACCTGCGCACGGCCCGCCAGATGGATCCGACGACTTTCCACGTGGTGCACTGCCAGCCGCCCTACGCCTACCGCTGCCCGTTCGGCACCGGCAGCGATGACGCCTGCGGGCGCGCGGCGGTCCAGGAGGTGGAGCGCCTGATCCGGGAGGACCCCCACGGCGTGGCGGCGGTGCTCATGGAGACCGATGCCGGCACCAACGGCATCGTGCCCCCGGACAACTACTGGCCTCTGCTGCGGGAAGCCACCCGCCGGCAGGGGGTGTTCCTGGTGGCCGACGAAGTGATGAGCGGCTTTGGCCGCTGCGGCGAATGGTTCGCCTGGCAGCGCCACGGCGAAGCGGGCCGCCCGGACCTCATGACCCTGGCCAAGGGCCTCACCGGCGGCCACCTGCCCCTGGCCGCGGTGGTGCTCTCCCGGGACGTGGCCGCCGCCCTGGAGCACCAGATGCTCTACACCGGGCTCACCTACTGCGGACATCCGCTGTGTTGCGCCGCGGGTCTGGCGGCCCTGGCCGCGTACGAGGAGGAAGGCCTGATCCAGCGCTCCCGCCTCCTTGGGGCAGAGCTTCTTCGGCAGTTGCGGGCCCTGCAGGAACGCCATCCCGCCGTGGGCGACGTGCGCGGGGGCCGCGGCCTGTTCGCCGTAATGGAACTGGTCCGGGACCGGGCGACCCGGGAGCCCCTGGCCCCGTGGGGACAGGATGCCCCCGGGCTCCGGGCCCTGGTGGACCAGGCCCGCGCCCGGGGCGTCTCCTTCGCCGCCCGGAGCAACCTGTTGTTCCTGGCGCCGCCCCTGGTGATCACCGGGCCGGAGCTGGACGAGGCGCTGGGAGTGCTGGACGCGCTGCTCACCGACCTGGAGGCATCATTGTGTTCCTGACCCTGAAAGACCTCATCGCCCAGCATGTGCGGGACGGCCAGATGGTCGCCCTGGAGGGGTTCACCCACCTGATCCCCTTCGCCGCCGGCCACGAGATCATCCGCCAGGGCCGGAAGGACCTGCACCTGGTGCGCATGACCCCGGACCTGATCTACGACCAGATGATCGGCGCCGGCTGCGCCCGGGCCCTCACCTTCTCCTGGGGCGGCAACCCGGGAGTGGGCTCCCTGCACCGCCTGCGGGACGCGGTGGAGCACGGCTGGCCCCGCCCCCTGGAACTGCACGAGCACTCCCACGCGGGCATGGCCGCCGGCTACACCGCCGGCGCCGCCCGGCTCCCCTTCGGCATGCTGCGGGGCTACGCCGGCACCGACCTGGACCGGGTGAACCCCCAGATCCGGCGGGTGGCCTGCCCCTACACCGGCGAACTTCTGGCCACGGTGCCGGCCCTGAACCCGGACGTGACCCTCATCCACGCCCAGAAGGCCGACCGGGCCGGGAACGTCCACCTGACCGGCATCATCGGCGCCCAGAAGGAGGCGGCCCTGGCCGCCCGGACCCTGCTGGTGACGGTGGAGGAAGTGGTGGAGGACCTGGCGGCGCCCCAGAACGCCGTGATCATCCCGGGCTTCGCGGTAACCGCCGTGGCGGCGGTCCCCGGGGGCGCCCACCCCTCGTACGCCCAGGGCTACTACGCCCGGGACAACGCCTTCTGCCGGGCCTGGGACGAGATCTCCCGGGACCGGAATACGTTCCTGCGCTGGCTGGACGGCCACGTGCGGGGCACCCAGGACCACGCCCAGTTCCTGGCCTCCATGGAGCAGCCATGAGCCCCGACTACACCCCCGAGGAGATGATGACCGTCGCCGCCGCCCGCACCCTGCGCAACGGCGCCGTGTGCTTCGTGGGCATCGGCCTGCCGTCGGCGGTGGCCAACCTGGCCCGGCTCACCCACGCCCCGGACCTGGTGCTCATCTACGAGTCCGGCACCATCGGCTCCAGGCCGGCGGTCCTGCCCCTGTCCATCGGCGACGGCGAACTGGCCACCACCGCCACCGCCGTGGTGCCCCTGCCGGAGATCTTCGCCTACTGGCTGCAGGCCGGGCGCATCGACGTGGGCTTCCTGGGGGCGGCCCAGATCGACCGGTTCGGCAACCTGAACAGCACCGTCATCGGCCCCTACGACCACCCCGCCACCCGCCTCCCGGGCTCCGGGGGGGCCCAGGAGATCTCCGCCCTGGCCAAGGAGACCTACGTGGTGCTCAAGCAGGGCCCCCGGACCTTCGTCCCGGCCCTGGACTTCCGCACCAGCGCCGGCTTCCTGGAGGGGGGCGGAGCCCGGGCCCGCCTCGGCCTGCCCGGGGCCGGCCCCACCCGGGTGATCACCGACCTGGGCATCCTTCGGCCCCACGGCGAGACCCGGGAGCTGGAGCTGCGGGAGCGCTACGAGGGAGTGACCGTGGACCAGGTGCGCTTCGCCACCGGCTGGCCCCTGCGGGTGGCGGACCGGGTGGACACCCTGCCGCCCCCCACCGCCGACGAACTGGCCGTGCTGCGGGACCTGCACGCCCGCACCCGGGAAGCCCACCGCCACCCGGTCCTGCCCAAGGTCCGGCTGGCCCCCGTATCTGTTTCCCCTTAACCCGCCACCCCCAAGGAGGGCCGATGGAACACGCCGAAACCTGAACTCCCCCAGTGACTTGCTCATGCAAATTCCCTTCCCGAGGAGAACCCCATGAAATACACCGCAGCGCTCATTCCCGCCATCGCCGGCCTCGCCCTGATGGCCGCAGAGCCCATCAAGATCGGCAACTTCGGCGCCATTTCCGGCGACCAGGCCATCTGGGGCCAGGCCGAAGCCAACGGCCTGAAGATGGTGGCCGACCAGATCAACAAGGCCGGCGGCATCCTGGGCCGGCAGGTGGAGATCATCACCTACGACGACAAGGGCGACCAGCTGGAGGCGGTCAACGCCGTCAAGCGGCTGATCAACGAGGACCACGTGGTGGCCATCATCGGCAGCAACTCCAGCGGCCGCAACATGGCCGTGGCCCCCATCGCCGAGGCCGGGCGGGTGCCGGTCATCGCCACCTACGCCACCAACCCCAAGGTCACCGTGCCGGAGCCCGGCAAGCTGACCCGCTACACCTTCCGGGTCTGCTTCATCGACCCGTACCAGGGGGCCGTGCTGGCCAACTTCGCCTTCAAGGACCTGAAGGCCAAGAAGGCGGCCGTGCTCTATGAGATCAGCTCCGACTACTCGGTGGGCCTGCGGGACTACTTCAAGCAGGCCTTCCTCAAGCTGGGCGGCACCGTCGTGGCGGACGAAGCCTTCAAGACCGGCGACGTGGACTTCCGCGCCCAGCTCACCAAGATCAAGGCCGCCGCCCCCGAAGTGATCATCATGCCGTTCCTGTACAAGGAAGTGGCCTTGGCCTCCAAGCAGGCCCGGGACCTGGGCATCAAGGCCATCAAGCTGGGCGCCGACGGCTGGCCTTCCTCCGGACTGCTGGAGATGGCCGCCACGGCGGTGGAAGGCTCCTACTACGTCGACCACTGCGACGTGAGCCAGCCCAACGTGCAGGAGTACCGGGCCCAGTACAAGGCAATGTTCGGCAAGGACATGGAAGTCAACTCCATCATGGCCCACGACGCCCTGATGACGGTCAAGACCGCCATCGAGAAAGCCGGCAAGGCCGATGCCGAGTCCATCCGCGACGCCCTGGAGCATGTGAAGTACCAGGGCTTCACCGGCACCATCGCCATGGATCCGGCCACCCACAACCCCATCGGCAAGTCCGCCTGCATCATCACCATCAAGGACGGCAAGTTCGCATATTTCAAGCAGTTCGCCGCCACCTTGTAGCCGCGTCCCCAGAGCGCCAGCGCCGGCCGGGACAGCCCGGACCCCACCCGTCCCAGGTTGTCCCAGCCGGTTCCCGACTAGGAGCACAGGTCCATGATCTGGCAAGAAATCATCAACGGCATTTCCATCGGCGGGGTTTACGCCCTGATCGCGGTGGGCTATTCCCTGGTCTACAGCGTCCTGAACTTCTCCAACTTTGCCCACGGCGAGGTGCTGATGCTGGGCGCCTACGTGGGGTTCTACGCGCTCACCGCCCTGCACGCCCCGTTCTGGCTGGCCCTGGCCCTGGCGGTGGTGCTCGGCGGGGTCATCGCCATGGGGCTGGAGAAGATCGGCTACCGGCCCCTGCGGCTGCGCAAGGCGCCGACACTGTACTTCATGATCTCCGCCATGGGGCTGTCGATCTTCCTGCAGAACTTCACCCTGGTCACCATCGGCCCCAACTTCCGCACCTACCCGGAAGTGTTCTCCTTCGCGCCCCTGGAGTTCGGCACCCTGAGCATCGGCAGCCTGGACGTGATCATCTTCGTCACCACCGCCTTCTGCCTGGGCCTGCTCACCTGGTTCATCTACAAGACCAGGCTGGGGGTGGCGGTGCAGGCGGCGGCCTACAACATGCGGGTGGCCAGCCTCATGGGCATCAACCAGGACCTGGTGGTCTCCATCGTGTTCTTCATGGCCGGGGCCTCGGCGGGCATCGCCGGGGTGATGTTCGGCATGAAGTACACCGTCTACCCCTGGATGGGCGCCCTCACCATCAAGGCCTTCATCGCCGCGGTGGTGGGCGGCCTGGGCAGCCTGCCCGGGGCGGTGCTGGGGGCGCTGCTGCTGGGGATCACTGAGACCTTCGCGGCTGCCTTCGTGTCCTCCGCCTTCCGGGACCTGTTCTCGTTCGCCCTGATGATCGTGATCATCATCCTCCGGCCCGGCGGGCTGATGGGGGTGCTGGCCAAGGAAAAGGCCTAGGAGTGTGGCTATGTCCGTCTACGTCCAGGGAATCATCTTCCTGAGCTGCATCAACCTGATCGCGGTGCTGGGCCTGTCCCTGCTCACCGGCTTCACCGGGTCGTTCAACTTCGGCCAGGCGGGATTCCTGGCCATCGGCGCCTACGTCTCCACCATCATGACCATGAAGATGCACGCCCCGTTCGCGGTGGCCCTGGCGAGCGGCATGCTGGCCTCGGGGGCGGTGAGCTTCCTGCTGGGGTTCCCCACCCTGCGCCTGAAGGGCGACTACTTCGCCATCGCCACCCTGGGCTTCGCCGAGGCGGTGCGGCTGCTGGTGGAGAACCTGGAGAAGATCACCGGCGGCTCCCGGGGCATCGTGGCCATCCCCACCAAGACCAGCCTGACCACCCTGGTGCCCGTGACCATGGTCCTGGTGTGGGTCATGCGCAACTACATCGGCTCCCGCCACGGCCGCAACTGCGTGGCGGTGCGGGAGGACGAGGTGGCGGCCCAGGCCATCGCCGTGCCGGTGTTCCGCTACAAGCAGATCTCCTTCTTCGTGAACGGACTCCTGGCGGGCCTGGCGGGCGGGTTCCTGGCCCACTACGTGGGCTTCATCCAGCCCTCCATGTTCGGCATCCAGAAATCCACCGAGCTGATCGTCATGGTCATCTTCGGGGGCATGCACTCGGTCACCGGCGCCGTGGTGTCGGCGGTGATCCTCACCAGCCTGCCGGAGATCCTGCGGGCCGCCGCCGCCTGGCGCCTGGTGACCTATGGCGCGGCGGTGGTGTTCATCATGGTGGTCAGGCCCGAAGGCCTGCTGGGATCCTGGGAGCTCACGTTCCAGTCCCTGCGCGACCTGGGCTCGGGCGCCTCGCGCCTGGCGCGCAGCCTCTATTCGCGGGTGGTCCATGGACATGCTTAGCATCGACAACCTGTGCAAGAACTTCGGCGGCGTCAGGGCGGTGGACAGCTTCCGCTGCGCCGTGGCCAAGGACCGGATCCACGCCATCATCGGCCCCAACGGCGCCGGCAAGACCACCATCTTCAACCTGATCACCGGCATCTACGAGCCGGACCAGGGAGCATCGAGTTCGACGGCACCGAGATCACCGGCCTGCAGCCGCACCAGATCGCCCACCGGGGGATCGCCCGCACCTTCCAGAACATCCGCCTGTTCCCGGAGTCTGAGTGTGCTGGAGAACATCCATGACCGCCGGCCACCTGCGGGCCAACTACAGCGTGTTCGAGGGCTTCGTGCCCAGCCCGCGGCGGCTGCGCCAGGAGCGCGCCATCCGGGAGCACGCCATGGGCCTGGCCCGGATGGTGGGGCTGGCGGACCGGGCCGGGGAGATGGCCCGCAACCTGCCCTACGGGCACCAGCGGCGCCTGGAGATCGCCCGGGCCCTGGCCCTGGACCCCAAGCTCCTGCTTCTGGACGAGCCGGCGGCGGGCATGAACCCGGACGAGACCCAGAAACTGATCGAATTCATCCAGGAGATAAAGGAGCAGTTCCACCTGACCATCCTGCTCATCGAGCACCACATGGAGGTGGTCATGGAGCTGTGCGACTACATCACCGTGATCGACTTCGGCAAGGTGATCGCTTCCGGCCCGCCGGACCGGATCCAGAACGACCCTCTGGTCATCGAAGCCTACCTGGGCGTGGGGGCCTGACATGGGCGCGCTGCTGGAAGTCCGCAACCTGCGCGTGTCCTATGGCGGCGTCAAGGCCCTGCAGGACGTCTCCCTCGCCCTCCAGGAGGGCGAGATCGTCACCATCATCGGCGCCAACGGCGCCGGCAAGTCCACCCTGCTCAACGCCATCTCGGCCATCGTCAGGTCCACCGGGGAGATCACCTACCGGGGCCGGGCGCTGCCTCCCAAGCCGCATCAGGTGGTGGCCCGGGGGCTGGTGCAGGTGCCCGAGGGCCGGCAGGTGTTCGCCAACCTGACGGTCCGCCTCAACCTGGAGGTGGGCGCCTTCCTGCGCAAGGACAAGGCGAAGATCAAGGACGACCTGGACTACATCTTCACCACCTTCCCCCGCCTCAAGGAGCGGGAGGGCCAGCTGGCCGGGAGCCTCAGCGGCGGCGAGCAGCAGATGCTGGCCATCGGCCGGGCCCTCATGTCCAGTCCGAAAGTCCTGCTCATGGACGAGCCCTCCCTGGGCCTGGCCCCCATCCTGGTGCAGGAGATCTTCAAGGTCATCAGCAAGATCAACAAGGAGGGCACGCCCATCCTCCTGGTGGAGCAGAACGCCCACCGGGCCCTGGCCGTGGCCCACCGGGCCTACGTCCTGGAAGTGGGCCAGATCGTGCGGGAAGGCAAGGGCGTGGAACTGCTCAACGACCCGGTCGTCCAAGAAGCCTACCTGGGAACCAAGAAAGCGGTTTCCGCCCAATGACACGCCCCGGCCGGGCCCGAAGCCCGGCCACCCCTTGAGAGGAGATAGCATGACCCTGGAAGCCACCGCCAAGTCCGCGACCTACATCGAGAAGGAGCAGCGCTACGGCGCCAACAACTACCACGTCCTGGACGTGGTCTGCAACCACGGGCAGGGAGTCTACCTGTACCGACGTGGACGGCAACCGCTACATGGACTTCCTGGCCGCCTACTCGGCGGTGAACCAGGGCCACAACCACCCGCGCATCGCCGAGGCCATGATCGCCCAGATCCGGGCCCTGGCCCTCACCAGCCGGGCCTTCCGCAACGACCAGCTGCCGCCCCTGCTGGAGAAGCTGTGCCAGCTGTCCGGGTTCGACAAGGGCCTGCTCATGAACGGCGGCGCCGAAGCGGTGGAGACGGCCATCAAGGCCATGCGCAAGTGGGGCTACGAGGTGAAGGGCATCGAGTACCCCCGGGCGGAGATCATCGTCGCCGACGGCAACTTCCACGGGCGCACCACCACCATCGTCGGGTTCAGCTCCGACCCCGACCGCCACCGCCGGGTTCGGCCCGTTCACCCCGGGCTTCAGGCTGGTGCCCTTCGGGGACCTGGAGGCGGTGGCCGACGCCATCACCCCGAACACCGCGGCCATCTTCATGGAGCCGGTCCAGGGGGAGCGGGGCACCCTGATCCCGCCCCCCGGGTTCCTGCGCGGCCTGCGCCGCCTGGCGGACCAGCACCGGTGCCTGCTGGTGCTGGACGAGATCCAGTCGGGCTTCGGCCGCACCGGGAAGATGTTCGCCTTCGAGCACGAGGGCATCCGCCCCGACGGCATCTGCGTGGGCAAGGCCCTGAGCGGCGGCTTCTACCCGGTGAGCGCGTTCCTGGCCTCCGCCGAGGTCATGGACGTCTTCACGCCCGGCATCCACGGCTCCACCTACGGCGGCAACCCCCTGGCCTGCGCCGTGGCCTCGGCGGCCCTGGACGTGCTGGTGGACGAGCAGCTGGCCGAACGCTCGGCGGAGCTGGGCGCCCACTTCAAGGCCCGCCTGCAGGCCATCAAGTCCCCGAAGATCGCCGCCGTGCGCTGCATCGGCCTGTGGGCCGGGGTGGACCTGGCCGAGGACGCGGGCCCCGCCAAGGCCTATTGCCACGCCCTCAAGGAGCGGGGCCTGCTGTGCAAGGACACCCACCTGCGCACCATCCGCCTGGCCCCCCCGCTGGTCATCACCCGGGAGCAGCTGGACTGGGCGGTGGACCAGCTGGAGGCCGTGCTCAAGTAGCCCACCCGGAACCCTCTCCGCTTCCAGCCCCGGGAGGCCCGCCATGTTCCACCCCTGCCAGGCCCGGATCCGTCTCGACTGCATCCGCAGGAACCTGGAGAACGTCCGGGCCTTCCTGGGGCCCGGGCCGCGCCTGCTGCTGTGCACCAAGGCCAACTCCTACGGCCACGGGGCGGTGGCGGTGGCGGCCATGGTCCAGCAGGCCGGCCTGGCCGACTGGTTCGGGGTTGCCACCGTGCTGGAGGCGCTGCAGTTGCGCCGGGGCGGCATCCGCCTGCCCATCCTCAGGTTCTACCCCTCGCACCCGGATGAGATGGCCGCCGCCGTCGAGGCCGGGATCACCCTCAACGTCTGCGACCGGGCCAACGTCAAGGCCTTGCAGGCGGTGTGCGGGCGGCTGGGGCTCGGCGCCCGGGTGCACCTGGAGGTGGAGACCGGCATGGGCCGCTGCGGTGTGGGCCCGGAGCAGGCCCCCGCCCTGGCCCGGTTCATCGAGTCCGAGTGCCCCGGCGTGTTCCTGGAGGGGGTGTTCACCCATTTCCCGGAGGCCGACATGGCCTCGGGGGGACCTTTCACCCGGCGCCAGGTGGCCGTGTTCCGCCAGGCCCTGGACCGCATCGCCCAGGCCCTGGGGCGTATGCCCGAGCTGGTGCACGCCGCCAATTCCGGCGCCCTCGTGGCCCATCCGGAGAGCCGGTTCACCATGCTGCGCACCGGCACCCTGGCCTATGGCTACTACCCGCCCGACCGCCCCGAGCGCCCCATCCCCCTGGAACCCAGCCTGTCCCTGGTCGCCCGCATCGCCCACCTGAGCTTCCTGCCCCAGGGCGAAGGACCGGGCACCTGGGTGGCCGCCCTGCCCCTGGGCCTCGCCGACGGGATCGACCGCCGCTTTGCCCAGGGCGGCCGCGTCCTGGTGGGCAGCCGCTCCTGCCCCGTGGCCGGCCCGATCCAGATCGACCACATGTTCGTCGACCTGGGCCCGGGCCCCCCCGCCCGGGTGGGCGACGAGGCCGTGCTGGTGGGCACCAGCTGCGGCCAGGAGATCAGCCTCTACGAGGTGGCCGAGACGGCGGGCACCCTGCCCTGCGCCTTCACCGCCTGCCTGGGGCCGCGGGTGGAGCGGGTGCACGTCCCGATCACTGCGCGTCCGGGGCCGGGGGCCTGATCCCGGCCCGGCGCCGGATCGATCAACACCGCCGGATGGCCCCCCCGGCCTTGGCCCGGGCCGCTTCCTGGGCTAGACTGGAGGCCGCCGCCGGCGTGGCGAAATGGCAGACGCGACAGACTCAAAATCTGTTCTCCGCGAGGGGGTGTCGGTTCGACTCCGACCGCCGGTACCAACTATTACAGTACCTTAGACCCATCCAGTGGAAGGGCCATTTCATTGGACCCTGCATGGTGCCTGTAATGTGCCTGCAATCCAGGAGAGCGGCCAACTGTCCGGAAACGTAGTTCTGTAGCAGGCCTCCGGTCTTACTCAGATGGGTAAGAACGGCGCACGGGCTGCTCGGAGTTCCCCAGGATGATCCTGACCTCAGCGCCCCTCCCAGGTTGCTGACGCATCCCCCAGCCGGCCCGTGGCCATCGCGGACACCATCCTGTGCCACTCCCTGGGCAGGATCCGCGACACCTACGTCCGGCTCGATCTCGGGGGCATCCTGGCCGTGGCCAGCCAGGAGACGGCGGACTGGATCGCGGCGGCGATGGCCGGCAAGCCGGTGAAGGTCGGGGAGAAGATCGCGGTGGCGAAGGAGGGTACTTCCCAACCTAGGCCGTCATGGAGGAAACGGACATTTACGTAGCCAGTTTCTTAGAGTTTCTCGTCTAGGAAATGCTGTACCTCCTGGAACAACTGCATACGGTTCTTTTCCATCATGAAAGAGTGAGTGCCCTCCCCGACCTCCACATAGCGCTTGTAAGGCGCATGGGTCAGTTGGGTGAAGATGGCCTGAAGCATGTAACTGGGGAGTTCGGCGTCCCACTCGGCGTGGATCAGGAAGGTGGGTACGCGGATCTGGCTGGGGTCGTACATGGCCTTTCCGGCACCCCAGAACTCGCTCCAGTCCTGGCGAGACCCGTTGGGGGCGCGCAGCACCGGAGGCGTCTGCCGCGCGCCAACCGGATCAGAGGCGAAGGTGGCATCGGCCCATGTTTCGAACCAGCCTGGCGGGACTAGATCTGCCCGCTTATCTTCGGCCACCCCCGAAACCCAGCGTGCCCAGGCCGAATCGCGGGTGACCTTACGGTAGGCGCCCAGCTTGGCACTCGGGTCCGGGAGCGACGCGGGGCTGCTGATCCACATCGGAGCGTACAGTCCCAGCCGATTCACTTTGTCGTTGTTCTGGGATGTGTACATTCCCACGAGGCTGGTGCCCCAGGACCAACCGATCAGGTCGATCTTCGCCACCTTGCACCGCTTGAGGATGAAGTCGACCACCGTGCCCACAGTCCTGACCGCGGTGATGGTGCGCACGATGGGTGGGTTGGCCTCGGTGGGTTGGTCCATTTCCGGTGGCCGGGTGGACCGGCCGTAGCCGGGCAGGTCCATCAGGTAGACGTCATAGCCCTGCTGTGCGATGTAGTCCATCCAGGACAAGCCGCCCAGTTGCAGATCGAAGGTCGTCTCGGAGGGGTAGGTAGCCCCGTGCACGAACAGCACGATCCTCTCCCCTGGGATCTGAAGGAGGGTCTCGGGGCGCTTGTTCCGAACATAGAGGCTGATGCCCTGGTCTCCCGACGGCACCATGAACTCTTCCACCCTTAGTGGCGGGCCGGACGCCGCCGTCAGGGCGATCCCCAAGAGCAGAAACAGCACGGCAACATACCTGCGGAACGCATGGTACATATACTCTCCTTTGTGGGAAATCGGCTAAGTCTTGGTCGCAGGCCGTGAAATGTCAACAACTGCTTGCAACTGAATCGACCTGAATGGCCATCATGGTGACCACATCCCAGGAGACCGCCGACTGGATCGCGCCGGTGATGGCCTGCAAGCCGGTGAAGGTCGGGGAGAGGATCGCGGTGGCAAAGGTGGGCAGGGGTGCCCAGGTGGCGCTGTATTGTCCAGCCCTTCGATTTGGTGAACGTGGCGATCCGCACCGAGATGAACGGCGTAGAATCCACCCATTTGCTGGAGGAGCCATGCCCACCCAGGAGCAGACGGAGCGGTTGATGGATCGCCTGGAGGACGTTCTACGGCGTTTGGCCTACGAGAACCACGAACCCCCTGGATCATGCTGCGCCTGCCTGCAGGACGTGGACGTGCGCGGCCACCTACCCAGCTGCATCATCAGCCAGGCCCTAATCGAGAAGGAGGATTGGCGGGAGTGGGGATGCCCTGAAAATTGATCAATCGAGATGGACGCCAGGAATCAAAGAATCCAGCCTTGACGCAGCTTGATCTCCCAGCACTTCAAGAGGATCATGGGACTTGCGCCGGGCGGCCATTTCGCACTGGTCCGGGGAGAGATTCCCAAGCCGTGAGCGCAGGCAGCGGGGAATTTACGCTGGTTAGGTTTCCAATTCAAGCCTGCCAGTGATAAAATCGACATGACATTTCCTGCATCGTGCTTTCCTCCTGGTTGAGGTTTGAATTTATTAATACTCGTGGAACTTGACCGGCTTCGTAGCCGATCGGGTGCAGCCTGATCGGGGGCTCCATGGACACGGTGGAGCAGATGGCTTTCGTGCGGTCCCAATGCCTGCCGGGAATCGATTTCCTCCGCAGATGCAACTCCACGGCCTTGTACAGTGTTATTCATGAACATTACATATTCAGCATCAACCTCCGGGGAACTCGGGAGTATCGATGGCGGGGCCGTCTCATCCTGGAAAACGCCGACCAGATCAGTATCGGGATGACGGAGCCGGGCGATCTACTGGTCATGACCCGCGTCATCGATCCTGTGGATCGCTTCTACATGTTCGTCCCCCCCAACCTGTTCCTGCGCACGGCCGAGGAGCACAATGTCCGGGGCCCGGTCCACTTGTCGACGGGGCCCACAGGCAAGGATTCGCCTGAGTTTCGGGCTATGGCGCAGCTTCTCGCTGCGGTCCGGACCGGGGCGTCGGCCCTGGAGCAGCAAAGCCGGCTGGCCATCTGCTTGCGGATCATGCTGGCCCATGCGGATCATGGATTCACTCCACCCCGGGCCACCAACGCCAGCACGGCGGTGCGAAAGGCCATGGCTTACCTGCGGGAGCATTACCAGGAGCCAGTGGGCCTGGACGAACTGGCGGGACTGACTGGGATGAACGGGTTCTACCTGGCGCACGCTTTCCGGGAGTATTCAGGCATGCCGCCCCACGCCTTTCTGACCCGGGTACGGATCGAGCGGGCCCGCTCCCTTCTCATCTGCGGCATGCCCCCCGGGAAGGTGGCGACCGAGGTGGGATTCGCCGATCAGAGCCACCTGCACCGGCACTTCAAGCAGATCTTGCACCTCACCCCTGGGGAATATGTCGCGGGGTTGCCCCGGGACAAGGTTTTCGCCTGACCATGGGGCGCCGCTCCCGGTTCCGGATGGCCACGCGGAAATTCACCCTGATTCCCTTGGAACACCCCGGGCCAGTCCCGGTTCGCCTTCTCTGGGTGGTTCAACAGCTCATTCAGGACCTGAACGGTTCCACCCGGTATAACTTCACGGGGTGGACCAGGCTCCTGAAGGTGGCCATGGCCCGGTACCGGTTGTCGCCCGGCAGAACGGCAAAGCCTCCCGTGCCTTGATCAACCCGTGGTCCCAGGGAGGGAGAAAAAAAAACAAGAACGTTCAAGACACGCCCGCCAGACAAGCCAAACCTTGACAGTAGATCCAAAAACATGGCCGCCCCGGGCTTTTCCCGGGGGAATGGGCCGATAGCCATCCACTTTCCGGAATAAGGAGGTGTTCCATGAAGAGTCGGCTGCTGGTCGGCTTTTGTCTGAGCCTTAGTTTCCTCGGATCCTTGGCCGCCCAGGCACCGCCACCCGCCCAGGGGCAGGCGAAGGATCCACCGCTTGTCCAGGGGGCAACTCGCGGGTCATCGGGACTGTGGGAGGCAAAGGTGAAGATTGGCCCCTGCACCTTCGAGATGGTGCAGATCCCCCCCGGGAGCTTTCAGATGGGGACGAACGCCACTGGTATCGGCTGGCTCGAGAAAAATGGCCTTCGTCCCGTTCATTCCGTGGCCATCACCCGGCCTTTCTTGATGCAGAAAACTCACGTCACGGTAGCCCAGTTCAGGGCCTTCGTGGAGGATACCAATTACAAGACGGAAGCGGAGCATGGTGTCGGCGCACGGGTGTATAACGGCGACGACTGGGTGTCCAAAGAAAAGGTCAACTGGCGTAACCCCGGCTTCGAACATCTGGAATTTAATAGCTGGGACTGGGTATACAAGGATGATCTCATCCGGAGCGACCCCTCTTTGGTCCAGGGGGATAGTTGGCCGGTGGTCTGTGTTAGTTGGAACGATGCCCAAGCCTTCATCCAATGGCTGAACGCCAAAGGCGGAGGGGTGACCTTCCGCCTCCCCACAGAAGCTGAATGGGAGTATGCCTGTCGGGCAGGTACCACGGGTGAGACCTATGGCTCCCTGGATGCCATTGCCTGGTACATACCCAATAGTTCGGGCCACACTTACCCCGTAGGTCAGAAACAACCCAACGCCTTCGGGCATATCCACCGCTTTGGATCGCGCCCGGAACGCCGCACGTGATGCTGGAGCGCGGGGTGCATGATGCTCGTCGGCCAGCACCCCGGCCAGCGTTGCCGCTCCGCCGTTCCTCAAACGATTGGCTCAAGGGATCGGATACGTCTTCGCCAACCTAATCTTCTTTGCCCCGCGCAGGCACGTCGATCTCACGCTCGAACACATTGAGCGCTCGCGCTTGCCCGGATTGGAGCGAGAAGTGCTCAACCCCTGGCTGGAAACCTGGTACAACGTCGATGCACCCGAGAAGCCGACGTTCGTGCCGGCCCATTTCCTATTCGGGGCATGCACTTATGAATTTCCCCCTTTGAAGAGCGAGGAATCACTCGATCTGAGCAAACTTTCCGTTGAGACGCACCAGGCCGTGAGCGAAATGGTTGCCGAGCGAATCCGCCGCCCGCTCTCGGCCGCCGAGCAGAACGCCGAGACCACCCTCGATCAACTCGGCATGGACAGCCTCGACCGCATGGAGTTGAGCCTCCAAGTCGAACGGCGATTTGGTTTTAGCGGCGATCAAGTGCCGGCCAGCATGGGACAGTTGTATGCCCTTGCCGCGGGTTTGCTTCATCGCGAGCCGCCCAAACCTCCCCCGCCCGACTGGTTCCACGCACCCAAGGAGGAGCGGCTCGTGAGCATTGAGGGGACAACCATCGCGGAGGCGTTCGTCCACCGAGCCCTGGCTCAACGCAAGGACATATGCACCGCCGACGACCAAGCCGGAGTTCTCAGCTATGAGGCGCGTGTTGGTTGGAGCCTTGAACATGGCGCGTTACTTCCGCGAGCTGCCCGGCGAGAACGTCGGGTTGCTCCTGCCATCCTCGGTTGGTTGCGACGTGGCGCTCGTGGGGCTGTATCTCGCCGGCAAGCTTA
>CAWFOJ010000136.1:0-5601 GCA_963816585.1 uncultured Holophagaceae bacterium | reverse complement strand
GTGTTATGTAGGCGTGCCTTCGTTCGTACCAGTCCTTGCTCCAGCGGTCGAAGTGGAACACGTGGGTGGCGGCGGTGAGGTTCAGCCCCACGCCGCCGGCCTTGAGGCTGAGCAGCAGCACCGGGGAGCCGTCGGCGTCCTCCTGGAAGCTGCGCACCATCTCGTCCCGCTGCTCCCGGGTGGTGCCGCCGTGCAGGAACGGGGGCTCGAAGCCGAGCACGTCCTGGAAATGGACCTGGAGCCGGTCGCCCATCTCCCGGAACTGGGTGAACACCAGGGCCTTCTCGCCGCTCTCCAGCACTTCCTCCAGCATTTCGGTGAGCCGTTCCAGCTTGCCGCTGCGGCCTTTGTACGGCCCGGTCTGCTTGAGGAACTGGGACGGGTGGTTGCAGATCTGCTTGAGGTGGGTGAGCAGGGCCAGGATTCGCCCCCGGCGCTCGATGCCCTGGGCCGCGACCAGGTCCTGGTCCATCTGCTCCACCCGCGCCCGGTAGAGCAGGGCCTGTTCCTTGCTGAGCTGGGTGTAGACCTTCATCTCCTGCTTCTCGGGCAGGTCCTGGATGATGGTGCGGTCGGTCTTGAGCCGGCGCAGGATGAACGGGCCCACCCGCTGGCGCAGCTCCAGGGCGGCGTCCGGGTCCCGGGTACTTCTCGATGGGGGAGGCGAACTGGTCCTTGAACAAGGACTCCCCCCCCAGGTAGCCGGGGAGCGCGAAGGCCAGGATGGACCAGAGCTCCAGCAGCCTGTTCTCGATGGGCGTGCCGGTGAGGGCCAGCTTGAAGGAGGCCCTGAGCTTGCGCACCGCCTTGGCCTGGAACGAGGAGGCGTTCTTGATGGCCTGGGCCTCGTCCACCACCGCCATGCCCCAGTGGCGCGCCGCGAACACCTCCTCCTCCCGGCGGATCACGCCGTAGGTGGTGAGCACGATGGTGTGGGGACGGAACTCCCGGGGCAGGCGGTCCCGGTTGTTGCCGTGGTGCACGAAGAACGGGATGCTCGGGGCGAACCTGGCGATTTCCCGCTCCCAGTTGCCCAGGAGGGACGTGGGACATACGAGCAAGGTGGGCGGGCCTGTTTGCGGGTGGCGCTGCTGGCGGTGCAGCAGCAAGGCCAGCACCTCGATGGTCTTGCCAAGGCCCATGTCGTCCGCCAGGATGCCGCCCAGCCCCAGACGGTCGAGCCCGTCCAGCCAGGCCAGGCCGCGCAGCTGGTACGGGCGCAGCTGGCCCCGGAAACCGGCGGGCTGGGTGATGGGCCGGTCCGGCAGCACCTTGAGCTCGTCCAGGGCGGCGCCGAAGTCGCCGGCGGCCTCCACCTCGATGGCCTCGGAGACGCCCGGGATGCGGGCGGTGCCGGTGAGGGCGGCGGCCAGGGCCTCGCCCCGGCTCATGCTCTCGAAGCCGGCGCCGCGGCTGGCCTGGATCACCTGGGTGATCTGCTTGAGGGTGTCCGGGTCCAGGGCCACCCACTTGCCCTTCCAGGCCACCAGGGGATGCTTGAGGCTGGCCATCTGGGCGAAATCCTGCAGGTCCAGGGTGTCGTTGCCCAGCATCAGGGACCAGTCCGCGGAAACGGCCCCCTCCAGCCCTTCCTGGGCGGCGGTTCCGGCGCCGGCCGGGGCGGCCAGCTGCCGGGCCCCCAGGCGCACCTTGGCGCGCAGCCGCCGGGCGCCGCCGAATTCCGCCAGGGCCTCGGGGATGTGCACCAGGAAGCCCGCTTCCTTCAGCTGGGAAGCGCCCCGGGTGAGGAACTGCCAAGCCTCGGTGGGACTCAGCACCAGGTCTTCGGGCTGGCGCCCGGACAGGGTCCCCTGCAGGGGCGGGAAGAACGGCACCGCCCGGGCCAGGCCCCGCAGCAGGACCTTCCGGGCCTCCAGCACCTCCGGCTCCGTGGACGGCTCCCACAGGCGGGCCACCGGGATCACGTCCCCCTCCTGGGTCTCCAGGCCTACCCGCAGGATCCAGCCCCCTTCGGAGAGGCGGTCGGCTTCCTGGATGGCGTCCTTGCCCGGGGGCACGGGCGGCGCCTCCAGCTTCAGGCTGGGGCGGATCCACTGCACCCGGGCCCCTTCGCTCCACTGCTCCAGCTGCTCGCCCAGGGTGCGCTCGGTGATGCCGATGGTGGGGAACTCGTTCATGGGATGGCTGAGGGCGACCATCAGCCGCTCGTCCCAGGGCAGCCGGTCGCGCTTGTGGCCGCGCAGGCGATGGATCAGGCTCAGGCGGGGATCCTCCCCCTGGCGCAGGGAGCCGGCCACGAAGCGCACCAGGAAGTCCGCGCCGTCCTCCAGGAACGCACGCAAAACCAGCTCGCCGCTGGGCGGCAGGGCCAGGTCGTCGTCCAACTCCTCCGTGTCCAGGGTGCCCAGTCCCAGCCCCTTGGTGAAGCTCCAGCTGTCGTCCTCCGGGAAGGCCAGCACCGAAGGCGGCATGGATTGCATCAGCTGGTCCACCGATTCCCGGTCCATGGGGCTGGTCAGGCTGATGCCCCAGGTGGCGCGCCAGGGATTGCCCCGGGTGTCCAGCTGGGGCAGAAGGGCGCCGCGCAGCACCAGGGACTGGAGCAGGCGCAGGGCCACGCCCCAGAAGGCCAGGCTCCCGCCCACCCGCTCCGGGTCCGTGGCCATGGAGGCCAGCCAGGGCAGGGCCCGCTGCCAGCGCAGGGGCACCGTGTGGGTCTCCACCAGCCGCCCGTCCGGGAGGAAGGCCCTGGCCCGGGCGGGGGTGAGCCGGTCCCGGCCATGCAGGTTGCCCGGAAGGTTGCGCAGGGCCCGCTGCCAGTCGGCCACCGAAGACTCGCCCGGAAGACAAAGCAGAAAGCCGCGATCCAGGGGACGATACTGGAGGATGGGACGGGTCATTCAGTTACCCTTTTCCAGGGAGCGGCCATATGAGACTTGGTTTCGCCAGCGATCATGGGGGTTACGACCTGAAGGAGCGGCTGAAGGCCTGGGCCTTGGCGCACGGGCACGAGCCGGTCGACTTCGGAACCGATAGTCCCGCGGCTGTGGATTATCCGGATTTCGCACATCGGGCGGCGGCTGGAATGGACAAGTGGGATCGCCTTGTGTTGGTCTGCGGTTCGGGGCTCGGGGTCAGCATCGCGGCCAACCGCCACGCCAACATCCGTTGTGCCCTGGTGACTTCCCCCGAGCACGCCAGACTGGCACGACAGCACAACGACGCAAACGCCATCGCTTTCGGCCAGCGGCTGACGGATCCGCTCCTAGCTGAATATTACCTTAAAACCTTTCTTGAAACCCCCTTTCTCGGCGGACGCCACGAAAAACGCGTGAAAAAGATCGAGCTGGGCGGGGGTGGCGATGAGAATCTCTAATGAATTAAGGGTTTTGAGCCTGCAGACGGGGGTCCAGGTGCACGCCGGCGGTTCGTGCCTGATCCGCCTGGGCGACACCCACGTGGTCTGCTCCGCCAGCCTGGAGGAGCGGGTCCCGGCCTGGCGGAAAGGCCAGGGGCGGGGCTGGATCACCGCCGAATACGGCATGCTGCCGGGCAGCACCCACACCCGGACCGACCGGGAAGCGGCCAGGGGCCGCCAGCAGGGACGGACCGTGGAGATCCAGCGGCTCATAGGCCGGAGCCTGCGCCAGGCGGTGGACCTCCAGGCCCTGGGGGAGCGCCAGGTGACCCTGGACTGCGATGTGCTCAACGCCGACGGCGGCACCCGTTGCGCCGCGGTCACCGGCGCCTGGGTGGCCCTGGTCCTGGCCCTGCGGTCCCAGGGCCTGGAACCCGCCCTGGTGCGCCAGGTGGCGGCGGTGAGCGTGGGCCTCCTGGAACCGGATCCCCAGGGCGGCGCCGGGCGCCGGGGCCTGGCCTTGGACCTGGAGTACGAAGAGGATCGCCAGGCGGCGGTGGACTGCAACCTCGTGGCCACCCGGCCCGCGGGGGCGGCGGACGCGCCCCTGGAACTGGTGGATGTCCAGTCCACCGGCGAGGGGCGCAGTTTCACCCGGGCCGAGGCCCTGGCGCTCATGGACCTGGGCCTGCAGGGATGCCGGGCGCTCATGCTGGCCCAGCAGGCGGCCTTGGGAGGCTGATGATGGTCGATCCTCTCCGGCGGCGAGCATGAGAAGGCTGCTGGCCGCGGCGGCGGCCGTGGCCTGCCTGGCGGCCGCCCGGGCTCCGGCGGAGGACCGCATCCGGGTGCGGGTCACCCCCCCCGATTGCCTGTTCCACTTCACCCCTCGGGTGGACCTGCCCGGGCGGCCCAGCCTGGCCCTGGTCCTGAGCGGCGGCGGGGCCCGCGGGGTGGCCCACATCGGCGTGATCCAGCGGCTCGAGGAGGAGGGGATCCCGGTGGACAGCGTCACCGGCACCAGCGCCGGAGCGCTGGTGGGGGCGCTCATGGCCTGCGGCTTCACGGGCCGGGAGATCGAGGACCTGTTCACCCGGGTGGACTTCAACCGGGCCTTCCTGGACCCCCTGCTGCGCACCCCAGGGCGCACCCTGCAGGAGGACGAGGCGGACAACGGGACCCTCTTGTCCCTGCAGGTGGACCGCGGCGTGCCCTCGTTCGTCCTGGCCCTGCGGGAAGGAAGCGAGATCCAGCGCACTCTGGAGGGTTTCCTGGCCCGGGGCGCCTTCTACGCCCACGGGCGCTTCGACCAGCTGAAGGTGCCCCTGCGGGTCGTGGCCACCCAGCTGGAGACCGGCGCGGGGCAGGTGTTCGCCGAGGGCGACCTGGTGGAGGTGCTGCGGGCCTCCATGGCCGTGCCGGGCGCGTTCGCCCCGGTGCAGATCGGAGGCTTCCACTACGTGGACGGGGCGCTGGTGGAGAACCTCCCGGTGTTCATCGCCCGGGACGCCTTCCACCCGGACCTGACCCTGGCGGTGGACGTGAGCAATCCTCTGGGATCCCACCCGGTCAGCAACTTCTTCTCCCTGGCGGCGCGCAGCCTGGACCTGGTGGTGGAGCGGCGGCAGGTGGAAAGCCGGTCTGCCGCCTCGTTCCTGGTGCGCCCGGAGCTGAAGCGGGTGCATTTCCTGGACTACGGCGACCAGGTGCCGGCCCTGGTGGCCGCGGGGCGCGAGGCGTTCGACGCCGTCCTGCCCGCCCTCGAGGCGAAGATCCTGGGCCAGGCGGGCGGCGAGGAGGTCCTGCCCGCGCGCCGGTGGGTGCTGCATGCGGACGGCCCGCTGGCGCCGGAGGCGCGGGCCATGCTAGACCGGGTGCTGCCCGCGGGCGCCCCCCTCCGGCGCCGGGACGTCGTCCGCGCCCTGGAGCAACTGCTGCGGCATGGTTGGGCCCGGGACGCGGACGCCGGGATGGAACGGCTGGACGGCGAGCCGGTGCTCGGGCTGCGCCTGGCCTCCTACGCCCCGGTGCGGGACTGGGAAGTGGCGGCGCCGGAGCCCTGGCGGAACCAGGTGGAGGCCATGCTGAAGGCGCGGCTGGCCCTGGGCCAGCCATTCAATCCCGAGACGTTCGGGAACTTCCTGGGCGGTTGGGTGCACCGCATCATGCTGGAAGGCACGCCCCTGGTGGACATGCGCGGTTCGGGCTTCCAGGAGGATACCGGGGTGGTGCGGGTGGACATGCGGGAGCCGCGGGTGCGCACGGCCGCGTCGCGGACGCTC
>CAWFOJ010000135.1:0-13964 GCA_963816585.1 uncultured Holophagaceae bacterium | reverse complement strand
GTTGTTGGCGCCTGGTTCAGTTCGTGTATTGCTCTTCCTGGGCGTGGCGGTGGCCCTGGGCGCGCCCCCGGTGCTGGCGGCCCTGGTGCTGGCGTACCTCAGCAACCTTTTCGCCAGCATGACCCACTACGGCTGCGGGCCGGCCCCGGTGCTGTTCGGCACGGGCTACGTGACGGTGGGGACCTGGTGGCGGATCGGGCTCCTCGTGAGCGTGGCCAACATCGTCGTCTGGGTGGGCATCGGGGGCATGTGGTGGAAGGTGCTCGGGCTGTGGTGACGGTGAGCCCGGGGGCAGGCATGCGTTCCGAGTAACTTGCTTCAGGGGCAACAATTAGAATTGCCCATGGAAAAATCGGCAAGCGCGGGGTGCAGCCGGCGGGCATCGCTGGCATCTTTGGAATGGTCAAGGCTTCATCGACCCATCTCCGGAGCGACCCATGCGACCCCACGCGCTTGTGCTTGCCAGCAGACCCGTCGGAGCCCTGTTGCGAGGCCTGGGGCTCGCCTCCGGCCTATGGTGGGGCGCCGCGGCCTGGGCCCAGGCGCCGCGGCCTGCCGCGGCCCCGGGCGCACCCCCGGCTGCTGCGGCGGCGGCGCCGGCCCCCGGGGCCGGCCCGGCGGCCCAGGCCGGCCATGCGCCGGTGGCGCTCGACGGCCAGGCCCTCCTGCGCCACCTGAACGCCGTGGTCTCCTGGTACCGCCACATCACCACCGATATCCAGATGCTGGGACTGCCCAGCGAGGTGCTCTACCAGGACCAGGCCCAGGACCTGGCCGCCCAGGCGGTGAAGCTGGCGTTCCAGTCCACCCGGGCCGGGGCCGCGCTGATCAAGGACCAGGAGAGCGCCAATCCTGGGGCCGGCGGCGACGACCAGGCCCTGCGCCGGGCCCAGGCGGAAGCGCGCGCCGCCGCCCGGGTGCAGGACCTCCAGGCCCAGGCCGCGGCCCTGGAGGCGAAGCTCCCCGCCCTCGCGGGCGCTCGCCGGGCCGACCTGGAGGTCCAGCTGGAGCGGGCCAGGGGTCAGCTGGACCTCCAGCAGGCCCTCCTGGACGCCATCCGGAAGATGAAGGCGTTCGCGGCGGAGAACGGCGGGACCGCCGGCGACCTTGCGGGTTCCATCGACCAGCTGGCCCGGACGGTCCCCGAGGCGCTCGGCCAGGAGGCGGGCGCGCCCAAGCCGGCCGCGGCCGGCGCCGGCCCGGCCCGGCCCGCGTTCTCCAGTTCGGGCGGCCTGCTCAGCCAGGTGGCGAGCCTGTACGACTGCACGGCGTCGGAACGGAGGATCGACACCGCCCTGGAGCGGACCGGCCAGGTCCGGGGCGTGGTGGAGAAGACGCGCGCCCCGCTGCGCGACGCCCTGCGGAGCACCATCCAGGAAAGCCAGGCCCAGGCCGACCGGCCGCTGCCGGCGGACGGGAGCGCGGACGAGGTCACGGTGGAGATCCGGTCCGAGCGGGCCCTCACCGACCGGTTCAAGGGGCTCGCCGGCGCCCTGCTGCCGCTCAGCCAGGAGACGCTGCTGCTGGACGACAGCAAGGCCAACCTGGAACGGTGGCGGGACCTGGTCCACCGCACCTCGGGCCGGGTGCTGCGGGCCGTGCTCGGCCGGGTCGCGGTGATCCTGGTGGTGCTCGGGCTGATCCTGGCCCTGTCCGAGGCCTGGCGCCGGGTCACCTTCCGGTACGTGCAGGAGCCGCGCCGCCGGCGGCAGTTCCTGGTCCTGCGCCGGGTGGTGTCCGGATTCCTGATCGTGATCGTGCTGGTCCTGGGGTTCGTCACCGACTTCAGCTCCCTGGCCACCTTCGCCGGGTTCATCACCGCCGGCATCGCGGTCGGGCTGCAGGCGGTCCTCCTGTCGGTGGCGGCCTATTTCCTCATCATCGGCCGCTACGGCATCCGGGTCGGGGACCGGATCACCATCGCCGGGATCACCGGCGACGTGGCGGACGTGGGCCTGGTGCGGTTCTACCTGATGGAGCTGGCCGGGACCGGCATGGACTTCCGGCCCACCGGGCGGATCGTGGTGTTCTCCAACTCGGTCCTGTTCCAGGCCGGCACCCCCCTGTTCCGGCAGATCCCGGGGGCCGAGTACGCCTGGCACGAGATGGTGGTGGCCATCGCCCCGGAAGCCGACCGCCAGGCGGTCCAGGACAAGCTCCTGGCCATCGTGGAGGAGGTCTATGGGGGCCATCGGGCGGAGATGGAACGGCAGCACGAGGCCATCGCCCAGCGCGGGGAGATCCAGATGGAGACGCCCGAGCCGGAATCGCGCATGCAGTTCGGCGACGCCGGGCTGGAACTTCTGGTGCGCTACCCGGTGCCCATCCGCAACGCCAAGGCCGTGGATGAGCAGATCACCCGGAAGGTCCTGGACCTGGTCGGCGCCGACCCGGCCCTGAAGGCCGCGGTGCAAGGCACCCCGAAGATCCGCACCCCGAACAAATGATGCGCAGGCGCCCGCTCAGCTGGGAGAGATCGTCACCACCAGGCTCTTGAAGGCCGGTGTGTTGCTCCTGGCGGCGACGCTGCCGATGGGCACGAGCACGTTGGCTTCCGGGAAATAGGCCGCGGCGCAGCCTTCGGGGATGGCGTAGGGCACCGTCAGGAAACCCTCGGCCTTGCGGGTTTCGCCCTGGAAGTGGCTGGTGATGTCCACCCGCTGGCCGGGGAGCAGGCCCCGGCGGTCCAGGTCGGCCTCGTTCACGAAGACCACGCGCCGCCCCTTGCTCACGCCCCGGTAGCGGTCGTTCAGGCCGTAGATGGTGGTGTTGAACTGGTCATGGCTGCGCAGGGTCATGAGCCGCAGGCAGCCCTCCGGCAGGTCCAGCTTCGGGATCGGGTGGAGGGTGAACTCGGCCTTGCCGCTGGGGGTGTCGAAGCGGCGGTGGTCGCGCACGGCGTGGGGCAGGTGGAACCCGCCCTGGCGCAGGCGCAGGTTGAACCGCTCGAATCCCGGCACCACCTGCTCCACCAGGTCGCGGATGCGGTCGTAGTCGGCCGCCAGGGCCCGCCAGTCCAGCTGCGGCAGGTCCGCCCTGCCCCGGAGCACGGCCTCGGCCAGCCCGGCCACGATGGCCACCTCGCTGCGCAGGTGCTCCGACCCCGGGGCCAGGTTGCCCCGGGAAGCGTGCACGAAGCCCATGGAGTTCTCCACGCTGACCATCTGCCCGCCCCCGGCCTGCAGGTCGGTCTCGGTGCGGCCCAGGCAGGGCAGGATGAGCGCGCGCCGGCCGGTGACCAGGTGGGACCGGTTGAGCTTGGTGGAGACCTGGGCCGTGAGCCGGGTGCGGCGCAGGGCGTCGGCAGTGAACTCGGTGTCGGGGGTGGCGGAGAGGAAGTTGCCGCCCAGGGCGAAGAACACCCCCACCCTGCCTTCGTGCATGGCGCGGATGGCCTCCACCACGTCATAGCCGTGGCGGCGGGGCGGATCGAATTGGAAGGTGCGCTGGAGGGCGTCCAGGAACGCGGCGGAGGGCCGTTCGAAGATGCCCATGGTGCGGTCGCCCTGGACGTTGCTGTGGCCGCGCACCGGGCAGACGCCGGCCCCCGGACGCCCCACCTGGCCCCGCAGCAGCATCAGGTTCACCACCTCCTGGATGCAGTCCACAGCGTGGGACTGCTGGGTGAGGCCCATGGCCCAGCAGGCGATGGTGGCCTGCGACGCCATGAGCAGGTCCGCGGCCGCCCGCAGCCGCTCACGCTCCAGGCCCGAGCCCGCGGTGATCTCCCCCCAGGACGCGCTGCGCAGGTGCTCCACCAGGGCCTCGAAGCCGCGGGTGTGGGCGGCGATGAATTCGTGGTCGAACACCGTCCCCGGTGCCCGGTCCTCGGCCTCCACCATCTCTTTCATGAGCCCCTTCAGGGCGGCGATGTCGCCGTTCACCGCCACCGGCAGGTGCAGGGTGGCGATGGGGGTGCCGTTGCCCATCCAGGTCCAGAATTTCTGGGGGTGGATGAAGGACTTGATGCCGGTCTCCAGGAGCGGGTTGAGGCTGATGATCCGGGCTCCCCGCAGGACCGCCTCCTGGAGGGTGGCGAGCATGCGCGGGTGGTTGGTGCCCGGGTTCTGGCCCATGAGCAGGATGCAGTCCGCGTGCCGGAAATCCTCCAGGGTCACCGAGCCCTTGCCGTTGCCCAGCACCTCCTTCAGCGCCAGGCCGCTGGACTCGTGGCACATGTTGGAGCAGTCCGGCAGGTTGTTGGTGCCGAACATGCGCACGAACAGCTGGTAGACGAAAGCGGCCTCGTTGCTGGTGCGTCCCGAGGTGTAGAACACCGCCTGGTCCGGCGACGGCAGGGCCCGGAGTTCCTCCGCCAGGACGCTGAAGGACGCCTCCCAGGTCACCGGCCGGTAGTGGCTGGCGCCCTCCTCCAGCAGCATCGGCTCGGTGAGCCGGCCCGCCTTGCCCAGGTCGTGATCGGACCACCCGGCCAGCTCGGCCACGGAATGCGCCGCGAAGAATTCCCGCGTCACCCGCCGGGAGGTGGCCTCCTCGGCCACCGCCTTGGCCCCGTTCTCGCAGAAGCCTACCAGCTCGCGCCGGTCGTCCGGGTCCGGCCAGGCGCAGCCCGGGCAGTCGAACCCGCCGTGCTGGTTCACCTTGGCCAGTTCCTGGACGGCCCGGAAGGGGCCCATTTCCGCCAGGGCGTGCCGGGCGGCCGAGAGAATGGCCGGCAGGCCGCCGGAGACGGCGGGCGGGGCCGCCACCCCGGGCGCCACGGTTTCTTCTGGAACCAATTCGGGTCGACGGGACATGGGACCTCCCGATTCAGGTGAGCCGCCAGGTTCCGGTGTAGACGTTGAAGCGCCCGTCCCGGAGCCAACCCACCAGGGTCATGCCGGCCTCCCGGGCCAGGTCCACCGCCAGGCTGGAAGGCGCGCCCACGGCGCCCAGGAACGGCAAGCCGGCCATGGACGCCTTCTGGACCAGCTCGAAACTGGCCCGCCCGCTCACCAGCAGCAGGCGGTCCCGAAGGGGCAGCCGGCCGTCCAGCAGGGCCCGGCCGATGACCTTGTCCAGGGCGTTGTGGCGCCCCACGTCCTCGCGCAAGACCAGGCACTCCCCGGACGGGTCGAACAGGGCGGAGGCGTGCAGTCCGCCGGTGGCGGCGAACACCTCCTGGGCCGCCCGCAGCCGGGCCGGAAGGCTGTGCCAGCAGGCTGGCCGGGAAGAACGGGGGGGAACCCTCCGGCCAGGGCGGATAGGCGCTCTGGGTCCGCAGCGCCTGGATGGAGGCCTTGCCGCAGACTCCGCAGCTGGAGGTGGTGTAGAAGTGCCGCTCCAGCCGGTCCAGGTCCACCGCCACATGGTCCTGGAGCGCCACCCGGACCAGGTTGGTCCGGCAGGGGGACTGGCTCACGGACCGCACCCGGAGCAGATCCTCCGGGCCGCGGAGGATCCCCTCGGTCCAGAGGAAGCCCAGCGCCAGCTCCTGGTCGTGTCCCGGGGTGCGCATGGTGATGGACAGGCTGCGCCGCCGGCCCGCGTGTTCCAGCTGGATCTCCAGGGGTTCCTCCACGGCCAAGGCGTCCATGACGTCGACCCGGGCCGCACCGAGGACGCGCTGGACGGGGACGTGGGCGACGGAGTTGTTCATTGGCGTTCTAGGTTGTCAATCCCAACAATTTTTTCCATTAAACCTCTTGCAATCTCCAGGTATCCATGGTACGTCAATTTCGATTGAGCGGGAGACTCAATCACACCTTTGACAATTTCCATGAGGAGGTTGCACATGCTCCGGTTCCTGGAACGTGAACGGACTGTGGCTGGACCAGGGTTCAACCGGTGGCTGGTGCCGCCGGCGGCGCTCTCCATCCACCTGGCCATCGGGCAGGTCTACGCGTTCAGCGTATTCAACCTGCCCATGACCCGGCTGCAGGGGATCACCCGTTCCGCCCCGGATGACTGGAAGCTGACCACTTTGGGGTGGATCTTCAGTTTCGCCATCCTGGTCCTCGGCCTTTCCGCGGCCTTCGGCGGGAAGTGGGTGGAACGGGCCGGGCCGCGCAAGGCGATGCTGGCTTCCGCCCTGTGCTTCTCCGGCGGCTTCCTGGTGGCGGCCCTGGGCGTGGCGATGCACGACATCGCCATTGTCTACTTGGGTTACGGAGTGCTGGGGGGAATCGGATTGGGCCTGGGCTACGTGTCCCCGGTTAAGACCCTTATCACCTGGTTCCCGGACCGCCCGGGCATGGCCACGGGAATGGCCATCATGGGCTTCGGTGGCGGCGCCATGATCGGCTCGCCCCTGGCGGTGGCGCTCATGGGCCACTTCCAGTCGGCCACGTCCGCCGGGGTTTGGCAGACCTTCGTGACCATGGGCCTGATCTACCTGGCCTTCATGATGCTGGGGGTGGTCACCGTCCGGGTTCCGCCGGCCGGCTGGATGCCCGAAGGCTATTCGGCGCCGGCCAGGCCCCAGAGGCTGGTCACCACCGGCAACGTGAGCGCGGACAACGCCGTCCGCACCCGGCAGTTCTACCTCCTGTGGATCGTCCTCTTCCTCAACGTGACCGCGGGCATCGGGGTGCTCGGCCAGGCCTCGCCCATGATCCAGGAGATGTTCAAGGGGCGCATCTCCGCGGTGGCGGCAGGCGGGTTCGTGGGGCTGCTGAGCATCTTCAATATGGGGGGACGGTTCCTGTGGTCCTCCGCCTCCGACTACCTGGGACGGAAGCCCACCTACGCCATCTACTTCGCCCTGGGCGCGGCGCTCTATGCGCTCACCCCCACCACCGGCCGCATCGGCAGCGTGGTGCTGTTCGTGGCTGCCTACGCGGTGATCATGTCGATGTACGGGGGCGGCTTCGCCACCATCCCGGCCTACCTGCGCGACATCTTCGGCACCGACCAGGTGAGCGCCATCCATGGCCGGCTGCTCACGGCCTGGTCCGCGGCCGGGCTGGCGGGTCCCGTGCTGGTGAACTACATCCGCCAATACCAGATCGGCCACGGGGTCCCTCCGGCCCAGGCCTATTCCATCACCATGTACCTGATGGCAGGCCTGCTCGCCCTCGGCTTCGCGAGCAACCAGCTCATCACCGCCGTCGAGGCCCGCTTCCAAACCCATCGGGCCGCGGCCTGATCCTGGAGGAACCATGGACAAGAACCCGAAGCATTCCACCTGGCCCATGCTGCTGGACTGGCTCTGGGTGGGCATTCCCCTGGCGTGGGGGGTCTCCGAGACCGTCCTGAAGGTCAAGGTGCTTTTCCGCTAGAGGGTGTTGCCACTGATCGGAACCGAGCGGCTCAAACCAGGCTCCCCCCTTTGCAGCGCGGCCAGCTCCGCGCGGGGCTGCCCCGGACACCCCCTCGCCCTCAGCCCACCGCGGCGGACTTGGGGGTGCGCGGGTAGAGGATGACGTCCCGGATGTTGCCCATGCCGGTGACAAACTGCACCGTGCGCTCGAAGCCCAGGCCGAAGCCCGCGTGGGGCACGCTGCCGAACCGGCGGGTGTCCAGGTACCAGCTGTAGGTTTGGGCATCCAGGCGCATCTCGGCCATGCGCCGCTCCAGCACGTCCAGGCGCTCCTCGCGCTGGCTGCCGCCGATGATCTCGCCCAGGCGGGGCACCAGGACGTCCATGGCGCGCACGGTCCGGTCGTCGTCGTTCAGCCGCATGTAGAAGGCCTTGATGTCCTTGGGGTAGTCGGTGACGATCACGGGCCGCTTCATGCGCTTTTCCGCCAGGTAGCGCTCGTGCTCGGTCTGGATGTCCATGCCCCAGCGCACCGGGTACTCGAACGGCTCGCCGCTCTGCTCCAGCACCTTGATGGCTTCGGTGTAGGTTAGGCGCTCGAACGGGCTGGTGACGATGTGCTCCAGGGTGGAGACCGCCGACTTCTCCACGAACTCGGCGAAGAACGCCATGTCCTCGGCGCATTCGTCCAGCACCGTGCGGAACAGGTGCTTGAGGAAGTCCTCGGCCAGGTCCATGTTGTCCTGCAGGTCGTAGAAGGCGGCCTCCGGCTCGACCATCCAGAACTCCGCCAGGTGGCGGGTGGTGTTGGAGTTCTCGGCCCGGAAGGTGGGCCCGAAGGTGTAGATGCTGGAGAGGGCCAGGGCCATGGTCTCCCCGGCCAGCTGCCCGGAGACGGTGAGGTAGGCGGGCTTGGCGAAGAAATCCTGGGTGAAGTCCACGCTGCCGTCGGCCAGGCAGGGGGGATGGAGCGGGTCCAGGGTGGAGACCCGGAACATCTGCCCGGCGCCCTCGCAGTCCGAGGCGGTGATGATGGGCGTGTGGGCCCACAGGAACCCGCGCCCCTGGAAGAAGTCGTGGATGGACCGGGCCAGCACGTTGCGCACCCGCATGACCGCCCCGAAGGTGCGGGTCCGGGGCCGCAGGTGGGCCACCTGCTCGCGCAGGAACTCCAAGCTGTGGTGCTTCTTCTGCAGGGGGTAGGCGACCGGGTCGGCCTCGCCGTAGATGGTCACTTCCCGCACCACCACCTCGAACGCCTGCCCGGAGCCGGCGGAAGGCGCCAGTTCGCCCACCGCCTTGATCCCGGCGCCCTGGCCGAGCCGGCCCAGGCGCTCGAACTGGGGATGGTCCGGAGGCACCACCAGCTGCAGGTTGGCCAGGCAGGAGCCGTCGTTCACCTGGATGAACACCACCTGCTTCTGGGCCCGCACCGCCCGGGCCCAGCCCATGACGGTCACTTCGCCGCCGGCGGCGGCCCGGGCGAGGATGGCTTTGATCAGATCGCGCTTCATGATGGCTCCGGTGCTCTCCGGGCGGGAAGGCTGGAGCCTGCGCCCGGTACCTGCCTTCCAGACTACCAGTCCAGTCCGGAATGGTCAGCCGCCGCTCACGGGCGGCATGAGCGCCACCTCGTCCCCGTCCCTCAGGGCCGCGTCCCGCCCGGCGAAAGCCCGGTTCACCGCGAACAGGGCGTCCGCGGGAAGCCCCGCCAGGCGGGGGTCCGCCAGCAGGGCGCCCAGGGTGGGCGGGTCCGGCAGGGGCCGCTCCAGCCGCTCGAAACCGAGGGCTTCCCGGTAGCGGGCGAAGGCGCGCACGACGATCATCGGGGACTCCAGGTGTGGCGGATCTCGCCGGAGGGGGCCATGCTGTCGGCGGTGCTCTGGCTGGCGCCCAGGCGGAGCACGAAATCGCCGAACCGCCACTCCACCTGGCCGCTGATGGTGGTCACTTCACCCTGCTTGTCCCGGGTGAACACCAGGGGCGCGTGGTAGCCGAACACGTCGACGGTCTTGCCCACCGTGAGGGTGGTCTCGGGGGTGCCGGTCTCGGTGCTCACCGCCACGTTCACCCGGTCCAGGTACAGGTTCCGGCGCAGCTGCTCCTGGAAGTTGGCCAGGGCCAGGGAGGTGAGCAGGCCGCTGCCGGCGCTGGCCAGGCCGGTACCCGTGGCGGCCTGGCTGGAGCCCGGCGGGCCGCCCACGGTGGTCACCGCGGAGGGATTGATGAGGATGGCGAAGATCTCGTCCTGGCGCAGGGACGGGGTGGAATACGGGTGGGCGTCCAGGCGCTCCAGGGTGCCGTTGACGGTCACGGTCACCAGGTACGGGGGAATGTCGATCTGCCCCAGCACGTCGATGGTGGGGTTGAACGTGGCCGGGTCCACGAAGTCCACGGTGCCCCGCTCCAGGACGATGTCCCCGGCCGGGAACACGTTGATCACCCGCCCGCCCGGGATCAGCTCCATGCGCCCCTGCAGGCCCGGCTGGGCCAGGTTGCCGCGGATCCAGAACGGCCCCTGGAAGCGGCCCTGGAGCTTGAGCAGGTTGGTGTCCAGCTCCCAGGGCTCGCCCAGGTTCACGGTCAGGTCCATGTCGATGCGGGTCAGGGGGTCCGAGGGGTCGGTGGCGGTGAAGCCGCTCACCGCCCCCAGGCCGTTGGACAGGATCAGGTCGGACAGGTTGATCTCGGCCCGGTACAGGACGCGCCGGGCCCAGATGGTGCCGCTGAGGAGCCCGCCGTTCTGGTCGCTGCCCTTGAGGTTGGCGTCCAGGCTGCCCAGGACCTCCAAGCCGGCGGGCACGTCCCGCAGCTGGAAGTCCTCCACGCTGGCGTGCAGGTCGTACCGAGGAGATGCCGCCCAGGTGCCAGGACAGCCGGCCCCAGGCGGTGAGGGCGCCCTGGGCGAGGGTGCCCCGCAGGGGCGCGGACCTGGGGATGATGATGTCCCGCCCCTGGAATTGGGCGGTGAAGTCCAGGCTCTCCAGGCTCAGGGGGTAGCTGTGCACCACCGCCCGCCCGCCGGTCAGGGTCAAGGTGCCGTCCAGGGTGGACTCGGAGAACGTCCCGCCCAGCTTCAGGTTGAACTGGGCGCTGCCCTCGGGGTGCAGGTCCGCCAGGAGGCTGTACTGCCCCGGCTGCACCACCCGGTCCAGGAGGGTCTTGAGGTTGGCCAGGTTGGAGGCCCCGGCCAGCTCCAGGGCCATGGTCCCTTGGCTGGAGAAGGGCAGGTGCCCGCTCAGGTTCATGTCGGTGGCGGCCACCCCCGCCCGGTGTCCTGGGCTGCGCTGGTGCAGGGGGTAGGCGGCGGCCTGGGCCGCCGGGGCTTCCCCGGGCCCCGCGGGGGTCCGCCCTTCCAGTTCCAGGTCCACGTCCATGCCGGCCAGATCGCCCTGGACCTTGCCCGGACGGGATTGGACCAGGGTGAAGCCCTCGAACTGGCTGTTGAGCCGTTCCATGGTGCCCCGCCACTGGAGCCCCTTGGCGTTCCAGTCGCCCTGGGCGTTGAACGTGCAGCGGGCGTCCTTCAGGAAGTTGCCGGTGAGCCGGGACGCCAACTGGGCCGTATCGGCGGAATCGGGGCCCAGGTTCACCGTGAGGCTTCCGGTGGCCCGGTCCGCGCCCTGCTGCACCGCCTCCAGGTCCACCAGTTCCTTGGGCTTCCCGGCCAGCCCGACATGCGCCTTGAGCCGGCCGCCCTGGAACAGGGCCGAGGCTTCCAGGCCCTCGACGGTCTGGTCCCCCTGGGCGATGCGGCCCCCGGTGATCTGCACCTGGCCGGGAGGGACGCGGATGGGGCCCAGAGGGGCGGTGTAGGGCCCGTCCAGGTGCACGTCCACCTGGGCCTGGAACAGGGGCCCGGGCAGTCCCAGCAGCTTGGAATCCACCCGGCCCTGCAGGTCCACCTTCCAGGTTTCCTGTTTCAGGTCCATGTCCAGGGCGCCCTGGAGGGCCAGCGGCCCGGCGGAAGCGCCCGGGTCCGCGTCCAGGTGCTCCTGGGCGTCCGCCACCCGCACGCGGGTGACCTGCAACCGTTCCCCGTCGATGTCCATGGCGAAGTCCGCCTGCACGGCCGGCACCTTCAGGCCGAACACCTGGCCCTCCTGGGCCTGGCCTTGACCCTCCATGAGGATGTGGTCGAACGGCCCGTGCAGGCGCACGGTGCCGCCGCCCACGCCGTCCACCGGCAGGTCCCCCAGGTCCGCGGCCCGCAGCCCTTCCCGGATGGGCAGGCGCGAGGCCTGGTAGGTCATGTCGATCTGGTCGCTGCCCTTGGGCAGGTCCGCCCAGGTGAGCCACAAGTTCCCGGAGGCGCTGCCGTCCCCTTTGCCCAGGGAAATATCCGACACCCGCAGCACGTCCCGGTCGATGCTCACCGAGGCCGCCACGCGATCCGCCCTGGCTCCGTGCCAGCGGGGCTGTTCCACGTCCACCTGGCCGCTGAGCTGGATGCCGGTGCCCGCCTCCCAGCCGAGGCGGCCGGAAACCTGGGTGCGGCCTCCCATGTCCAGGGGCGCCAGCTTTCCGGGCGCGCCCTCCATGCCGACCCCCCAGGCCAGGAGCATTCCGGCCACGTCCCGGGCGTCCGTGCCCAGGTCCGCCTCCGCCTCCACGCTGTCCAGCCCGTGCCGTCCCAGGACGCCGGCCGCCGAGCCCTGGAGGGTCAGTTCGGGCAGGTCCAGCTGCACCTGGGAGACCCGCAACCGGCGTTCCTCCAGGTCCGCCGCCAGGCTGCCCACCTTCCGGTCCCCCTGCAGGAACTGGCCGGAGGCTTGGCAGGACAGGTGCTCCAGTCCGGGCAGGGACCAGGGCACGCCGCCGGGTCCGGGCGGCAGCTTGGCCTCCCCGGAAAACTCCGCCACCAGCCCCTTGAGGAACTCCGCCCGGGCCCGGCCCGCCGCCGCGGCCACGGGGACGTCCCGGACCTTGGCTTCCAGCCGGTAGCCATCCCGGGCGGTCCAGGTGCCGGATGCCTCCGCCTTGCCGTCCGGGCTGGACCATTCCAGGTGTTCCAGGCGCACCTCCCCGGTCCCGCCCCGGGCCGAGAGGGCGAGCCGGCCCGCCTGCAGGGGCAGCCCCTTGGCGCGCAGGCCTTGGCCCTGCAGGGATCCGGACCAGTCCAGGGACTTCGCGGTGCCCGCCGCCTGGCCCTGGAAATCCACCTGGCCCCAGGCCTCCGGGGGCCGGCCCGGCCCTGCCAGGCGCTGGGCCTGCACCAGGTCCAGGTGCCCGCTGGCGGCCACGTTGATGACGTGCCTTGGGAAAAGGTAGGATCCCTTGAAACTCAGGCGATTGTCCCCCAGCCGCGCCTCGCCCCGCTGCACGTCCACCTTGCGTTCGGTCAGGTCGGCGGTCACCGCCAGGTCCCCTGCCAGGGCCTCCCCAGGCTGGCCCAGGACCATGCTGGGGACCCGCAGCTCCACCCACATCTGGTTGGCCACCACGCCCCGGCCGGCCACCTGGAAGTGGAAATCCCCCCGGGGCAGGCCCCAGGCGGGTTCCCGCACCTGCACCAGGCCGTCCCGGATCTCCAGCCGGTCCAGGCGCACCTGCGGCGTGCGGCTGCTGGAGGGTGTTCCTTGAGGCGGATCCGGGCCAGGTGCGCCCGGTCCAGGCGCAGCACCGGTTCCTGCAGGATGACCCGGCAGGTAGCGGGGCGTGGAACAGGGTGGCCCACTCCAGGTCCACTTCCAGCGACTTGGCCCGGAGCAGGTCGTCGCCCACCGCCAGGTCGTGCAGCAGGAGCCGGCCCTGGAACGGGTGGATCTCCAGGCGCTCGGCCTGTCCGCCCAGGCCGCATTCCTCCTTGGCCAGGGCATCCAGCTTGCCGATGAGCCACCGGTCCACCGCCGGGCGCTGGACCAGCCACCCCAGGGCCCCGGCAAGGGTCAATGTGGGCCACCGCCATGAACGCTGCCGGCATGAGAGTCGCCATCTACCTCGCTCCATGGGACCAGCACTACTCGGGCTCGAGTTACCTCAGCTACTACGATGACCAGCTCACCGATGTTCTCACCAACTACGGACCGGTCTACGAGCTCGAGCTCGATGGTAACAATGCCCCCACCATCAACTGGTCGACCTTCTACGCCACGGCCAAGAAGCTGCAGCCCCACATTCTGATCTGGGCGGGACCTCAGGTGGCGCAGATGGCCGCCGGGGACAGCCCGGCCGCCGCGACCGATCTGCAGTGGATCGGCAATGAAAATGGCCAGGCCAGCCGGACGACCTCGAGCCGTGACCTTACCAACTGCGGGGGATCGGTGCCGGGCGGGAGCGGGTGGTGCGCCTGGGAGACCAACGTGTCGGACCGCCTGCCCGACGGCGATCACTGGTTCTGGCACCCGGGCGAGACGCCGATGGCGCTCAGCGAGATGCAGTCGATCTACTTTTCCTCGGTCGGGATGAACTCCACCCTCATCTTCAACGTGCCGCCGTCCAACACCGGAGCGTTCGATCCCAACGATGCCGCATTGTTGCAACAGTTTGGAACCTGGTACTCCGCTCTTTATGTCAACAACACCCTGAAAGGCCAGCCGGTGACCGCCGACTCGACCTGGGCCACGGCCGGTTTCGACGGTAGCAAGGCGGTGGACGAAGACGTCTGCACTTATTGGGCGGCAGCCGAGGGCAAGACGACGGCGCGGCTGGAGGTGGACCCAGCGTCCTCCATCACGTTTAGCGTCATCAGCATCCGCGAGCCGATCGAGCTGGGCGAGCGCTCGACCGGTTATCACGTGGAAATCAAGCAGAACGGCTCCTG
>CAWFOJ010000134.1:0-14482 GCA_963816585.1 uncultured Holophagaceae bacterium | reverse complement strand
GGCCGGTTCATGGCCCGGGCGATGGAACGGGCCAGGGAGGTCTTGCCCACGCCCGGCGGGCCCACCAGGCATAGGATGGGGCCGCGCAGGGGCGGGCGCTTGCCCTCCTCCTGGGGCGCCGCATCCCGCAGCCGGCGCATGACCGCCAGGTATTCCAGGATCCGGGTCTTGACCTTCTCCAGGCCGGAATGGTCCTCGTCCAGGATCCGCTCGGCCTCGTCCAGGTCCAGGTGCTCGTCCGCGTAGGCGTTCCAGGGCAGGGCCAGGAGCCAGTCGATGTAGCTGCGGGACACGGTGGACTCGGCGCTCTGGGGCGGCATGCTCTCCAGGCGTTCCAGTTCCTCCAGGGCCTTCTTCTCCGCCTCCTCGCTCATCTTGGCCAGGAGGATCTGTTCCCGCAGGCGGCCGAACTCGTCCTTCCCGCCCCGGGCGCCCGGCTGGGTGCCGCCCATCTTCTCGCCCAGGACGAACGGCCTGGGTTCGGTCGCGCCCCTGGCCCGGTTCCGCTCCTCCCCTTCCCCCTCCATCTGGTGCCGGGCCGCGTCCACCTCCAGCAGCTTCAGGAGGGTGTGCAGGCGCGGCTCGATCTCCAGCTGGTCCAGCACCTGCTGCTTGTCCCGGGCCTCGGCCGGAAGGGCGCCCGCCACCGCGTCGATGGCCTCGCCCAGGGGCAGTTCCTCCAGGGCCCCCGGCGCAAGGCTGCGGGCCAGGTCAGGGCTGCGCGCCAGGAGCGCCTCCACCCCCTGGCGGAAGGACGGCAGCAGGGCCGTTTCGGGGGTGCCCGGCTCGGTCAGGATGGTGACCTCCGCCTGGACCACGTCCCCTTCGTCCAGGTAGCGCTCCAGCTTCACCCGGGCGATGCCCTTCACCCCTACCTTGTAGTGGTCCCGGGGCACCTGGATGAGCGACTCAACCAGCGCCAGGGTCCCGATGAGATAGAGGGACTCCTGTTTGGGCTCATCCTCCTTGGGGTCCCTCTGGGTGAGCATCACCAGGTGGTCGCCGGCCTTGATGGCCAGCTCCAGGGTGCGCACCGAGGCCCGCCGCCCCACCAGGAACGGCAGCCGGCCCCCCGGGAACAGCACCATGTCCCGGATGGGGATGGCGGGAAGGGTGAGGGTCTTGGTCGGCAGGTTCATGGGGGCGGGAGCTCTCCTTCAACCGATCATAACCTCACTCCCCCAGGACGGCCGGATGGCACGTTCCACGCCCCCCGCACGGACTTCCAGGACCTGTGACGATGGAGCGGCGATGCCCTCAGGCCGCCCCGAAGTCACCGAAGCCTGGGTTCCATGATCGGCCCCGTCGAACCAGCGAGTGCTCCGTCAGACCGAGCCGCGCGCGGTCTGACGAATCCGTGCACCGGTGGGGCGGCGCGACCCCCGGGAACCCGGCCGACGGGCCTGCCGCCGCACGGGACCCGGACGCGAAAGGGTCACCCCGCCGCGGGGATGGGCAGGGGCGGGATGCCCAGTTCCTTCTCCACCTGGGCCCGGGTGAGGTGCAGGGTGGCTTTGGCGGTGCGGGCCTCGGAAGGGAGTTCGAACATGGGCTCCAGCAGGATCTGCTCGAGCATGGAGCGCAGGCCGCGGGCGCCCAGCTTGCGCTGCAGGGCCTGGTCGGCGATGGCGTCCAGGGCCCCGGCCTCGAAGGTGAGCTCGATGTCGTCCATCTCGAACAGCCGGGCGAACTGCTTGGTGACGGCGTTCTTGGGCTGGGTCAGGATGGCCACCAGGGCGTCCCGGTCCAGGGCCTGCAGGGTGGCCAGCACCGGCAGGCGGCCCACCAGTTCGGGGATCAGGCCGAACTTGATGATGTCCTCGGGCTCCACCAGCTCGCAGCAGCTCGTCCTTGCGGTCCTTGGAGGTGGGCTTGGCGCCGAAGCCCATGGCCTTGGCCCGGACCCGCTGCTTGATGATCTCCTCTATGCCCACGAAGGCGCCGCCGCAAATGAAGAGAATATTGGAGGTATCCAACTGGATGAACTCCTGGTGGGGGTGCTTGCGCCCGCCCTGGGGGGGGACGTTGGCCACGGTGCCCTCCACCAGCTTGAGGAGGGCCTGCTGCACCCCTTCGCCGCTCACGTCCCGGGTGATGCTCGGGTTCTCGCTCTTGCGGCCGATCTTGTCGATCTCGTCGATGAAGACGATCCCCCGCTGGGCCCGCTCCACGTCGTAGTTGGCCACCTGGAGCAGCTTGGTGAGGATGTTCTCCACGTCCTCGCCCACGTAGCCGGCCTCGGTGAGGGTGGTGGCGTCGGCCATGGCCAGGGGCACGTCCAGCATCCGGGCCAGGGTCTGGGCCAGGAGGGTCTTGCCGGTGCCGGTGGGGCCGATGAGCAGGATATTGCTCTTGGTGAGCTCCACGTCCGAGGACCCCAGGCTCCTGGGCGGGGTGAGGATGCGCTTGTAGTGGTTGTACACCGCCACGGACAGGCGCTTCTTGGCGCCTTCCTGGCCGATCACGTAGTCGTCCAGGAAGGCCTTGATCTCCTTGGGGCGGGCCAGTCGGGGCTCATGCTTGCCGGTGGGGCGGCCCTGCCGGCTCATGCGCAGCTGGAGCTGCCCTGCCTCGACGCATTCGTTGCAAATATAAGCATTCGGTCCGGCCAGGAGCTGTTCCACCTCGTGGGGGGCCTTGCCGCAGAAGGAGCACTGTTGTTCCCGCTTCGTCTTATTGTTCATGAACTCTCCTCGAACGGAACCGGCCCTTCCATTGTGGGGCCGCGCCGCCTCCCGCGCATGAGGCTTCACTGCTGGTGCACAGTCACCAGGTTCAACACTTCGAAACGCTTAACGCCAGCGGGTATCTTGATCTTGACCTCGTCGCCCTCTTCTAGCCCCACCAGCGCCATCCCGATGGGGGAACTGATGCTCAGGTGTTCCGGATGATCCGCCAGTTCCTCCGGCAACACAAGCTTATAGGTGACTTCCTTCTCCGAATCAAGGTCCAGGAGGGTCACCCGGGTGCCGTAGGCGACCTTGTTCCTGGGCAGACGGCTGACGTCCAGGCTGGCCACCTCGGCGATGCGCTTTTCCATGGTGACTACCTTGTTCTGGTAGATGTCGCGCTTGGCCAAGGCTTGTTCATATTCGGCGTTCTCCGAAAGGTCGCCCTGGGAGGCGGCGTGGGCGATCTCCTTGGGGATGTCCACCAGCAGGGCCTGCTTGAGCTCTTTCAGTTCCGCTTCAAGTTTGGCGAGTACGTGCTTAGGCATATCACTTCCGTGGGGAACGGGCGTCAGCCCGGGAGGGGAGCCGGGGATGGGAGCTGCCGGCCGGGTTGGTCAAAGACTCCGGCCTGGAAGCCGGGGTGGGGCGATCACGGGCATATAAAAGGATGCGCCTCGAAATGAGGCGCGGAGCCCTATGCTAGCAGAAACCCCGCAAAAGTGGGAATGGGCTTGGGATTTGTCGATCCATGGTTCCTCCGGCCCTCTGCTTCCCTTGGAGCAATTGCCAACTTGCTCACAATCAAGCGCCTTGGGAGGGCGAATTAAAATCGGATAAGCTAGTCTTTTGTTGTTGCCAACCTTAACCAAGGGATGCCCGTACATGGACTGGCTCAGGATCAAATCTGCTCTCGTCATCGTCATGGTGGCCGGCCTGGCCCTTGGCGCGCCCGCGCCGGCCGCCGGATCCGATGATGCCACCTGCCTGGCCTGCCACGGCCAAAAGCAGCCGGCCGGCAAGAAGCCCGGCAAAGGCCCCAAGGCTCCCCCCTTCGTGGACGCCGCCGCCTTCGCCGGGTCGGTCCATGCGGGCAACGGCTGCACCAGCTGCCATACGGACGTGGACCTCTCGGCCCATCCGGGCAAGCCGGTGGCGCCGGTGTCCTGCGCCGCCTGCCACGACAAGGCCGACGCCACCTACCAGGCCTCCGTCCACGGCAAGGCCCGCAAGGCCGGCGACACGGGCGCGGCCCAGTGCGCGGACTGCCACGGCACCCACGGCATCATCAAGGCCAATGCGCCCCTGTCCCCGGTGCACCGGGACAACCTGGGCAACACCTGCGGCCAGTGCCACCCGGACGTGGTGAAGGACTTCCGGGAGAGCATCCACGGCCAGGCCATGGCGGCGGGCGTGCGGGAGGCGCCCGATTGCACCGACTGCCACTCGGAACACCAGATCGAGAGCCTGAAGGGCGCCAGCTCCATGAAGGATGCCCAGGTGTGCAGCCGCTGCCACGGCTCCGCCCGCATGAACGCCAAGCTGGACCTGCCCAACAACCGGGTCTCCACCTTCTTCGACAGCTACCACGGCATGGCCGCCAAGATGGGCTCCACCACCGCCGCCAACTGCGCCAGCTGCCACGGCAACCACCTGATCCTGCCCTCGTCGGACCCCCGGTCGTCGGTGAACAAGGCCAACCTGGTGCACACCTGCCAGAAATGCCACGCCAACGCCAACGAGAAGTTCGCCCTGGGCACCGTGCACGAGGACACCAACGCGGGCGGCACCGACCTGGGCGGGCGGATCGACCGCTGGGTGCGAACGACCTACCTGCTGCTGATCGTCTGCGTCATCGGCGGCATGGTGGTGCACAACTTCCTGATCCTGCGCAGGAAGGCCCTGGCCTCCCTGCGCGACCCCAACCGCACGGTGGTGCGCATGTCCCTGGCGGCCCGGGTCCAGCACGGGCTCCTGGCCTCCAGCTTCATCCTGCTGGTGATCACCGGGTTCGCCCTGAAATACCCGGACTCGGGCCTCAGCTGGGTCATGGGCTACAGCGAGCCCATCCGCCGCTGGCTGCACCGGGGCGCCGCCTGCGTCATGATGGCGGGCGCCTTGGCCCACCTGGCGTTCGTCATCAGCACCCGGGAAGGCCGCCGGTTCGTGCTGGACATGCTGCCGGAGCCCAAGGACATCACCGACGTGCTGGCCACCTTCCGGCACTACCTGGTCCCCGGCGCCCCCAAGCCGCAGTTCAAGCGCTTCGGCTATGCGGAGAAGGCCGAATACTGGGCGGTGATCTGGGGCACCTTCCTCATGGCCGCCACCGGCCTGTTCATCTGGGCCAAGTTCTACACCACCCGGATGATGCCCCGCTGGGTGATCGACGTGGCCACCACCGTGCACCTCTACGAAGCCATCCTCGCCAGCCTGGCCATCCTGGCCTGGCACTTCTACTTCGTGATCTTCGACCCGGAGGTGTACCCCATCAACTGGGCCTGGCTGGACGGCAAAGTCACCCCCAACCATTACCACGAGGAGCACCCCCTGGACCTGGAGACCCTTGGCCAGCAGGGTTATGAGGTGCAAATTCAACGAGATCCGGACGAGCCCGAAGGTTAGCCTGCCCCCACCTTGGTTAAAAAAGGTTAACAAATATTCGGAACGGCCCCAAGGGGGCCGTTTTTTTCTATTCGATGTATAATTACATAATAACCCATTGAAGCTCTTCAACCAACCGGTAAGCTGAATGGCGATCCCCGCCGAACCCCCCCACCTGCAGCCCGCATGGCTCAATGCCCAATGCCCCAGGGAGGGCCGTTACGTGCTGGGCCCGCTGCTGGGGCGGGGGGGCATGGGGGAGGTGCACGAGGCCTGGGACGTGGTGCTGTGCCGGACCGTCGCCTTGAAGGTATTGAAGAACATCGAGCCGGCGGCCCTGATCCGGTTCATGCATGAGGCCCAGATGCACGCCCGGGTGGTGCATCCGAACATCTGCCGCATCTACGACGTGGACAACTACGAAGGCACCCTGCGGGTGGCCATGCAGCTGGTCCGGGGACCGAACCTGGAACAGGCCTGCAGGGAACTCACCGTCCAGGAAGGGGTGGGCATCCTGATCCTGGTGGCCCAGGCAGTGCACGTGGTGCACCGCCTGAACCTCGTCCACCGGGACCTGAAACCCTCCAACATCCTCCTGGAGCGCTGCGCCGAAGGGCCGTGGATCCCGTACGTGTGCGATTTCGGCCTGGCCATGGCCCTGGACGACCCTCCGCTCACCTACTCCCACGGCGTCCTGGGCACGCCCGCCTATATGGCCCCGGAGCAGTTCCAGGGCGAGCGCAGCCGCATCTCGCCCGCCACCGACGTGTTCGCCCTGGGCGGCACCCTGCATTTCGCCCTCACCGGCAGGCCCCCCGCGCCCCCCTACGGCGTCCGGCACGCGAACGTCAACGACCCGGCCATCCCGCGGGACCTGCGCCTGATCATCGGCAAATGCCTGGAGCCGGACCCGGAGAACCGCTACCCCACCGCCAGCGCCCTGGCCGAAGACATGTGCCGCTACCTGGAAGGCAGCCCCATCCGCGCCACGGTGCGCAATCCCGTGTTCCGGCGCAGGCTCCGCCGGGCCAAGCCCTACCTCCTGGCCGCGGCGGCAGGGGTCCTGGTGGCGGCCGGGGGGTGGATCCACGTGGGCCGGTTGCAGGAACGGGCCCAGGCCCAGCGAATCCTGGCCCAGAGCCTGATCCTGGACCTGCAGGCCATGGTCGGCGGCTACCAGCTGGAGCTCACCCGGCCGGTCCACGACCTGCACCCCACCCTGGCCCTGATCCGCAGACACCAGGAGCTGTTCCGAGCCAAGCTCAGGGACCTGGACCCGGAGTGGCGGGGGCAGGGGTACTATGCCCTGGGAGCGGCCAGCTGCCTGCTCGGGCAGTACTCGTGGGCCGAGGGGGAACTGGGGCTGGCCTGGAACGGGGGATGCCAGAACGTGACGGTTGCCGCCCTCCTGGCCCAGGCCGTCCTGGAAAATGACCGGGCCACGGCGGGAGCAACCCTGGACCCCGGCCGGCAAGCCAGGGCACCGGACCTCCGGGACCGTCAGGCGCAGGACCGCCTGCGCCAGGTGATGGGCCAGAACCTGGATTTCTTCCCCGGCGCGGAAACGCTCATGGCCCGCTTGTCCAAGGATCCTGCCCGGGCCATCGCCGCCAGCCGTGCCGTTCGCTTGGTCGCCCCATGGAGGTTCCAGGCCGCCCGCATGGAATCGGAGGACCTGCAGGACCTGGCCCAGCAGAACCTGGAGGCAGGCGGCCTGGCCCAGGCCAAGGAGTACCTGCGGCAAGCCTTGGAGGCCGCCCAGGAGGGATTGGCCATTGCCCCCAGCTACCCGGGCCTGCACCATGCCTACCTCCGGGCGGCGCTGCGGCTCGCCGCCCTGGAACGGGAAGACGGGCCGCCTCCCCTGGCCTCCCTGGCCCGGCTCAAGGACGCCTGCGACCGGGCCCGCATCCTGGATCCGGATCGAACGGACCTCCAGGACGACTGGCTGGCTCTGCGGTGGCTCAATGCCCAATGCCTGGCCGACCAAGGCCAGGATCCGGAGCCGGAACTGACCGCCGCCCAGCGCTTCCTGGCCACCCGCGCCCTGCAGCCCCTGGCCCCGGCCCTCCAGGCGGACCGCATGGTGGTGGCCTGGCTGAAGGCCGAGCGGGATCTGGACCGGGGCCTGGACCCGGGCCCCGACCTGGACCCCGCCCTCAGCCAACCAGTGCACACGCCCGGGTGGAGCCGGGACTACTACTGGGACCTGCAGATCTGCAAGGCCCGGGCGGAAGCGGCCCGGAACCTGGATCCCCGGCCGACCCTGGATGCCCTGCAGGAAAGCCTCCGGCCATGGCTGCAGGAAGGCCCGTCATGGCCCCTGGAGGAGGCGGCCTGCCAAGCCTGGCTCGTGCGCGCCGACTGGGAGACGGCCCACCGTCTGGACCCGGGCGCCAGCATTCGCAACGCCCGCGTCCTGGCCGAAACCGCCTGCGGCCAGGGGCCGGATTCGGCCTCGGCCCATGCCCTGGAAGGGCTGGCGCTGGTGCGGGAACTGCGGGCCTTCCCCCGGGAACGGTCCTTGCTGGTGCCCGGGCCTGGGAAAGCCTGCGCCTGGCCCTGGCCCTGGCGCCCAAGGGCCGGCTCCAGGCCTGCCTGCAACGGGAACTGCGGGGGGGGCTGCGGGGCAGGCCCGGGAACCCTGCGGCAACCGGCTTATAATTATTTCGAAAGGACAACCGGGATAGCGGACCCTCGTCAGGAAACGCGATCATGCAGTCGGACTGGCGGATTCTATATCTGGAGGACCAGGGCGAAGCGGTCGATCGGGTGAGCCTCTGCCTGCACGAGGACTACCTGAACTTCCACCTGACCTGGGTCAAGGGCCAGGCAGCGTTCGAGTCGGCCCTGACCGCCGGGTGGAGCTTGGACCTGCTGTTCCTGGGCGACCCCCTGGCCGGCTTCACCTCCGGGGAAGCCCTGGCCTGGGCCCAGGCGCGCTGCCCGCTCCTGCCGGTGGTCATGCTGCCCGCCGCCCTGGACGAGGAGGTGGCGGCGGCGTGGCTGCGTCGGGGCGCCGCGGACTGCATCCACCGCGCCGGCCTGGTCAGGCTCCCCCCGTGGTGCGGCGAATCCTCGAGGCCGGCCGGGGCCAGGCGGCCCTGCGGGAGATCCAGGCGGAGAGCGCCCGGCTGGCGTCCCTGCTGCGCACGGTCCTGGATGTCAGCTCCGAAGGGATCCTGGTGGTGGACCTGGCGGGCCGGATCACCACCTACAACCGCAAGTTCATGACCTTGTGCGGCATCCCCGAATACGTCCTGGCCCCCATGGAACTGGACCGGGTGCTGCGCTTCCTCCAGGAGCAGTTCCTGACCCCCGAAGCGTTCCTGAACGAGGTGCGGCTCCTGGGGGACACCACCGAGCGCCGGTCCCTGGGCCTCCACACCCTCAAGGACCGGCGCCAGGTCCAGGCCTTCGGCCGGTCCCAGCGCCTGGGCGGGGAGACCGTGGGCCGGGCCTTCAGCATCAAGGAGGTGGCGGGCGCGCCGTCGGAACCCGCCGCGCCCCAGGTGCCGGTGGCGCCCATGGAGTTCCTGGAAGCGGCCCGGGCCGGGCGGGTGGTGCCCTGGTACCTCACCGAGGAGGAGCTGGTCATTTCCGAAAAGGGGCTGGCGGTCCTGGACCTGCCCCTCGACGGCCTGCCCCGGGACCTGCCGGCCCTGGAGGCGATGATCCACCCGGAGGACCTGGACCAGTTCCGCCGGGGCCTGGAGCATCCCCAGTCCTCGCCGTTCAGCCTGCGCCTGAGGAGGCGGGATGGCGCCTGGATCCCCACCCGGTGGAACCTGAAGCGGGGCACCGGCGGCTACCGGGGCATCTTCACCGAGACCCCCCTGCCCGGGGCCTCCGACGGATCCCCGGACCTGGAGCAACCCGCCCAGTTCAACTACCAGGTGCAGGTGCTGGAGGAGGAACCTCAGCCCTGAGCCGCCAGCCCCGCGTCCACGGGGGTGGGGTGCAGGACCCGCGCCAGGTCGGCGGGGGCCATGGCCACCAGGAAGCCCCGGCTGCCGCCGTTGATGAAGATCCGGTCCAGGTCCAGGATGCTCCGCTCCACGTAGACCGGCATGGCCTTGCGGGTGCCGAAGGGGCTGGTGCCCGCCCACCTGGTACCGGAGTGGCGGTTGGCGGTCTCGGGCTTGCAGATGTGCACGGATTTCGCCCCGATCTGGCGGGCCAGGGCCTTGGTGCTCACCTCCAGGTCTCCGTGCATGAGCACCACCAGCGGCTTGCCTCCCTCGTCCTCCATGACCAGGGTCTTGATCACCGTGTGCTCGGGCACTTCCAGTTCCTGGGCGCACACCCGGGTGCCGCCGTGCTCCTCGTAGCGGTACAGGTGGGCCTGGAAGGGGATGCCCAGCTCCTTCAGGAGCCGGGTGGCGGCGGTGGAGGGGAACGCTGGCTGGTGCATGGGCCCATTCTACTCCCCTCCCCGGCGCGGAGGACGATCCGGGTGGGGAAGGAAAAGCCCACCCCCAGGGCCCGGAACGCCTCCAGGATGCCCAGGTTGATGGCCTGCTGGACGTCCATGTAGAGGTTGTAGTCGGACCCCAGCACGTAGTAGACCACCTCGAACCGGAACCCCGTTTCGCTGAACTCGAAGAAATGCGCCCGGTCGAAGCGCACCCGGCCCTGGGCCTCGATGATCCGCCGGATCTCCCCCGGGATCCGCCCCGCCAGGTCCGGCGGCGTCCCGCTCGGCACTGAGAAGCTGAACACCACGCGCCGCTGGGGCATCTTCATGTAGTTGCGGATCCGGCACTTGAGCAGTTCGCCGTTGGCGATGACCAGCTGCTCCCCGGAGAGGCTGCGGATGCGGGTGGTCTTGAGGCCGATGTACTCCACAGCCCCCAGGAACGGGTCGTTCCCCAGCTGGATGAAGTCGCCGATGACGAACGGCTGGTCGATGGTGATGGACAGGGAGGCGAACAGGTCTCCCAGGATGTTCTGCACCGCCAGGGCCACGGCGATGCCGCCGATGCCCAGGCTGGCCACCAGGGTGGTGATGCTGAAGCCCAGCACGTCCAGGGCCAGCAGCAGCACCAGGGACCACAGGCCCAGGCGCAGCACGAAGCCCAGCACCGCGGCCCGGGTGGCTCCGGCGGTGGACTTGCCGGGCCGGTCGCGGAACTGGTGGTCGATCCACAGCCCCACCCCCCAGTGCCCCCAGGCGGCCACCTGCAGCACCAGGGCCACGGGCAGGAGCAGGCTCCAGGTCATGCTCCAGGCGGGGGCGCAGGTCCAGGAATTGGAAGCCGCAGGTGACCGCCACGGCCATGATGAACAACCCATGACTGTGGGAGGCCAGGCTGGCCAGGCACAGATCGAACAACCGGCCGGTGCGCTCCGCCCGGCGCTCCATCCAGGAGGCCAGGCCGTTCAGGGCCAGGCGCACCAGCGCGAAAATGCCGGCCCCGATCCCCAGAGCCAGGATCCAGCGCAGTAAGGTATTCCCCAACACCATCTGGTTGGGCCAAAGCATGAGGCCTCCCGGGGGTCGCTCCTTGGTTGCCGGCCGGCGCGGGAAGGTTTCACCCGCGGCCCTCCGCGCCGGGCTGGACCCGACATGAATAAGTTCCCAGGGCATTTATCCTTGCCAGCCGGCCGCCCGTCGTGCGAGAGTTGAGCCACCGATGGAGGAGCGGTCCCCATCAGTACCCCGGCGGAGGGCGATGAACCCGGTGAGGCCAGGCGAAAGGGGCGGACCGCCGAAGGGCAGGCGCCCCATCACCGCTTGCCTTGGACGCCAGGGCCAATACCCTGCGGCTGTCGCGGCGCCAGATCGCCGCGGAGTGCCTGAAGCCGATATCCTTGCCCCCCTGGGTCTTGTGGTCTGGTTGAATGGTCTCCTTCGTACCTGGAGGTCTTCATGGAACCCAAGCGCCCAAGTGGAATCCAGGATCCTCAGCCGGACCCGGCCATGGCGGCCTGGACGCTGCTCGCGGACCTGTGCGCCCTGGATTCCACCACCGGCCACGAGGCCGCCCTCCTGCCGGCCCTGGTGCCCGCCCTGGAATCCCGGGGCGCCCGGGTGGAGCTGCGGGAACTGGCCCCCGGGCGCAGCAACGTGCTGGCCACCTGGGGCGAACCGGAGCTGCTGTTCTCCACCCACCTGGACACGGTGCCCCCGTTCCTGCCGGTGCGCCTTGAGGGGGACACCCTGTTCGCCCGGGGCGCCTGCGACGCCAAGGGGCAGTTGGTGGCCCAGCTGGCCGCCCTGGACCGGCTGCGGGGCGAGGGGCGCACCGGGTTCGCCTGGCTGGGGGTGGTGGGGGAGGAGACCGACAGCCCCGGGGCCAAGGACGCCGGGCACTGGGCCGGCCGGTTCACCCGCTGCCGGGGGCTCATCAACGGCGAGCCCACGGAACTGAAGCTGGCCTCCGGGCAGCGGGGCATCCAGAACCTGGAGTTGTCCTGCCGGGGCCGGGCCGCCCACGGCGGCACCCCCCACCTGGGGCACAGCGCCATCCTGGACCTGCTGGACTGGCTGCAGGCCATGAAGGCCCTGCCCCTGGCCCAGGACCCGGACCTGGGGCCCGAGGTGTGGAACCTGGGCACCCTCCACGGGGGCTCGGGCATGAACATCGTCCCGGACCGGGCCCAGGCCCTGGTGAGCCTGCGCACGGTCCCGGGCTCCACCTTCCGCCGGGACCTGGAGGCGCTGCGCCCCAAGGGCGGGGAGATGCGCCTGCTGCTGGAGAACCTGCCCTGCCTCTACCCGGCCCTCCCCGGCTTCGCCCGGGCGCCGGTGCCGTTCGGTTCGGACGTGCCGTACCTGCGCGGGCTCATCCCCGAAGGCACGGTGGCCCTGGCCGGTCCAGGCAGCATCGCCGTGGCCCACACGGACCGGGAGCACCTCGCCCTGGCCGACCTGCGTGCCGGGATTGAACTCAACGTCCGCTTGGCCAAGCATTTCCTGGAATCCTGACGGCCAGGACGGCAGCCCCATCCCGCCACCCGCATACATCAATTCCACAGGAGTTTCTCGATGCCACCCATTCCCGTCACCGTCCTCGGCGCCACCGGCGTGGTGGGGCAGCGCTTCGTGCGCCGCCTGGCCGGCCACCCCATGTTCCAAGTGACCCGCATCGCCGCGAGCGACCGCAGCGCCGGCAAGCCCTACCGGGAGGCCTGCGAATGGCGCCTGGACGGCGAGCCCTTCGCCGGCCTGGGGGACCTGGCCCTGCTGCCCTCCAGCCCCCAGGAGGCCATGAATCCCGTGGTGTTCAGCGCCCTGGACAACGCCGCCGCCAAGGAGGTGGAGCCGGCCTTCGCCCGGGCCGGGGCCATGGTGTTCAGCAACGCCGCCTCGTTCCGCATGGACGAGGACGTGCCTCTGCTGGTTCCGGAAGTGAACCCGGACCACCTGGGCCTCCTGCCCGCCCAGCGGGCCCGGCGCGCCTGGGACGGCGCCATCCTCACCAACCCCAACTGCACCACCACGGTGCTGGTCATGGCCCTGGCGCCCCTGCAGGCGGCCTTCGGCGTGGAAGCGGTGCTCATGACCTCCATGCAGGCCGTCAGCGGCGCCGGCTACCCGGGGGTGCCCAGCCTGGACATCCTGGGCAACGTGCAGCCCCACATCAGCGGCGAGGAGGCCAAGGTGGAGCGGGAGGCGGCCAAGCTGCTGGGCACCATCCAGGACGGCCGGGCCGTGCCGGCCCCCATGGCCGTTTCGGCCCTGTGCTACCGGGTGCCGGTGCTGGAAGGGCACACCGAGTCCGTGAGCGTGCGGCTCAGGGGCGACCCTTCCCCCGAACAGGTGCGGGAGGTGCTGGCCGGCTGGACGCCGGTGCCCCAGCAGCTGAAGCTGCCCAGCGCCCCGCCGGTGGCCATCCGCCTGCACAGCGCCGAGAACCGGCCCCAGGTGCGCCGGGACGTGGAGGAGGACGGCGGCATGAGCGTGCACGTGGGGCGCATCCGGCGCTGCCCGGTGCTGGGGATCAAGTTCGCCCTGCTGGGGCACAATACGGAGCGGGGCGCCGCCGGCGGGTCGGTGCTCAACGCCGAACTGGCGGTGGCCAGGGGGATCCTCGCGGCGGCCCAGGGGGTGCGGCGATGATCGTCATGAAGTTCGGCGGCACCTCGGTGGCGGACGCCGCCTGCATGCGGGAAGTGGCGGCCCTGGTGCGGGACGCCCTGCCCCAGGGCCCCCTGGTGGTGCTTTCGGCCACCGCCAAGACCACCGACACCCTGTTCGAGGCGGCCCGCCGCGCTGAACAGGGGGATCTGGGGGCGGCGGTGGACCAGCAGCGCCACCTCCTGCAGCGGCACCGGTCCATCGCCGGTGGAATTAAATGCTGATTGAGATTGATGGACAATTTTATAATTCAACCGATGATTTTTTCAGCCCTGAGTGGTGGGATGAGTGGCAGAAGAAAATTTCAAAAAAAAGTCAGCATCATTCCAAAGAAAAGTCCTAAAAACAGAAGAAGATTACCGTAACAACGAGGGCTAATGTGCTCGAAACCAAATTAAATCGCCTATTAAATAAATGTCCGAAATGTTGCAGCAATAGAAAAAAATACCGAATATTTACTTGCCTTATTTTCCCAGAACTGCGGATATAAATGGGAATAATTACTTAACGGTCAGTTTGCTTTTATCCCGTTAACTTTCGCTTGGAGGATATTGCGACCTGAGTTTCTCATTTTCCCGATTTTTAGCAATATTTGTTATCAAAATGTGGATTTTCGGGTCACTAATGGGGATGAAAACAGATTTATTATGGCTTAAAATAAGCCATGGCCTTCATTCGGAAAGTAAAAACTCAAAGTGGTGCAATTGCGGTTCAGATCGTTCACAAGAATTACGGACAAGTTACCCGCATAGACCATATTGGTAGCGCTCATAGTCAGGTAGAATTAGCCGCCTTGACAACATTGGCAAAGCAACGCTTACTGAGTGCTCAACAGTCGCTGTTTCCAGACGCTGTGTCCCCATTACAAATACAGCTCAAACAATCTTATTCCAGCTTATTGTGGCAAGTGCTACACCGGCAATATGAACAACTCGGGTTTAACCAGTTGGGGGATGATGTCTTTACTGCATTGATTGCCCGTGTTGTCGAACCGACGTCCAAATTAGACAGTTTACGAGTTTTGGCTGATTTAGGCATCCATCAGTTTGATAAAAATCAACTCTATCGATGTCTTCAAAAAGTGATCAATAAAGCTTATCGCAGCACTATTAGCCAACTCTGTTTA
>CAWFOJ010000133.1:0-6093 GCA_963816585.1 uncultured Holophagaceae bacterium | reverse complement strand
CTCCATCATGTTGAACACCAGGATGGGCAGGTGGTTCTCCCGGCACAGGGCGATGGCGGCGGCGTCCATGACCTTCAGGTTCCGTTCCAGGACTTCCTGGAAGCTGATGGTCCCGTACTTGGTTGCGGTGGGGTCGGTCTTGGGGTCGGCGGTGTAGATGCCGTCCACGTTGGTGGCCTTCATGACCACCTCGGCGTTGATCTCGTTGGCCCGCAGGGCGGCGGCGGTGTCGGTGGAAAAGTACGGGTTGCCGGTGCCCGCCCCGAAGATCACCACCCTGCCCTTCTCCATGTGCCGCATGGCCCGGCGCCGGATGTAGCTCTCGGCCACTTTGGGCATGTCGATGCCGGACATGACCCGGGTCATCACCCCCTTCTGCTCCAGGGCGTCCTGCAGGGCCAGGGCGTTGATCATGGTGGCCAGCATGCCCATGTGGTCGGCGGAGACCCGGTCCATGCCCTTGGTGGCTCCCGCCACCCCCCGGAAGATGTTCCCGCCTCCGATCACCAGGCCCACCTCGACCCCCAGGTTCTGGATGGACTGCACCTGCTCGGCGATCATGTTGACCACCCCGGGGTCGATGCCGTGGCCCTGGTCGCCCATGAGGGCCTCGCCCGACAGCTTCAGCAGGATGCGTTTGTACTTCATGGCAACTCCATTAATGGCGCGTAGTGACCCGTTCGGGAAAACGCCCCCGGGCCTTTGGGCTCCGGGGGCGGGGATGACGCCAGGAATCCCAGGGGGGGGGCCGGTCAAGATTGACCGGGAGACGCCTGGGAAAGGAGGCGGGCCAGGGACTGTTGGATGTGCTGGTTGACCCCGTGCTCGCTGGCGGTGACGGCCGCCCGGATGGCGTTCTTCACAGCGTGGGCATTGCTGCGCCCGTGGCCGATGATGGTGATGCCCTGGACCCCCAGCAGCGGGGCGCCGCCGTACTCGGAGTAGTCCAGCTTCTTCTTGAAGCGGCGCAGGGCTGGGAGGGCCAGGAATGCCGCCCAGCTTGGAGTACCAGTTTTCCATGAAGGTGGCGGTGATCCCGGTGACCAGGCCCTCGGCCAGGGCTTCCGAGGACTTGAGGATGGCGTTGCCCACGAACCCGTCGCAGGCGATCACGTCGAAGCGGCCGTTCCAGATGTCCCGGCCCTCGGCGTTGCCCAGGAAGTTCAGGTCGATGTCCCGGAGGGCCTGGGCCGCCTCCTTGGTGGTGGCGGAACCCTTGCCGTCCTCCTCGCCGACGCTGAGCACCCCGACCCGGGGGTTGGTGATCCCCAGCACCTCTTCCGCGTACACCGAGCCCATCACCGCGAACTGGGCGATGTGCTCGGGCTTGCAGCCCACGTTGGCGCCCACGTCCAGGAGCACCGTGGGGTGGCCGGTCATGTTGGGCAGGACCGAGGCCAGGCAGGGCCGGTCCACCCCCGCCAGGGTGCCCATCACTTTCATGGAGGCCACCATGGCGGCACCCGTGTGGCCCATGCTCACCAGGCCGTCGGCGGAGCCTTCGTGGACCAGCTGGGCGGCGACCCGGATGGAGGCATCCTTCTTCTCCTTGAGGATCACGGTGGCCTTGTCCTCCATGGTCACCACGCTGGCCGAGTGCACGATCCGGGTGCGCCCCGCCAGGGCCTTGTCCATGTTCATCTGCTTCAAGATGGGGGTCATGCGAGATTCATCCCCCACCAGGAGCAAGAACAGGTCCGGATGGGCCGCCAAGGCTTCCCGGGCACCCTCGAGGATGGCCACGGGGGCGTGGTCGCCGCCCATCACATCCAGTGCGATCCGGTATCCGGTGGGGAGTCCACCACCCTGCCCTCAGACCGTCTGCTCGACGCGCAAAGCCTGTTTGCCTCGGTAGAAGCCGCAGGAGGGGCAGACCCGGTGGGGCATGCGGGTAGGCGCCGCAGTTCGGGCAGGTGCTGGCGCTCATCACGTCCAGGGCGTCGTGGGTGCGGCGGCGGTCGCGGCGGGCGCGGGAGTGGCGTCTTTTGGGATTCGGCATGGCAAACTCCTCAAGGGAAGGACCGGGGTGAGGGGGATCGGGACGTTCAGCCTTCGCTCCGGGGACCGGAACCCAGGTCGGCGTCCTGGAGATTGAGTTTCAGGCCCACCAGCGCCTTGGCCAAGGCGCTCGGCTCCTTGCGCAGTTCGGACCGGCAGGCGCACGGGCCCTTGTTCCAGTTCTTGCCGCACTGGGGGCAGAGCCCGGCGCAGGTTTCCCGGCACAGGGGGTGCATGGGCGCCTGGAGCTGGAACTGCTCCCGCACCATGGACTCCTCGTCCAGGGCGAGTTCAGGAAAGTAGACCACGTCCAGGTCCTGGGTGCCCAGGGTGTGGGAGCCCCGCACCACCAGGTCGGGGTCCTTGCTGCCCAGGAACCGGCTCTCCACCTCCAGGGCCAGGTCCAGGGGCTCCAGGCAGCGGGAGCAGGTGCCCTCCCAGACCGCCTGGCCCTTCATCTCCATGAAGAAGTCGGCGCCGGAGGGCAGCACCAGCAGATGCCAGCGCACGTCGCGCAGGTCGCTGCCGTCGCCCAGGGCCAGGGTGGCCTGGGCGCCTTCGAGCCGCAGCCCGTCGGGAGGCAGCTGGGCCAGGTCGATCATGGCGTGGTCCCTTGGGCCGGGGCGGCGGGCGCCGCGGTGCCCTGGGGGCTGGTGCTGGAATCGCCTTGCATGCGGTCAGGGGTGATGGAGAAGGGCTTGCGGTCCTCGTTGCCGCTGGGGTCGCCCAGGCACTTGAGCTCGTAGCGGCCCTTGCCCGAGGAGGCTTCGAAGGGCTGGTCCCAGGGGTCCTTGGCCGGGACGTTCACCGGGATCATGTTCTCCTTCACCAGGGGCGAGTTGGCGTCCACCATGGACTCGTAGCTGGTGAGGTCGGGGTAGCGCCCGTGCTTGAGGTAGTACTGGTCCAGGCCGTCCCTGACGACCCGCAGGGTGTCCTCGGCCTTCAGGTAGCGGGCCCTGGCCGAATAATCACTGTACTTCTTGAACCCGAGCGTGGCGATCACGGCGATGATCATCATGGCCACGAGCAGCTCGATGAGGGAGAAACCGGACTGGGTGTTACGGCGCATGGCGGGTGTCCGCGGGTAGGCTGGGAGGTGTAGGGAGATGGCTACCGGAGCCCGGGCAGTCGGGTCCGAGCATCCCAGTGTGCCATAAGGAAACGATCTTACAAGAAATCATTGGCGGAGTCACCCCTCAGCTCCGTTTCCGGGCCTCCCCCCGGGGGGTAATCGTCGGGCCGGGGGAACCGGGCCGGCAACGTTTCGGAGCCGCCCATCTCCTGCAGCCAGTATCGATAGGCACGAAAGCCCATGCCCAGGAGGCGCGCCGCCCGGGTCTTGTTGCCATCGGCCCGTTCCAGGGCCTGGCGCATAAGGTGCCCCTTCAAGGCCACCAGGTAGGCCTCCAGGTCGAAACCTTCCGCTGGAATTTCCAGGGCCGGCACCGCGGGCGCCGGGGCCGGCGCGAGGACGTCGTCCGGGAACAGGTCCTTGCCGATGGGGCCTCCCGGGTTCAAGGCCACGCAACGTTCCATGAGATTTTCAAGTTCACGCACGTTGCCCTGGAACCGGTATTGGCGCAGGGCCTCCAGTGCGTCCTCCGCGAGGGTCATGGGGGGCTTGTTCAGCTTGCGGCAGAACCGGTTGAGGAAATGCTCCGCCAGGACCGGCAGGTCCTCCTGGCGCTCCCGCAGGGGGGGCAGTTCGATGTGCAGGATGTTCAGGCGGAAGAACAGGTCCTGGCGGAACTGGCCGCGCTCGGCCCAGACCCGCAGGTCCCGGTTGCTGGCGCCAATGACCCGGGCGTCCACCGCCCGCTCCTCGGTGGCCCCGATCCGCCGCACCCGGCGCTCCTGCAGCACCCGCAGGAGCTTCACCTGCAGGGGCAGGGGGATTTCGCCGATCTCGTCCAGGAAGATCACCCCTCCTTCCGCCTCCTCGAACAGGCCCCGCTTGACGCCGGTGGCCCCCGTGAAGGCCCCCTTCTCGTACCCGAACAGCTCGGACTCCAGCAGGGTCTCGGGCAAGGCCCCGCAGTTCACCGGCACGAAAGGTCCCTTGGCCCGGTCCGAGAAGCGGTGGATGAGCCGGGCCACGATCTCCTTGCCGGTGCCGCTCTCGCCGGTGATGAGCACGGTGGTGTCCACCCGGGCCACCTTGCCCACCAGGGCCTGGACCTTGCGGATGGTGCCGCCCACGCCCACCAGGCCCCCGATGTCCGATACCTCCTGGGCGGCCGGGGACGCGGGCGCGGCGAAGATGCCCTTGAGGACCTTGGTGAGCTCCTGGAGGTCGTTCTTGGTCTTGGTGAGGAAGTCCACGGCGCCCAGGTTCAGGGCCTGCACCGTGGTCTCGGTGGTGGCGTAGGCGGTCATGACCACCACCGGAGTGCCCAGGCTCCGCTCCTTGAGCCAGGCCAGCAGGTCGATGCCGCTGCCGTCCTTGAGGCGCAGGTCCGAGACCACCGCGTCGAAGGGGTCCTGGAGCAGGAGCCGCTGGGCTTCCGCCAGGGTGCCCACGGCCACCGTGTCGAAGCCCTGGGGGGCCAAGCCGATCTGCAGCACGTCCCGGAAGCTGGCTTCGTCCTCCACAAGGAGGACACGTTTTGACGGCATGGTCTCCATCCTGCGTAAATGGCTCGGCTTCTCCGGCAAGTATGGACCTGTTGGCGGGACAGGGGAACGGTTCCGTTGACGCTGCCGGCAGATTGCGGAACCATCCATGGCATGCGATTCCTCCTGAGCCGGACCGACGCCCTGGGCGACCTGCTGGTTTCCCTGCCGGTGATGGAGCGCATCCGTTCCCGCCAGCCGCGGCGCGGAGATCCACTGGCTGGTCCAGCCCGGTACACCGCGCCCGGTGTTCGCCGGCCTGGACGGGGTGGCGGGAATCCACCTGCGGGGCGGCGACCGGGAACTGGGCGGGCTCCTGGCCACGTGGACGTTCGACGCGGTGCTGAACCTGGGCCACCGGGACCCGGCGGTGATCACCGCCGCCCGTGCCGCGGGCGTGCCCATCCGGGTGGCGAGGGCCCGGGGCCGGCAGATCTGGCAGGCCACCCACCTGCTGTGGAAGGGCCGTGACCGGCACCGGCCGGCACGAGGCGAGCCACGCCCTGGACTTCCTGCGCCCCTGGGGCTGGCAGGGCGGGGTGCCGCGCCTCCCGCTTCTGTCCGTCTCCCGGGAGGAGCTGGAAGCGGGCCGCCAGGACCTGGCCTCCGGGGATGACGGCCGGCCGGTCCTGGGGGTGGTGCTGAGGGGCAGCGGCGCGGGCGCCTTTCCTTCTCCCGGATGGTGGGAACGGGCCCTGGCGATATGCGGGCAGGCCGGCTGGCGTGCCCTGGTGCTCTCTCCGCCCGAGGCGGGCCCCTTGACCCCCGTGGGACTGCGGGGACTCATGGGCCGGCTGGCCGCCTGTCATGCGGTGCTGGGGCCCAGCACGCCCCCTGCACCTGGCCTCGGCCCTGGGGGTGCCGGTGGTCTGCCTCATGGGCCGCCGGCCCCACCACGGCCCGGACCGTTGGGCGCCCCTGGGACCCCGGGCGCAGGTGCTGCAGTGCGCCGGAGGCGGACCTGGCCCAGGGCATGGACCGCCTGGATCCGGCCGAGCTGGTGCCCCACCTGGCCCGGGTGCGATGACCCTGCCGGATGCCACCTGGGTGCGCTTCCCCGGTTCGTGGGGGACGCGTAAGCAATGACTATGTCCTGCTGGTTCGGTTGGTCTTGCTGTTCTTCGCCTGGTACAACGAAGAGCACCGCCATTCCGGGCTCGAACTCCTGACGCCGGCAATAGTCCACTACGGCGAGGCTCAAGCCGTCGTCGAACGGCGTCAGGCGGTGCTGGATGCCGCCTACCAGACCCACCCGGAACGGTTCGTCCGGCAGCCACCGCGATCAACAGCAGTCCCACAGGAGGTGTGGATCAACAAGCCGTCAGAAAACAAAAGTCAGTAAATTCACGATGGGAGTGTCTCAAACTCATTGACACGCCCGGTCTGTCCGGTTTGTCACACGTGATCTGTCCGCTTTGTGAAACAAAGCGATGCGGGCCGTCAGGCCGCCGCCGCTTTGGCTTTGGGTTTGGCTTTTGC
>CAWFOJ010000132.1:0-27017 GCA_963816585.1 uncultured Holophagaceae bacterium | reverse complement strand
GGGCGTTCTCCTCCAGGGCCTCCAGGGAGGCCGGGTCAGGCGCGCCCAGGACCTGGCCGCCCTGGGGCAGCCGGGCCTGGGCCAGGCGGTTCAGGCGCAGGGCCTCGAAAGTCCCCCCTTCCCGCTCCAGTTCGGGCTCCAGCCTGGGTTCCAGATTCCCGGGCACGGCCCGGCGGAACAGAGACCGGGCCATCAGGTCCGCGGCCGCCGGCGGCAGCCCTCCCGTGTTGGCCCGCCCGCCCCGGATGAACAGCCGCACATGCACCGCTCCGCTCCCGGGCCGTTCCACCACCAGCACCTTGATGCCGTTGCTCAGGCTGGCCTCGGCCACCTGGGGCAACCGCACGTTCTGGGCCAGGCCCGCCACCCCCGCCAGGGCGGCCATGGCCAGTGAAAGGCAGGCGCGGAGCATGGCTCCAGGGTACCCATCGGTACCTCTCAATACACTTGGATGCTGCCGTTGGTGGAGGCCAGGGTGATCCGCTGGCTGCGCCCGGGAACCGCACCCGCACCCGGTTCTTGCCGGATTCCAGGACCTGGCCGCCGGGCACCTTGATGTGGATGCTGCCGTTGGCGGTCTCCGCCAGGATCTCCCCGGTGGCCCGGCCCAGTTCCAGGTCGATGGCGCCGTTGGTGCTCTCCAGGCTGATCCCTTCGCCCCAGCCGTCCAGGTTGCGGGCACGGATGGAGCCGTTGGTGGTCTCCAGGTTCACCTGGCCGTCCACGTCCTCCAGGACGATCCGCCCGTTGGCGGTGCCGCCCCGGATGCGGGCGTGCAGCTCCTTGGCTTCCACGTTGCCGTTGCTGGTTTCCGCCAGCACTTCCCCGGCGATGTGGGCGAGGGTTATATCGCCGTTGATGGTTTCGCAGCGCACATAGCCGGTCACCGCGGCCACGGTGACGGGCCCGTTGGTGGTGCGGAATTGGCCCAGCAGCCGGTGCGGCACGTTCAGGGTCATCCGGCACCAGGAACTGGGGGCCGCACCCAGGGGCAGGCTCAGGCGCGGCTGCTGGGACAGGACCTCGATGTCCAGGTCCGCCCCCACCCGCTGCACCGCCAGTTCGATCCGCCGCTGGTCCGAGTCCCGGATCTCCGCCACCAGGGCCACTTCCTCCTTGTCCCAGCCGCTCACGAAGATGCCTCCGTTGCGGTTCCGCACCCGCAGCTTGGAACCCGGCGCCAGGGCTTCGCTGCGCACTTCGGTACGGCTGGGCGGGCGGGCGTCCTCATCCGGCTCCGGCCCCGCCCACAGGGCCATGGCGGCGAGCGGAACGAGGACAACCTGGAACTTCATGAAGATCTCCCGGTGGGGCGGCGGCGGCAGGAGCGCCGATGGTATGTTTAGTTTGCCAGGGAGGCCTCGCGCCCGCCTTCCTGAATGCAGCCTTAAGGCGTTTTGGGAGAAGTCATGATCACCGTCCCCGTCTGCCGCCTTCCCCACGGCCTGGACCTGCCCCTGCCCGAACGGGCCACCCCCCACGCCGCCGGGATGGACCTGCGCGCCGCCATCCCCGCCGGGGAAGCCTGGATGCTGGCCCCCGGCGAACGGCGCCTGGTGCCCACCGGGCTGACGGTGGCCATTCCCCCGGGCTACGAAGGCCAGGTGCGTCCCCGCTCCGGGCTGGCCTACAGGCAGGGGGTCACGGTGCTGAACGCCCCCGGCACCATCGACGCGGACTACCGGGGGGAGGTGCAGGTGCTGCTCATCAACCACGGCGCCGCTCCCCTCCGCCTGGAGCGGGGCGACCGCATCGCCCAGCTGCTGCTGGGGCCGGTGCCGGACTGGGGCTGGCAGGAAACGCCCAGCCTCGAGGCCCTGGGGGGCACCCGGCGCGGGGACGGCGGCTACGGCTCCACCGGCAGCAAGTAATCAGGGGACGGCGGGAGCGGGCTTGGGCGCGCCGGGCTTGGGCGCGGACGGTTTGGGCGCGGACGAAGCGGCGACCGGGTACTTGGCGTCATACCGCCGGCCCACCTCATCGGTGAAGGCCAGGATCCAGTTCTGGTCCGCGAAGGCCACCAGCCCGGGCTGGTAGGTGAGGACCAGCTGCAGCTTCTGCTCCTTGGCCAGTTCCTCCACCAGCGGGCTCAGCTCCTGCTGGAACTGGCCCACCACCTTCTGCTGGGTGCGCTGGTATTCCATCTGGCTGTCATCCTGCAGCTTCTTCTCCTCGAAGTCCAGGTCCCGCAGCTGCTTCTGGATGGTTTCCTTGCCGGCGTCGTTGACGCTCGGAGACTGGAGTTGGCCGGTGAGCCTCTGGATCTCCGCCCGCTTGCCGTTGATCTTGTCCTGGAGGGTCTTCTTCAGGGTTTCCAGTTCCGAGAAGAGCTTGTGCCCTCTGGCGGTGGTCTCGATGATCCGGTCGGGCACCAGCATGGCGATCCGGGGTGAGGTGTCCTGGGCGGCCAGCGTAAATGCCGCGATGAGACCGAACATCAGGGTCAGGGTTCGCATGGGTTCTCCAGTCATCCGGGCCTGCAGGGCCCGCAGGTTGCTCAGAAGGTGGTGCCGATACTGAATTGGAAATCCGAGGTGCCGGTGGTGTCAAACGGATAGGGGTTCAGCTTGCGGGCCCAGATGAGGCGCAGCGGCGCCGGACTGATGGGCAGGAAGAAGCGGAACTCGACCCCGGCGCTCCGGCGCAGCTCTTCGTGGAACACCTTGGTCCCCTCGGCCCAGGCCTGCCCCATGTCGTAGAACAGCACGGCCCGGAATTCCTCGGCCAGCTTGAACTGGTATTCCAGATTTAAAATAAATTGTTTGTTGCCCCCGACGATCACTTCCTGCCGGTTGTTGTCCACCCGCACCGATCCCACCTGCCCGAAGCGGTAGCCGCGGATGGTGTTCTCGCCTCCGGGACGGAACAGGTCCCAGATGGGCAGGTCGCCGTTGCTGAGGTTGTTCATGTAACCGTAGCTGGTGTTCAGGGCGAAGATGTGCCGGTCGGTGATGCTGGCCACCCGCTCGTAGTCCAGGATGGTCCGGTAGAAGGGCGCGTCCGTTCCGAACTGCCAGCCGCCGTATTCGAAGCTGATGCCCATCCGCTGGCCTGAGGTGGGCTTGAACGGGTGGTTGACGGTGTTGTAGGTGATGGCCTGGCTGATGCTGGAGGTGAGCTGGCTGCCGGTGTTGCGGTAGAGGTAGTTCTGGCCGCCCTCGATGCGGATGATGTGGAAGCCGTAGCCCACGTTGTAGGTCGTGAAGAACGCCCAATCCCGGTCCGGCAGGAAGGTGGAGAGGCGGGTGCCAAGGGAGGTGCCGATGCTGCGGGTGTACTGCTTGTAGGAATAGGTCGCGCCCACCCGGGAGGCGCTGTAGTCCACCGAGCCGTTGGAAAAGCTGGTGGTGAGGGAATAGGGCATGTCCAACAGGTACGGCTCGGTGTAGCTCACGGAGAAGTTGCGCTGGTACTGGCCCAGGGTGTAGCCGAAACTGAGGGTCTGCCCGCCGCCGCCCAGGTTCTTGGTGGCGAAGTTGGCGCCCACGGAGAAGCCGAACACCGAACCGTAGCCGCCCTGGAACATCACCTCGTTGACCCCCGCCTCCTCGCCCTTTATGGTGATGTCCACCTGGGGCTTGTCCGGGACCAGGTCCACCCGGGGCTCCTGGCTCTTCACGTCGAAGTAGCCCAGCTGGGAAATGCCGGTGAAGGAGTCCCGGAAGGAGTCGGTGCGGAACACGTCCCCTTCCTTGAGGAGCATGGAGCGGCGCAGCACCTTGTCCTTGGTCTTGGTGTTCCCTTCGAAGGCGATGCGGTGGACGGTGTACTGCTCGCCTTCGTCCACCTTGACGTCCACGTCCACCTTCTTGACCCCGTCCTCCTCGCGGACAACCATATTCTTGTCGGCCCGGAACATGATGTAGCCCTGATTGGCGTAGGCCTCCTTGACCTTGTCCAGGCCCTCATTGAGGGCCGCCAGGTCGAAGGGGCGGGGCCTGCCCGTCTCCGGGCGGTTGAGGGACGGTTTCAGGTTGAACCAGCGGGCCAGCCAGGACCTGTTGTCCCGCTCCTGTTCGGCGATCTTCAGCCGGTAGAACTCCTCCCCCTTGGGGCCCCGGTACACCTTGTCGTTGCCTTCCAGCTTGAAGCGCCCTTCCATGAACTGCTCCCCCTCCACGATGGGGAAGGTGAGGGAGGCCCGGAGGTCGTACCTGGGGGACTTGCCCTGCAGGATCAGGGACTGGTTCTTCTTCGTCTGCCGGGCGGTGGTGTGGTCCTCCACCTGGATGACGGGCTTGCCCACGAAGACGTCCTTGTAGCCCTTCTTCCAGGTACTCCTTGCGGATGTTGTCCAGGTCCTCTTCCTGGTTCTTCTGGATCACCAGGTCCTTGGAGGACAGCCAGCTGAAAATCCCGTGCGTCTTGGTCTTGGCCAGGGCGGAGCGCAGGTGCGAGTCGCTGAAGACCTTGTTGCCCCGGAACTTGATCCCGTAGATGCGGACCCGGCCCCCCTCCTTGATGTCGAACACCAGGCGGGACGTGGTGGGGCCCATGGGCTCCAGGCTCACGTCCACCACCGGGTTGGGGAAGCCCTTCTCCGACGCCATGTCCACGATCAGGTTCTTGATCTTGCGGGTGGCCTCCGGGTCGTAGACCGAGTCCGGATTGATGGTCAGCTTCTTGTCCTTGATCTTGTCCTTGATGGAGGAGACCCCCACCAAGGTGCCGCCCCGGTAGTCCACTTCCTTGACCAGGGGCCGCTCTTTCACCCGGATGGTGAGCTTCTTCCCCCCTCCGCGTCGGACACCTCGAACTTGATGTCGTCGTAGGCCCCAGTGGACCAGAGGCGTTCCAGCACCTCGGTGAGGTCGATGGAGCGCAGGTCGTCCCCTTCCTTGATCCCGGCCTTGAACAGCACCGAATCAGGGCTCTGCTTCTGGGTCCCTGCCACTTCCAGCTTGGTGATGATCTCCGAATCCTGGGCCGCCGCCGGCAGGGCCTGGAGCCCGGCCGCCAGCGCCAGGGCAATCCATCCCTTGGGAAATCGCCAACCAAGCCATCCGCGCTGTCCTCGATCCTCCGACTTCTTTTGCATCCACAGTCCGTAACAGGGGGTTCAATATTCCAACGCGTTTCCAGGGAGCTCAGCTGCCTGGGGCGGCTTGGCAGAGCTAAGTTATGATGCACGAATTTTTGGGAATTATCCTTGGACCCCGGTGAGCTGGGGTTCCTGGGCCGCTTCGGGAGCCGGCGTATAGATGGGAACCAGTTTCTCATCCACCAGGTCGAAATGGACCATTCCGGCCAGCACCGTTTCCTGGGCCACCATGAGTTCCGCCAAAGGATCCTCCACCTGCTTCTGGATGGCCCGGCGCAGGGGCCGGGCGCCGTAAGCCCGGTCCTTGACCGTGGTCTTGACCAGCCAGTCGCAGGCTTGATCCGTGAGCGTGACCACCAGTTGGTGCTGCTGGAGGGTGACGTTCAGGTCGGCGATGAGCAGCCGCACGATCTTGCGCAGCTCCTCGTCCCCGAGGCGGTTGAACACCACGATTTCGTCGATGCGGTTCAGGAACTCCGGGGGGAAGGTGCGCTTGAGCACCTTGATGGCATCCCCGGCCTTGGCGTCCGGGCGGTCGTTCCTCTCCAGGAAGCCCAGGTTCTTGTCCGGCAGCAGTTCCCGGCTCCCCACGTTGGACGTCATGATGATGATGGTGTTCTTGAAGTCCACCTGGTTCCCGAAGGCGTCCGTGGCGAGGCCGTCGTCGAAGATCTGCAGCAGGACGTTCATGAGGTCGGGGTGGGCCTTCTCCATCTCGTCGAAGAGGATGACGCAGTAGGGGTTGCGCCGGATCCGATCGGTGAGGAGGCCGCCCTCCTCGTAGCCCACGTAGCCCGGAGGCGCCCCGAGCAGCTTGGAGACCTCGTGCTTCTCCATGAATTCGGACATGTCGAAGCGGATCATCTTCTTCGGGTCGCCGAACAGGAACCCGGCCAGGGTCTTGGCCAGTTCGGTCTTGCCCACGCCGGTGGGCCCCAGGAACAGGAAGGAGCCCATGGGCCGGTTGGGGTTCTTGAGCCCGGTCCGGGCCCGCCGCACGGCGCGGCTCACGGCGCTCACCGCCTCGCTCTGGCCGATGACGCGTTCGTTGAGGTGGCCCTCCATGTGCGCAAGGTTGGATTTGTCTTCGTTCTTCAGGGCCTTCACGGGAATGCCGGTCCAGGACGCGACCACGTCCTCGATGTCCGATTCCAGGACCTCGGCGAACTTCTCGTAATCCTCCTCGGACAGTTCCGCCGTGGACTCCTGGAGCTGTTCCCGCAGCTGGACCTCCTTCTGGCGCAGCAGGACCGCCCGCTCGAAGTCCCGGTTCAGCACCGCCTCGTTCATCTCGTTGATGACCCGGTGCAGTTCCTCCTCCGCCTTGTGGCTCTCGCCCACCGTGGCCCCGCCCCGCAGCTTGACCCGCGCGCCGGCTTCGTCCAGCAGGTCGATGGCCTTGTCCGGCAGGAAACGGTCGGTGATGTAGCGGTTGGACAGGTAGACCGCGGACAGCAGCACGGCCGGGCTGTAGCGGACCCGGTGGAACAGTTCGTAGCGGCTCTGGATGCCGCCCAGGATCTTGAGGGTCTCCGCCTCGTCGGGCGGGTTCACGTTCACCGGCTGGAACCGGCGCACCAGGCTGCGGTCCTTGTCGATGTACTTGGCGAACTCCTTGTGGGTGGTGGCGCCGATGCACTGCACCTCGCCCCGGGAAAGGGCCGGCTTGAGGATGTTGGCGGCGTCCAGGCTGCCTTCGGCGGCCCCGGTGCCGATGATGCTGTGGATCTCGTCGATGAACAGCACCACGCTGGGGTCCTTGGAGGCTTCGGCGATGATGGACTTCAGGCGCTCCTCGAACTGCCCGCGGTACTTGGTGCCGGCCACCACCAGGCTCAGGTCCAGGGCGTAGATCCGCTTGTCCTGGAGGCTGGGCGGCACCAGGCCCTCGAAGATCTTCTGGGCCAGTCCCTCCACGATGGCAGTCTTGCCCACGCCGGCTTCCCCCAGCAGGATGGGGTTGTTCTTCCGGCGCCGGCTCAGGATCTGGATGATGCGCTCCACCTCCTGGTCGCGGCCGATGAGGTTGTCGAAGATGCCCCGCTCGGCCAGCTCCGACAGGTTGCGGGCGAACTCCGCCAGAAGCGGGTGCTCCTTTTTCTTCTTGGCGATCTTCTCCTCCTTGGTGGCTTCCAGGAGGATCTCCTTGGCGGCGATGAGGTCCGCGCCCGCTTCCTTGAGCAGGCGGCCGGCCAGGCTCTGCTCCTCCTTCAGCATGCCCAGGAGCAGGTGCTCGGCACCCACGTGCTTGTGGTTGAGCTTGGCGCTCTCCACGGTGGCGTGCTGGAGGATGCGCTTGACCTCCTCTTCCATCGGGATGTCGATGCTGGTGCTGCTGGGCGCGGTCTTCTTGTCCCTGGGGCTCAGGGCGGAGATCAGGCGCTCCCGCAGCAGGTTGGTCTGGACCCCCATGCGGTCCAGCAGCTGGATGGACGTCTTCTCCGCCTCCCGCAGCAGGCCCAGGAGCAGATGCCCGCTCTGGATGCTTTCGGATCCGAACTGGCTCGCCTCGTAACGGGCGAAGAACATGACGCGGCGTGCTTTCTCGGTGAACTTTTCGAACACGGCTCCCCCCGGGGGAAAGGTCCTGCCAATCAGCCCCTCTGGGGCCGGGGCAGGATAATCTAGGGTATCCACATCCAGCCCTGATGTCCCCACCAGGTTCCAGGGGGATGGGGTCTGCCTGGAAGAGTTGCCGCTGTGACCCGGACGGCGGACGCGGTAACCTGAAGGGTGGGAGTCTTGCATGACCATGGCAGCGACGAATCTTGCCATCCTCGGCCTGCAGTGGGGGGATGAAGGGAAAGGCAAACTGGTGGATCTCCTGAGCGCCCGCTTCCGGATCGTCACCCGGTTCCAGGGGGGCAACAACGCCGGCCATACGGTCGTGGTGGATGGACAGACCGTGGCCCTGCACCAGGTGCCAAGCGGCGCCCTGCACCCGGGATGTTTCCTGGTGGTGGGATCGGGCGTGGTCCTGAACCTCGAAGTCTTCCTCAAGGAAATGGAGAACCTCCACAACCGCGGGTTCGACCTGGAGGGGCGGCTGCTCATTTCCCACCGGGCCCATGTCATCCTTCCCCACCACATCGCCCTGGACCTGTGGCGGGAGGGGGGCGCCAACAAGATCGGCACCACCGGTCGGGGCATCGGCCCGGCCTACGAAATGAAGACGGCCCGCATGGGCGTGCGCATGGGCGACCTGCTGCACCCGGATAGCCTCGTCGAGCGGATCCGCACCGGCTACGAAGAGGTGCGCCTTTTGCTTGGACCCGATAGCCTCCTGCCGCCCCTGGAGGCCATCGCCCAGAACCTCCTGGCCGCGGCCAAGCCGCTCCTGCCGCTCATCGGCGATGCCCAGGATTACCTGTGGAAGGCATGGCGCCGGCGCGAATCGATCTTGTTCGAAGGCGCCCAGGCCACCCTGCTGGACATCGACCACGGCACCTACCCCTACGTCACCAGTTCCAACTGCAGCATCGGCGGCCTGTTCACCGGCACCGGGCTGCCGCCCAAGGCCCTGGACCACGTGCTGGGCGTGGCCAAGGCCTACACCACCCGGGTGGGCGCCGGCCCCATGCCGTCGGAGCTGTTGGACCCCGTGGGCGAACGGATCCGCGAGGTGGGCCGGGAATTCGGCACCACCACCGGGCGTCCCCGCCGCTGCGGCTGGTTCGACGCCGCCATCACCCGCCACGCCTGCCGCACCAACGGCGTGGACGGGCTGGGCATCATGAAACTTGACGTGCTGGACGGATTCGAGGAAGTGGGCATGGTGGTGGGTTACCGGGACGGCGAAGGGGGCCAGATGGACAACCTCCCCGCCTGCGCCGCCGACTGGGCCCAGATCGAGCCGGTGGTCAAGCGTTTCAAGGGCTGGTCCACCCCCACCCGGGGCATCACCGATCCCCGGGATCTTCCGGTCGAGGCCCGGAACTACCTGGCCGCCCTGTGCGATGCGGTGGAGACGCCTCTGGCCTACCTGAGCACCGGCCCGGACCGGCACGAGGGCTACGTGGCCCCGGGCAGCATCCTGGAGCCCCTGCTGGGCTGAGACCGGATCGGATCAGAGGGCCGCGGCCCCGCCTTCCCGGCGCCAATCGCTCACGGCCAGGAGCTCGTCCCCGGTCCTCCAGATCCCCTGCACATCGGCGATGAGCTCGTGCTTGTCCTTGACCGGATACCCCATCCCCACCAAGGCCTCCAGCAGATCCGGGCGGTCGAACCCCGGTTCGTGAGCCAGGACATCCGGCCAGCCCTGGTGGTGCAGCCGGCCGGCGGCGACCACCGGCTCCGGCGCCTGGCCGTGCACCAGGGTCGCCAGCAGGACGTGGGCCAGGGTGGTGGGGATGGTGGGCCCCCCGGGGGTGCCGACCACCACCTCCACCCCTGCCGGCCCGGTCACCAGCACCGGGGCCATGTTGCTGGCCGGGCGCTTGCCCGGAGCGAACAGATTGGGCTCGCTGCCGATAACACCGTAATAATTTTCTTTGCCCACCGTGAACGCGAAAGAGTCGACGCTGCCGTTGAGCAGGAAGCCGGCCCCCGCCACTGCCCACTTGGAACCGTAGCGAAGGTTCATGGTGTAGGAGTTGGACACGGCGTTCCCGTCCCGGTCGATGACGGCGAAGTGGGTGGTGTCCAGGCCCGCATCCCGGCCCCGGGCCCGCACCCCGGCCCCCATGCGCGCGGCCAGGTCATCCGTGGGCGTGTCCCGTCGCGGATCGATCAGGCCGGATAGGCGCTCACCGTTGGCGCGGGTGAGCAGGTCCCGGAAGGTCGGGTTGTCCCCCAGGGGGATGTCTCCCAGGTAGTCCATCCGGTCGATGAAAGCCATCTTGCAGGCCTGGGCCAGATGATGGACGTAGTCTGGACTGCCGAAGTCCAGCCGGGCACAGGCCGGGCGGTCCAGTATGGCCAGGATTTCCAGGAGCATGGCGCCGCCCGCTTCGGGCGGCACGGTCCAGACCCGCCGCCCGGCCAGGTCCAGGGCGATGGGCTCCAGTTCCCGGATCTGGTAGCCGGCCAGGTCCTGGGCGCGGACGAAGCCGCCGTTGGCAGCCAAGTCAGCCACCAGCTGCTCGGCGATCCGGCCCCGGTAGAAGGCGGCTTCTCCTTCCCTGGCCAGTTCTTCCAGGGTGGCGGCCAGGGCGGGATTGGGCAGAACATCCCCGGCCCGGTAGGGAGTGGACCGCACATAGATGCGCCTGGCTTCCGGGGAAAGGGCCAGCCTGGGCCCCAACCGGTTCAGGCAGTCCGCCTCGTATTGGCTGACCACCGCCCCATCCGTCGCCTGCCGGGCGACGGCCCGGAGCAGATCCCCCGCCTTGAGCCGTCCGTACCGGGATTGCAGTTCGAAAAAGGCCTTCACGGTGCCGGGGACGCACACAGAGGCAGGGCCGAAGGCCGTCCGGTCCGGATCCGGCGTGCCATCCGGGAGCAGGAAGGCCTCCCGCAGGGCTCCGGCTGGCGCCTGCTCCCGGTAGGCGAACACTTTCGGGCGGCCCCCCCGTTCCTGGAACAGGAGGTAGCCACCGCCGCCGATGTTGCCCGCCTGGGGGTGGTGGACGCACAGGGAGAAGGCCAGGGAGAAGGCCGCGTCGAAGGCGTTGCCGCCGTCCTGAAGGACATCCGCCGCCAGTTCCGAAGCCTGGGGAGAAGCGGAAACCACCGCCCCCTGGCCACGTGCCGTGGAAACCCGCCCGGCGGTGCGGGCGGCCATGGGGACCCTGAAACGATTGTAAGATTTATCCAAACTCCGACCCTTTCGCCCAGGCGCCGCCGGCCCTGGACCTTCCATCATAACCTCAAGCCGGCCTTCAGCTTGCGGGGCGCTCCCGCAGTGAAGTGTTCCTGTCTCAACTTTTGTGGCCCGGGTGGATCTTCACGGCGATCTCCCCCGTCTCCAGGAGCGATTTCAGGTTGGAGAGGATGACCGGCCAGCCGCCGGAGACCGCCTGGATCAGTTTCGATCCGTCCAACGGAAACCCCATCCATACGAAAAGGCGCCCCCAGCGGGGCGCCTTCCATGGGTATGAACCCTAACTTACTTGGTCTCTTCGGCTTCCGCTTCCTTGGGCTCCGGCAGGACGTAGTCCACGAACTCGACGATGGCCAGGTCGGCCCCGTCCCCGAGCCGGTGGTCCGTCTTGAGGATCCGGGTGTAGCCGCCGGGGCGGCCGGCGAACCGGGCCCGGAAGGCCTGGTCGAACAGTTTGGCCACGGTGGCCTTGCTGCCCAGCCGGGCCATGGCCAGGCGGCGGTTGGCGATGCTGTCGACCTTGCCGAGGGTGATGAACGGCTCCACGAACTGGCGGAGTTCCTTTGCCTTCACGAGGGTGGTCTCGACCCGCTCATGGGTGATGAGCGAGGTGGCCAGGTTCTTCATGAGGGCCTTGCGCTGGTTGGTGGTGCGGCCCAGGCGCTTGCCCGTGACATTGTGACGCATGGGATGGCTCCTTAAACTTCTTGTTCGATGCGCATGCCGAGGGAGAGGCCGATGCGGGCGAGCTCGTCCTTGATCTCCTGCAGCGATTTCTTGCCGAAATTCTTGGTCTTCATCAGTTCCGCCTCGGTGCGCTGGACCAGTTCGCCGATGGTGGTGATGTTGGCGTTGCGCAGGCAGTTGTTGGCCCGTACGGAAAGCTCCAACTCCTCCACGGACTTGGTGAGCATGCCGTTCACCCCCTCGGTGGTGAGGATGGCCACGCCCGGCTCCGCTTCCACCGCGTCCTCGTCCTGGCGGGCGAAGATGAGGAAGTGCTCGCGCAGGATCAGGGCCGAGTCGCTCACCGCGTCCTTGGGGTCCACGGTGCCGTTGGTCCAAACCTGCAGGGTGAGCTTCTCGAAGTCGGTGCTGTGGCCGACCCGGGCCGGTTCGACGATGTAGTTGACCCTGCTGATGGGGCTGTGGTTGGAATCCAGGGGGATGAACCCCAGGCCCAGCCGCTCGTCCAGGTTGTGGTCGGCGGTGACGAACCCCCGGCCCATGCTCACCTGGATCTCCATCTCCAGTTCCCCGTCCTCGCCCAGGGTGGCGATGTGGATGTTGGGATTGGTCACTTCCACGTTCTGGTTGGTACGGATGGAGCCGGAGGTCACCACCCCTTCGCCCTTGTGGCTGATGGTGACGATCTGGGGCTGGCTGGCGTGGAGCTTGAACGGCACTTCCTTGAGGTTCAGGAGGATGTGGGTCACGTCCTCCCAGACCCCAGGCATGGCGGTGAATTCATGCTGCACACCCTTGATCCGCACATTGGTGATGGCCGCGCCTTCGATGCTGCTGAGCAGCACCCGGCGCAGGGCATGACCGCAGGTCGTGGCAAAACCGCGCTCGAACGGATAGGCGACGAATTCTCCGTAGGAGCCCGTCTTGGTGCCCGGAGTGACTTCCGCGAATCGCGGACGCTGGAAATCGCTGATGTTCAGCATTCCTGTCCCCTTACTTGCTGTAGAGTTCGACGATCAGCTGCTCGTTGATGTCAAGGGGCACATCCTCGCGGCTGGGAGCTGAGATGACCGTGCCCTTGAAGGCGCCGGCATCGAGGCTGAGCCACTGGGGGATGCCCCGGCCGGCGGCCGTCTCGACGGCGGACTTGACCCCTTCGTTCAGGCGGGCCCGGGCGGAAACTTCGATGCTCTGGCCGGCCTTGGTCTGGTAGCTGGGAATGTCCACCCGCTTGCCGTTCACCAGGATGTGGCCGTGCATGACCATCTGGCGGGCGGCGGCGCGGCTGGGGCAGAAGCCGAGGCGGAACACCACGTTGTCCAGCCGGCTCTCCAGGAAAGCCAGCAGGTTGTGGCCGGTCACGCCCTTCTTGGCATCGGCGCGCTTGAAGTACAGGCTGAACTGCTTTTCCAGCACCCCGTAGATGCGCTTCACCTTCTGCTTCTCCCGCAACTGCAGGGCATAGCCGGTGGGCTTCTTGGCCTTGGCGGCGCCGTGCTGGCCGGGGATCTTCCCCTTGCGGGTCTCGAACGAGCACTTCTCCTTGAAGCAGCGCTCGCCCTTGAGGTACAGCTTCATCCCTTCACGACGGCACAGGCGGCAGACCGCGTCACTGTATCGAGCCATGGTTCTCCTCCTCGCCTAGACCCGCCGCCGCTTGGGAGGGCGGCAGCCGTTGTGGGGAATGGGGGTGACGTCGCGGATGCTGGTCACCGAAATGCCGGCGGCGTTGAGGGCGCGGATGGCGCTCTCGCGGCCCGCGCCGGGCCCCTTCACGCGGACGTCCACGGAGCGGATGCCCTGTTCCTTGGCCCCCTCGGCGGCGACGCCCGCCGCGATCTGAGCGGCGAACGGCGTGCCTTTCCGGGTGCCCCGGAAGTTCTGGTTGCCCGAGGATGCCCAGGACAGCATGTTCCCCAGCGGGTCGGAGATGGAAATGATGGTGTTGTTGAACGAGGCCTGGATATGCGCCACGCCGTGGGGCACGTTGCGCTTTTCTTTCTTCTTGACCACCTTCTTGCCGGCGGTCTTCGACTGAGTCTTTGCCATGTCAGTTCCTCAACCTTATTTCTTCTTGCCGGCGACGGTCTTGCGCTTGCCCTTGCGGGTGCGCGCGTTGGTGTGGGTGCGCTGGCCCCGGACCGGCAGCCCCTTGCGGTGGCGCAGGCCGCGGTAGCAGCCGATGTCCATCAGGCGCTTGATGTCCAGCCCGATGTTCTTGCGGAGGTCGCCCTCGACCGTTTCCTCGGCGGTGATGACCCGCCGGATCCGCCCCACTTCCTCCTCGGTGAGATCCCGCACCTTGGTGCCGAAATCCACCTTGGCCCGGGTCAGGATGCTCTGCGCCTTGGGCCGTCCGATGCCATAGATATACGTAAGCGCGATTTCGATGCGCTTGGCAATTGGCAGATCGATGCCTGCGATGCGTGCCATGCTTACTCCTTAACCTTGGCGCTGTTTGTGCTTGGGATTCTTCTTGCAGATGATCCGGTTGATGCCTTCGCGCCGGACCACCTTGCAGTGTTCGCACAGCTTCTTGATGGAGGGCTTGACTTTCATGAATTCCCCCAGAGGGACATAGGAACGTAGCTTACTTGAATCGGTAGATGATGCGACCCCGGTTGAGGTCGTAAGGGGTGACCTCCACCAGGACCCGGTCGCCCGGGAGGATGCGGATGAAATTCTTTCTCATCTTGCCGCTGATGTGCGCTAGCACCTGGTGCTTGTTCTCCAGCTCAACCCGGAACACGGCATTGGGCAATGACTCCACCACTGTGGCTTCGAGCTCAATGGCTTCTTCCTTGCTCAAGCGGGCTCCTGAAAGAGTTGGTTCAGCTGGGCGTGAATCTGGTCCGAAGACCGATTCCCTTCCACGAACCGGTAATTGTGCATTTCCTTGTAGTAGGCCTGGAGGGGCTGGAAGGTCTTGTTGAATTCAACCATCCGGCTCCGGAAGGCCTCGGTGGTGTCGTCCGCCCGGTGCTTCAGCGAACTGCCGCACAGGTCACAGACCCCCTCCACCCGGGGTGGCTTGCTGTTCAGGTTGTAGATGGCACCGCAAGCGTTGTTGCTGCATACCCTCCGGTTCACGACCCTGGCTTCCAGTTCCTGCTCGGGAATCTCGATGTCCATCACGAAGCCCAAAGCGATCCCTTGCGAGGAGAGGAATGCCTGCAAGGATTCAGCTTGGAAGAGGGTTCGAGGGTAACCATCGAACAGCACGTCCCCGGTCTCGTCCTGCAGCCGCGCGAAAACGATTCCATTGACCGTGTTGTCATCCACCAGCTTGCCACTGGCCATCAAGGCCTTGGCCCGAAGGCCGACCTCCGTTCCTTTCGAAACGGCATCTCTCAGAATATCACCCGTAGACAGGTGTACCAAAGACCTTTTTTCCACCAAGCGCTTGGCCTGGGTGCCTTTCCCGCAACCCGGGGGGCCCAAAAGGATATGGACTTTCATCGGGTCCGACCTCCTGCCCGGGCGAGGCGACCACCGCGGAGCCGCCCCTGTTCGAGGAACCCGTCATAACGGCGCATGACCTGGTAGCTCTCCAATTGGGCCACCGTATCCAGGGCCACCCCCACCACGATCAGGAGCGACGTGCCGCCGTAATAGAAATTCAAGCCCGGCATGCTGTTGGTGATGACCGTCGGGACGATGGCCACCAGGGCCAGGTAGACGGCTCCGGCGAAAGTGAGCTTGGACAGGATGCTGTCCATGTAGATGCTGGTCTCCTTGCCGGGGCGGATGCCGGGGATGTACCCCCCGGACCGCTTCATGTTGTCGGCGGTCTCGTCCGGGTTGAAGACGATGCTGGTGTAGAAGAAGGCGAAGAAGATCACCACCACCACGAAGACCGGCAGGTAGATCCAGAAGTGGGTCTGGGGGCTCACGTAGCTGGAGAACCGGCCCAGCCACTCCCATTTGGTGAACTGGGCGATGGTGGCGGGGAAGAAGATGACGGAACTGGCGAAGATCACCGGCATGACCCCGCCCGTGTTGACTTTGAGGGGCAGGTAGGAGCTGCGCTGGCTGGCCATGCTGGAGGAGTCCACCCGCCGGGCGTAGTGGATGGGGATCCGCCGGTAGGCGTTCTCCACCAGCACCACCGCCAGGAGCACGGCGGACATGGCCACCAGCAGCAGCAGGAACACCCCGGGAGGCGCCACGTTGCCCTTGTTGGCCAATGAATCCCTCAACATGCGGCCGATGGTGCCCAAGCCCCGGGGCAGCCCGGCCACGATCCCGGCGAAGATCAACAGGGATATGCCGTTGCCGATGCCCCGGTCGGTGATCTGCTCGCCGATCCACATGACGAACACGGAACCGACGGAGAGAGTGAAGCCGCACAGGAACTTGAAGCCGAAGCCGGGGATGATCACCACGTCCGGCCCCAGGCTCTGGGCCATGGTGGCCACGCCGAACCCCTGGATGAAGGCCAGGCCCACCGTCAGGTAGCGGGTCCACTGGTTGATCTTCTGTCGGCCCGCCTCCCCTTCCTTCTTCTGGAGGTTCTCCAGGGTCGGGACCACCGCCCCCATCAGCTGGAGCACGATGGAAGCGGTGATGTACGGGGTGATGCCCAGGGCGAAGATGGAGAACTTCTTGAAGGCGCCGCCGGAAAACAGGTCCACGACGTTGAGGAGGTCCCCCGCCTTGCCCAGGTTCCGGGCCAGGGCTTCCGCGTTCACGCCCGGAACCGAGACGTGCACCCCCAGCCGGTAGATCACCAGCATGATCAGGGTGAAGATCGCGCGCTTTCGAAGTTCCGGGTTGGTGAAGAGCTGGCGGAGCTTTTCCATCCTGTTTGAACCTTATTTGGCCGACTGCTTGGCGCAGGGGGGTTCTTGGATCGTGCCGCCGGCCGCCAGGATCGCCTCTCGGGCGCCCTTGGTGACCCGGTCCGCCACGACGGTGACCTTGTGGGTCAGTTCGCCGCGCTTGAGGACCACGATGCCGCTGACGGACGTTTTCAGGAGCTTCTTGTCCCGGAGGGATTCCAGGCAGACCGTTTCGCCCTCGGCGAAGTGGCTGGAAATGAACGTGAGGTTCAGTTCCTGCAGCACGGCCGCATGGATGTTGGTGAAGCCGCGCTTGGGCAGGCGCCGGTGCAGGGGCATCTGGCCGCCCTCGAAGCCGCGCTGGTGGGAATAGCCCCGGCGGGACTTCTGGCCCTTCTCGCCCCGGCCGGCGGTCTTGCCGTTGCCGGAGCCCGGGCCGCGGCCCACGCGCTTGCGTTCCTTGACGGCGCCCTGGGCGGGCTGGAGTTCATTGAGTTTCATGACTTACCCCTTCACCGTGACGTCGATGGCGTAGGGCATGAGCTTGACCATGCCGTGCACATTGGGCGTGTATTCACACTCGCGGGTGTCCCCTCGCTTCTTGAGGGCAAGGGTCTGCAGGAAGGCCTTGTGCTTGGGCACCATGCAGATCCGGGAGCACTTGAGGGTCAGGACGACCTGTTTGCCGATGAGCTGGGACATGCTAGGCCTCCGCCTGGTCCAGGCCGCGGTTCACCAGGGTCGTATAGGGGTCCATGAGGTTCTTGAACCCTTCGAAGGTGGCGCGGACGACGTTGTGGGGATTGGAGGAGCCCAGACTCTTGGTGAGCACGTTCTTGATGCCGGCGGCCTCCATGATGGCGCGGACCGCGGCGCCGGCGATGACGCCGGTGCCTTCCGGGGCGGGCTTGAGGAGCACCGAGCCGGAGCCGAAGCGCCCGGTGATGGGGTGCGGCAGGCTGCCGTTGGGGGTGACCGGGACCTTGATCATGTTGCGCTTGGCGCTCTCGATGCCCTTCTTGATGGCGGATGGGACCTCCAAGGCCTTGCCCAGCCCGAAGCCGACCTTGCCGTTGCCGTCGCCCACGACCACCAGGGCGGAGAAGGAGAAGTTCTTGCCTCCCTTCACCACCTTGGTGACCCGGCCCACGTAGATGACCTGGTCCTTCATTTCGCCCGGCTGGGGCGCTTCCTGCTGGTGCCTGGATTCAGGTGCGTTCATTGCCATTGGCCCCTCCCTAGAACTGGAGCCCGGATTCGCGGGCGCTGTCAGCCAGCGCCTTGACGCGGCCGTGATAGACATAACCGTTGCGGTCGAAGACGACCGCCGTGATGCCCTGCTCTTTGAGGCGCGCCGCAACGGCGGCGCCGACGGCCTTGGCCGCCTCGATGTTGGCGCCGTTCTTGAGCGTGGCGCGCAGGTCCTTTTCCAGGCTGCTGGCGGCGGCCAGGGTGACGCCCCGGGTGTCGTCCACGGCCTGCACATAGATCCGTTTGAGGCTCTTGAAGATGGTCAGGCGGGGACGTTCGGGAGTCCCGGCGAGGCGCCCGCGGATGCGGGCCTTGGTCTTCTGACGGCGGAGGGTGAGATCGTTAGCCATGGTTGCCCCCTACTTCCCGGTCTTGCCGGCCTTGCGCCGGATGACTTCGCCCGTGTACTGCACGCCCTTGCCCTTGTACGGCTCGGGCTTGCGGAACTTGCGGATGTCGGCGGCCACCTGGCCCACCAGCTGGCGGTCGATGCCGGTGATGGTGAGGTGGGTGTTCTTCTCCACGCCGATGGTGATGCCCGCGGGGGCGGGGTAGTTGATGGGGTGGCTGTAGCCCAGGTCCAGGCGGAGGCTGTTGCCTTCCATCGCCGCCTTGTAGCCGACCCCGACGATGTCCAGTTCCTTCTTCCAGCCCGTGGTGACGCCCAGAACGGCGTTGTTGATGAGGGCGCGGGTGAGGCCATGGAAGGCCCGGGACTGGGCTTCGTCGTTGGCGCGGGTGAGATTGATGGAATCGGCCTCCAGGTTGACAGTGATCCCCTTGGGGATCGGGCAGCGCAGGCTGCCCTTGCTGCCCTCGACGACGGCCTCGGCCCCGTGGACGGTCACTTTGACGCCTTTCGGCAGTGCCACTGGCTTTTTTCCGATGCGTGACATGGTTGGTTCCTTGGAATGGGTGGATGAGCGGAGGGGCTACCAGACGTGGGCCAGGATTTCGCCGCCCAGGTTCTGCTTCTTGGCTTCCTTGCCGGTGAGCAGGCCCTTGGGGGTGGTCAGGATGGCGATGCCCAGGCCGCCGTGGACCTCGGGGATCTCCTTGACGCCGGCGTAGACGCGCAGGCCGGGGCTGGAGACGCGCTTGAGTCCGTGGATGACCGGCTCCCCGGCCTTGACGTACTTGACGTTGATGATCAGGTACTTGCGCCCTTCGTGCTCCACCGACTTGTAGCCGTGGATGTAGCCTTCCTGCTTCAGGATGGCGGACAGGCGCTCCTTCATCCTGCTGGAGGGGATGACCACGGCGTCGTGGCCGGCCATGATGCCGTTGCGGATGCGGGTAAGGTAATCGGCGATCGGATCGGTGTTCATGGATTCCCCTCCTTACCAGCTGGACTTCTGGACGCCGGGGAGCTCTCCGGCCAGGGCATGCTTGCGGAAGCACAGGCGGCAGAGCTCGAACTTGCCCATGTAGCCCCGGGGCCGGCCGCAGACCTTGCAACGGTTGCGGTGCCGGGTGGAGAACTTGGGCTTGATGCTGTCTTTGTAACGTTTGCAGATGCTGGCCATGTGGGCTCCTGGCTACTTTCGGAAAGGCATGCCCAGATGGGCGAGGAGCGCCCGGGCCTCGGGGTCCGTTGGCGCGGAAGTGACGAAGGTGATGTTCATGCCCTTGATCTTTTCCACCTTGGAGTAGTCGATCTCCTGGAAGATCAGCTGGTCCTTGAGGCCCAGGGTGTAGTTGCCGCGGCCGTCGAAGGACTTGGTGGGCACGCCGCGGAAATCCCGGACCCGGGGCAGGGACAGGGTCACCAGCCGGTCGAGGAATTCCCACATGCGCGGGCCGCGCAGGGTGACCATGCAGGCGATCGGCATCCCGGCACGCAGCTTGAACTGGGCGACGCTCTTCTTGGCCTTGCGCACCACGGCCTTCTGCCCGGCGATGGCCGGTGAGCTCGTCCACGGCGGCATCGAGGACCTTGATGTTCTGGATGGCGTCGCCGACGCCCATGTTGATGACGATCTTCTTCAGGCGGGGCACCTGCATCGCGGAGGTGTACCCGAATTCGTCTCTGAGCTTTGCCGCCACCTCGGCGGCATAGCGGGCCTTGATGCGGGGCTCCGCTTTGGCTGTCATGTTTCCTCCATTTCCGGGGGATGACTACATCCCCAGGGTTCGGGAGAGCGGAAGGGCTTGGGTCCGGCGGTCCGTCCTGTTTCCTTCCAACCTCGGTTATCAATGGCCCGGCGGAGCCGGGATCCGGAGATCCGGAGTTCCGCCAACGGCGACCCATCGGCGGAACGGACATTCTCTCACAAAAAAGCCTGAATGGAACGAACAATAGCCCGCGGGAGATGCCCTAGGGCCGCTGGGGTCACGGACGCTTGCGGGTGGGTTTCTGGGTCTTGGGATCCACAAGCATGACGTTGGAGGCGTGGATGGGGGCTTCCTTGGGCTTGATGCCCCCCCCCTCGCCGGTCTGCTGATTGGGCTTGACCGCCTTCTTGACCATGTTGAGGCCGGTGACCACGACCTTGTTGGTGGCGGGGCTGACCTTGGCAATCTCGCCCTGCTTGCCCTTCTCCTTGCCGGCGATGACGACGATGGTGTCGCCCTTCTTGAGCTTCATCTTGACCGGTTTATCCATTAGAGCACCTCAGGGGCGAGGGAAACGATCTTCATGTACTTCCGCTCGCGCAGTTCCCGGGCCACGGGGCCGAACACCCGGGTGCCGACCGGCTCGCCGTCCTTCTTGATGATGACGGCGGCGTTCTCGTCGAACCGGATGTAGGAGCCGTCCTTGCGGCGGAAGGCCTTGCGCTGGCGGACGATCACCGCCTGGACCACGGCCTTCTTCTTGACCGTGCCCCCGGGGATGGCTTCCTTGACGGAAGCGGTGATGACGTCGCCCAGCTGGGCGATCCGGCCGACCCCGCCGCCCAGGGGCAGGATGCAGCAAATCTTCTTGGCGCCGGAGTTGTCGGCGACGATGAGCATGGATCCCATCTGAATCATAGTGGCTCCTTACTCCCCGGCCTTCTGGGTGATCTCGAGGACCATCCAGCGCTTGTGTTTGGACAGGGGACGCGACTCGACGATGCGGACCACGTCGCCGATCTGGCAGCTGTTGGTCTCGTCGTGGGCCATGAATTTATTGGTTTGCTTGACGGTACGGGAGTAGAGGGGATGCTGGAACTTGCGCTCCACCTTGACCACCACGGTCTTGTCGGCCTTGTTGGAGACCACTACGCCGCTGCGAATCATCTTGTGTTCTAGGCTCATGGGCTACCTCATTGGGCCAGCTTGAACTTGAGGGCGGTCTTGACGCGGGCCAGTTCGCGCCGCGTCTTGCGGATCTCGGCGGTGTTCTCCACCTGGCCCACCGCATGCTGGATGCGGAGGGTGAAACGCTTGGCGGCCAGGTCGGCTTCCAGCTGGGCCAGTTCCTCGGTGCTCTTTCCGGCCAGGGCGCTGAACGGATTCTTTTTGCTCATGGCGTTCCTCTCACTCTTCCGGCGGGGTTCGGGAAATGAATTCGGAGGCCACGGACAGCTTCATCTGGGCCAGGCGCAGGGCCTCCTTGGCGGTGGTCTCGTCCACCCCCTCCATCTCGAACAGGATGCGGCCGGGCCGGACTACGCACACCCACCCGTCCGGAGCCCCCTTCCCGGATCCCATGCGGGTCTCGGCCGGCTTGCTGGTGGTGGGCCGGTCCGGGAAGATGCGGATCCAGATGCGCCCGCCGCGCTTGATGTGGCGGGTCATGGCGATACGGGCGGCCTCGATCTGCCGGTTGGTGACCCAGCAGTGTTCCAGGGCCCGCAGTCCATAATCCCCGAAGGACAATTCGTTGCCGCGCGTCGCCACGCCGTGGACACGGCCCTTCTGGACTTTGCGGTGCTTGACTTTGTTCGGCATCAACATGTTAATTCACCTCAGCGCTTCACGGTTTCGACGGCGGCTTCGGCGAGGTTCACCCACACCTTGACGCCGATGATGCCGTATGTGGTCTTGGCTTCGGCGAAGCCGTAGTCCACGTTGGCCCGGATCGTCTGGAGCGGCATCTGGCCGGAGAGGTAGTCTTCGGTGCGGGCGATCTCGGCGCCGTTCAGGCGGCCGGAGACCTTGATCTTGAAACCCTTGGCGCCGAAACGCATGGCGGCTTCCTCGGCCTTGCGCATGGCGCGCCGGAAGGCGATGCGCCGTTCCAGCTGCTGGGCGACCCCCTCGGCCACCAGCTGGGCGTCGATCTCGGGCTTCTTGATCTCCTGGATGTCGACGCTCACCGGGCGCTTGAGCTTGGCCTGGAGCTCCTCCCGGAGCTTGTCGATCTCGGCGCCCTTGCGGCCGATGACGATGCCCGGGCGGGCGGTGAAGATGCGCACCGTGACTTTGTCGGCGGCGCGCTCGATGTCGATCTTGGAGACCATGGCGTTGAGGCCGTGCAGCTGCCCCTTGAGCTGGCTGCGCAGCTTCAGGTCCTCGTGCAGCAGGGTGGCGTACTCGCGCTTGGAGAACCACTTGCTGTGCCAATTCTTGGTGTGAACGATGCGGAAGCCGTACGGATGGACTTTCTGACCCATGGCTTATTCCTCCCGACCCAGTTGAAGCGTGATGTGGCAGGTGCGCTTCTGCACGCGGTAGGCGCGGCCCATGGGGGCGGGGCGCACCCGCTTCATGCGGAAGCCCTCGTCCACGAAGGCGCTCTGCACGAACAGCTCGTCGGGATTCACCGCCGGATCCTTGTCGATGGCGTTGGCCACGGCGGAATCGAGGAGTTTCTTGATGTGGTCCGAGGCGTATTTCTTGGTGGAGGACAGTACCCACTGGGCTTCGCCCACCTTCTTGCCGCGGATGAGGTCGACCACCAGGCGGGCCTTCTGGGCCGAGCCGCGCAGGTGGCGGATGGTGGCGCTGGAAACGATGTCGGTCATCTCACTTCCCCTTCGCCTTGGTCTCGGACTTGGTCCCGGCGTGGCTCCGGAACGTCCGGGTGAGGGAGAACTCCCCGAGCTTGTGCCCTACCATGTTGTCGGTGACGTAGACAGGTATGAACTTGTTGCCGTTGTGCACGGCGATGGTGAGGCCGATCATCTGCGGGACCACCGTGGAGCGCCGGGACCAGGTCTTGATGACCCGCTTGTCGTTGACGGTCTGGGCGGCCTCCACCTTCTTCTGGAGGTGGGCATCGATGAACGGACCTTTTTTAAGCGAACGTACCATGGATTCCCCTCCTAGTTGATCCGCTTGACGATGAATTTGGCGGTGCGCTTGTTGGTGCGCGTCTTGTAGCCGCGGGTGGGCTGGCCCCACGGGGTCACCGGGTGCCGGCCGCCGGAGGTGCGGCCTTCGCCGCCGCCGTGGGGATGGTCAACCGGGTTCATGACCACGCCGCGGACAGTGGGACGGATGCCCATCCAGATCTTGCGCCCGGCCTTGCCCAGGGCCACGTTCTCGTGCTGGATGTTGCCCACCTTGCCGATGGTGGCGCTGCACTCCAGGTGGATCCTGCGGATCTCGCCCGAGGGCATGCGCAGCTGGGCGTAGTCCCCGTCCTTGGCCACCAGCTGGGCGAAGGTGCCGGCGGCACGGGCGATCTGGCCGCCCTTGCCGGGCTTGAGCTCGATGTTGTGGACCTCGGTGCCAAGGGGGATGCCCTTGAGGGGCAGGGTGTTGCCCACCAGGATGTCGGCGCTCTTGCCGGACACCACCGTGCGCCCCACTTCCAGGCCATCCGGGGCCAGGATGTAGCGCTTCTCGCCGTCGGCGTAGACCAGGAGGGCGATGCGGGCGGTGCGGTTGGGGTCGTACTCGATGGTGGCGACCCGGGCCGGCACGTCGGTCTTGTTGCGCTTGAAGTCGATGATGCGGTAGCGGCGCTTGTGCCCGCCGCCGATGTGCCGGGTGGTGATGCGCCCGGTGTTGCCGCGCCCGCCGGTGCGGTTGCGCTTGGTCAGCAGGGACCGCTCGGGGGTGGACGAGGTGATCTCCTCGAAACCCTGCTTGGACATGCCCCGCTGGCCGGGGGACGTGGGCTTGAGCATTTTGATGCTCATGGTTACCTCTTGCCTGGAAAAGGTCGGGCGATAGTGGCAATGCTTGTCCGCCCGAACGTGTGGGAGAACGGACCGGCTACTCGCCCTTGGGGGTGAGGGACTCGATCAGTTCGATGTAGGCCTTCTTGCCTTCCCCGGTGGTGCCCATCCAGCGGCCCAGGCGCTTGGCCTTGGCCGGCATGCGCACGGTGTGGATGGCCTTGACCTTGGCCTGGAGGAGGAGTTCGGCGGCTTCCTTGATCTGGTGCTTGGAAGCCCAGGTGGCCACTTCGAACACCTGGATGTTCTTCTCGCGCAGGATCTGGCCCTTCTCGGTGAGGAGGGGCTTGCGGATCACTTCGAAGATCTTGGTCATGGCTTCACCACTTCCTGGAGGGCCAGGATCGCTTCCTTGGAGAAGACGATCTGGTCGTACTTCAGCAGGTCATAGACGTTGACGCCCAGGCTCTCGGTGGTGGCGAGCTTGGGGTTGTTCCCGGCGGCGAGGACCGCCTTCTCGGAGGCCTCGGTGCCCACCAGGAGGGCGGAGCCCTGGACGCCCAGCTTGTCCAGGGTGGCGATCAGCGCCTTGGTCTTGTGGGTTTCCACCTCCCAGTCCGCCACCACCATGACCTGGCCGGCGGCGAACTTGGCGGACAGGGCATTGCGCAGGGCGGAGCGGCGGGCCCGCTTGGGGAAGGCGTAGTCGTAGTCCCGGGGCTTGGGGCCGTGGACGGTGCTGCCGCCCTTCCAGAGGGCGGAGCGGATGGAGCCGACCCGGGCGCGCCCGGTGCCCTTCTGCTTCCAGAGCTTGCGGCCGGCGCCGGAGACTTCCCACTTGGACTTGGTGCAGGCGGTGCCGGCCCGGCGCTTGGCCAGGTGGTGGCGCACCGACTCCCAGATGAGGTGCTTGTTGATTTCCTCAAGCTTGAACACTTCCGCCAGCAGGTCGACGGTATCCACCTGGGCGTTGTCCAGGTTCATGACGGGTGCTTGAAAGACAGCCATCTTACGCCTCCTGCTTGATCACGACGTAGCCGCCCTTGGGGCCGGGGACGGCGCCTTTGACGAGCAGCAGGTTGTTCTCGGCGTCCACCTTGGCGATCTCGAGATTGCGCACGGTGACCTGTTCGTTGCCCATGTGTCCGCCCATGCGCATGCCGGGCCAGACGCGGCTGGGGTAGGAACTGCCGCCGATGGAACCGGGCGCCCGGTGGAACATGGAGCCGTGGGTGGCCCGCCCGCCGCCGAAGTGGTGCCGCTTCATGACGCCGGCGAAGCCCTTGCCCTTGCTGATGCCGGTGACGTGGACCTTGGCCTTCTCCTCGAACTGGGCGGCCAGGATGCTGTCGCCCTCCTTGAGGGTGTCGGCGGCGTCCACCCGCAGCTCGCGCAGGACGCGCACCGGAGCCACCCCGTGCTTCTCGCAGTGCCCCTTCTCGGGCTTGGAGGCGCGCTTGCCGCCCTGGGGATCCACGAAGCCCACCTGCACGGCCTCGTAGCCGTCCCGGGCCTGGGTCTTGCGCAGCACCACCACGCAGGGGCCGGCCTGGATGACCGTCACCGGGACGATCTGGCCCTTCTCGTTGAAGATCTGGGTCATGCCCAGCTTCTTGCCGATGATTCCCTTAGTCATTCTCGCCCCCCTTACCGGTTGCCCTGACGGCTGAACACCTTGATTTCCACGTCCACGCCGGCCGGAAGGTCCAGCCTCATGAGCGTGTCCACGGTGTTCTGGGTCGGGTTGAGGATGTCCAGAAGCCGCTTGTGGGTGCGGATCTCGAACTGGTCCCGGCTCTTCTTGTCCACGTGGGGAGAGCGGTTGACGGTGTACTTCGAGGTGCGGGTCGGGAGGGGGATCGGCCCCGCGACCTGGGCGCCCGTGCGCTTGGCGGTGTCCACGATCTCCCGGGTGGACTGGTCCAGCAGACGGTGGTCGAAAGCTCGCAGACGGATGCGAATGTTATCCTTCATCTTCACTCCATTGGGACGGGCGGGCCGTCCATAGACGTGGGGCGTTGTTCGCCCGGTTTAAATGCATCCCATTGGACAGGGACAAGGGAACTAGCATAACAAAAGCCAAAGCGGATGCAATGGCTTTTTTGGATTTTCAAAGCCCTTTCTTGGAGGATTCCCCAGGAACGGCTTGGTATTAGGAGGCCTGGACCGGGCGGTTCGCTGCGGCCTCACCCCTGGGCAGGGGCTGTGACGGCAAGATCCCCCCGGTCCCGCGGGGCCGGGCGAACCTCCCTGAACTTACTTGGTTCCGCGGACTTTGGCAACAATCTCCTCGGCGACGTTCTTGGGGGCCTCGTCGTAGTGGGAGAACTGCATGCTGTAGTTGGCGCGGCCCTGGGTCATGCCGCGCAGGCTGGTGGAGTAGGCGAACATCTCGGCCAGGGGGACCCTGGCGGTGACCACCTTGACCCCGGCCCGGTCTTCCATGCTCTCGATGCGGCCCCGCCGGCTGTTGAGGTTGCCGATGACGTCGCCCATGTAGTCCTCGGGCACCACCACCTCCACGGCCATGATGGGCTCCAGCAGCGCCGGGCCGGCCTTCTCGCAGCCGGCCTTGAAGGCCATGGACCCGGCCACCTTGAAGGCCATTTCGCTGGAATCCACCTCGTGGTAGCTGCCGTCGTAGAGGGTGACCTTCACGTCCACCACCGGGTAGCCGGCCAGGACGCCGGAGTTCATGGCCTCCTGGATGCCCTGGTCCACCGGCTTGATGTATTCCTTGGGCACCACGCCGCCCTTGATTTCGTTGATGAATGCATAACCCTTTCCGGCCTCGTTGGGCTCCAGGACGATCCTCACGTGGCCGTACTGGCCGTGGCCGCCGGTCTGGCGGATGAACCTGCCTTCCGCCTCAACCCGCTTCCGGATGGTCTCCCGGTAGGCCACCATGGGCTTGCCCACGTTGGCCTCCACCTTGAACTCCCGCATCAGGCGGTCGACGATGATCTCCAGGTGCAGCTCGCCCATGCCGGCGATGATGGTCTGGCCGGTCTCGGCGTCGGTCCTCACCTTGAAGGTGGGGTCCTCCTGGACCAGCCGGCCGAGGGCCACGCCCATCTTCTCCTGGTCGGCCTTGGTCTTGGGCTCGATGGACACCTGGATCACCGGGTCCGGGAAGTCCATGGACTCCAGGACCACCGGATGGGTCTCGTCGCAGATGGTCTGGCCGGTGAGCACGTCCTTGAAGCCCACCGCCGCGCCGATGTCGCCCGTGCGGACCTCCTCGATGTCCTCGCGCTTGTTGGCGTGCATCTGCAGCAGGCGGCCGATGCGCTCCCGGCGGCCCTTGTTGGCGTTGTAGACCCCGCTGCCGGCGGCCAGCACCCCGGAGTAGACCCGGATGAAGGCCAGGGAGCCCACGAACGGGTCGGCCATGATCTTGAAGATCAGGGCGCTGAACGGCTCGCTGTCCGAGGCCTGGCGCTCGGCGGGGTGGCCGTCCAGGTCATGGCCCTGGATGGCGGGCACGTCCAGGGGGCTGGGCA
>CAWFOJ010000131.1:0-4499 GCA_963816585.1 uncultured Holophagaceae bacterium | reverse complement strand
GGTTCTACCTGGCCTATGTCCTGGCGGTGCTGCTGGCCGCGGCCATCGTGCTGATCCCGAGGGCGCCCCTGCAGCTGATCATCCTCGGCGTGCAGGTGCTGGCCGGGGTGATGCTGCCCAGCGCCATCGTCTTCCTGCAGATCCTGCTCAACGACAAGGAGCTGCTGGGCGAGCGGTTCGTGAACCGGCCCTGGAACAACCAGGTCAACTGGGTCATCATCGCCGTCCTGTTCGCCCTGTCCGCCGTCCTGGCCGCCCAGGTGCTGGTGCCGGGCCTGTTCCCCACCCCCGCGAGCTGAGGCCGCGACTCGTCCCGGTTCCCGGAATCCAATCCCCAAGGAGACTCCCATGACCTTCCATACCGAGACCGCCAACGACCTCCTCGAAGTGGAGCCCCGCCTCGCCCCGCGTCCCGCCAAGAGCTTCGTGGTCATCCATCCCCTGCACGACGCCCCCGAGGCCAAGTGCGACGCCGGGCACCTGGGCCCCCTGAAGCTGAGCCGCGGCTGCCGCATCGCCCTGGGCGCCGTGCGGTTCTACATCATCGCCATCCTGCTCCTGGGCGGCTACCGGGTGGTGGAATTGATCCGGCACGCATCGTGATCCGCCTGCGCCTTCCGATGGATTCGCCGAAGTGGCGAAAGGTTGCCGACAGCGCATTCCATGGCGGCGCAGGGTGGCTTCATGACCCGGCTATTCCGCCGTGATGCTTACCGCGTCCATCTGGTAGATGGAGCAGAGGAACGTGCCTTCCCAGCGCTCCTTCACGTGCATCCTGCCCACCACGGTGATGGGCGTATCCATGAGCACCTTGGTGGGGTTGTCGATGTGGAGCACCTCCACCACCTCGTGCAGTTCGGGGGGGATGCCGAAGCAGCAGGTGTTCTGGGTGCGCAAGAGCATGAACTCGGTCACCAGCCGGTTGTGGATCCGGATGGGCAGCATGAACCCGGTGACCGCCACTTCCTTCCCATCCAGTTGGCGGATGTTCCCGGGCACGAAGGCGAGCACGTGGCCCGGCTTGGCCTTGAAGATGGCATCGGGAAGGTGCCAGCCGGCCAGCAGCTTGAAGGGGGCCTGGAGGGGGGCGCCCGGCGCCTGGACGCTCGCGGCGCGGGCGGCGAAGTCGCCCGGCAGGACGGCCAGCAGCAGCGCAAGGGTGGTGGAAACGGGTCTGGGCAAGGGCATCTCGAGTCTTTACAAGCCATTCCAGCCTGGAGGCAGGGGCCGGCGGGCCCGGGGGGGGCCCTGGGGAAATAGATCCCTCCCTTGAGGATAAGGTTCAAACCGACGAACGGCCAGGGTGTCGAGCCCGAAACGGTGCACCAAGCCTGCGGGAGGCGCGCTGGGTCGTTCCGCCGTGCGGTAAGCTGGTCCAGCCCATCCCCCGGAGTCCCGGCGTGAGCAGCCAATTCCAGTTGTTGCGCGAGCGGCGTTTCCGCCCCTTCTTCACGGTGGCGTTCCTGGGCGCCTTCAACGACAACGCCTTCAAGACCGCCCTGGTCACCCTGGTGACGTTCCGGGCGGGCCGGCTCACCTCCCTCAGCCCCAGGACCCTGGTCACCCTGCTCCCCGGGCTGTTCATCCTGCCGTTCTTCCTGTTCTCCGCCACCAGCGGCCAGGTGGCGGACCGCATGGAAAAGTCCCGGCTGACCCGGTGGGTGAAGCTGTTCGAGATGGAGTGATGCTGCTGGCCGGCTGGGGCTTCCTGGCCAACCAGTTGTGGCCCCTGGTGGGTGCCCTGGCGCTCATGGGCGTGCACTCCACCCTGTTCGGCCCGGTGAAGTCCGCCTACCTGCCCCAGCACCTGGACACCACCGAGCTGGTGGGGGGCAACGGCCTGATGGAGATGGGCACGTTCGTGGCGATCCTGCTGGGGGAGGTGCTGGGCGCGGCCCTGGCCACCCTGCCCCACGGCGGCCTGGTCACCTCCTTCACCCTGGTGGCCATCGCCTTGCTGGGCTACGGCGCCAGCCGGGGAGTGCCCGATTCCCCCGCCGCCGATCCGGGGCTGAAGGTGAACCTCGACATCTTCACCGAGACCGTCCGCAACCTGCGCTTCGCCAAGGGCAACCGCATCGTCTGGCTGTCGCTCATGGGCATCTCCTGGTTCTGGTTCTTCGGCGCCACCCTCCTGGCCCAGTTCCCCACCTTCGCCCGGGAGGTGCTGGGGGGCGACGAGCACGTGTTCATCCTGCTGCTCACGGTGTTCTCCCTGGGCATCGGCGCGGGCTCCCTGCTGTGCGAGCGGCTCTCCGGGCGCAAGGTGGAGATCGGGCTGGTTCCGTTCGGGGCCCTGGGGCTGACGGTGTTCGGGGTGGACCTGTTCCTGGCCGCGCGCTTCTCCGCGGCCCCGGGCGCGCCCATGGGCGTGCTGGCGTTCCTGGGCGGCGCCGGGCACTGGCGGCTGATGGCCGACAACCTGCTGATCGGCCTGTTCGGAGGCTTCTACATCGTGCCCCTGTACGCCCTGATCCAGACCCGCAGCGAAAAGAGCCACCAGTCCCGGGTGATCGCCGCCAACAACATCCTGAACGCCCTGTTCATGGTCGTCTCGGCGGTGGTGTCCATGCTGCTGTTCAAGGCCGGGCTGTCCATCCCGCAGCTGTTCCTGGCCACGGCCCTGTTCAACCTGGTGGTGGCGGTGTACATCGTCGCGCTGGTGCCGGAGTTCCTGGTGCGCTTCCTGTCCTGGCTGCTGGTGCACACGGTGTACCGCCTGCGCCTGGAGAACGCCGGGCGCATTCCCGACCAGGGCCCGGCCCTGCTGGTGAGCAACGTCCTCAGCTACGTGGACGTGCTGGTGATCCTGGCGGCCAGCCCCCGGCCCATCTTCTTCGTCATCGACCCGTCCCTGTTCCGCAAGCCGGTGCTGGGCTGGATCCTGCGCCTCATGAAGGCGATCCCGGCCGGAGACGGCGCCCGGACCCGGGCGGCGGTGCGGCGCGCCCTGGACAGCGGCGACCTGGTGGCGGTGTTCCCCGAGGACCGGCCCGGCACCGAGGGGCGGCTGGGCGCCTTCGAGGCGCCCCTGGCCGAGCTCCTGGCCGGGGTCCAGGCGCCGATCCTGCCGGTGGCGCTGGCCGGGCTGCAGAGCAGCCTGTTCTCACGAGTGCCCGCCGCCCGCCGCACCGGCGCCCTCCTGGCCCACGTGTCCCTGCGGGTGGGCGACCCGCTGGTGCCCCAGGCGGAGCCCGGCGCCCTGCGGGAAGCGATGGAAGTCCTGCTGTAGCCAGGTGCCTGGAAGATCCCCTGGCGCAGGCAACGCTGCCCCTGGGTCAGGCCGGTCATCCCAAGGATTTCCATCCTCGGGCGGGCAGCGCCTTCATCTCCCGCCAGTGGTAGACCGCCACGCGCTCCCCCGGCAAGCCCGCCGCCGCCGCCATGGCCCGGGCGATGTCCGGCCCGGAAAGGCCCCGATAGCGGTCCAGGGACCCCGGCAGCAGGGGATCCAGGCCAGCCCACAGCCGCCCAAGGATCCTCTCCAGGGGCCGTCGCTCCGTCCGGTCCCCCAGGATCATGGAAGGGCGGAAGATGTGCGTCTGGCCGAAGCCCAGGGCCAGGATGTCCCGCTCCATCTCCCCCTTGGTGCGCAGGTAGAAGGTCCGGGAGCCCGGGTCGGCGCCCACCGCGGAGACCAGGAGCACCGATCGGGCTCCCTGTTCCAGGGCCGTGCGGGCGGCGGCCACCGGATAGTCGTGGTCGATGCGGTAGTACGCGGCCCGGTCGGGGGTGTGTTTCCGAGTGGTGCCCAGGGCGATGAAGATCTCGTCGCAGTCCAGCCGGGAGCGCAGTCCCGGGAGGGTGTCCAGCCCGCCCAGGAGGATTTCCAGCTTGGGGTGCCGCAAGCCCGGGTCCCGGCGCGCCACCGCCGCGACCGACTGGTATTCGGGCCGGTCCAGGAGTTCCCGGAGCAGGTGTGAGCCCACGAACCCGGTGGAACCGAACACCAGCGCCCGTTTCATCCGCCACCTCCCACGCCCTGGTTGATGGTACCGGATCCCGCGGCTTCCCGAACCTGCCTATGCTGTTCCAAAGGCGGTCCATCGCGAGCGCGGGGGGAATCCCATGGATCCATCCAGGTATGATTCATCCCAGCCCCAGGCCATCCAGGAAGGCATCTTCTACCGCCCCTGGCCGGCCTTCCTCCGGGTCTTCCTGACCGTCCTCATGGTGGTGTTCGCCGGCTTCGTCCTGGGCATGGTCTTCGTGACCACCCGCACGGTCACCGTCGACGCATCCCGGGCGGCCGGCGTGCTGGTGGTGACCCGTTCCCACCCCCTGACCGGGGCGCGCCGGCAAACCTTCCCCCTGGCCACCCTCCACGGCACCGCCCTGTTCCGGTCCCGGGACAAGCATGGGCGGGACGTCTACAGCCTCGCCCTGGTCACCGATTCCGGCGTGGAAAAACTCTCCATCCTGAACAGCGGGGCGGAGCGCATCGTCCAGCAGCGCAGCCTGGACCGGTTCCTGGCCGACCCCGGCGCGCCTGCGCTGCG
>CAWFOJ010000130.1:0-13536 GCA_963816585.1 uncultured Holophagaceae bacterium | reverse complement strand
AGGCCGGTGCCGAGGACGGCCCGGGAACGACGGCGACCTTTGACGAGCCGCTGGGCCTGGCCGTTGACACGGCAGGCAATGTCTACGTCGCCGACTCAAACAATGACACGGTTCGGATAATCTCGGCTTCCGGGGTCATCGACACCCTGGCTGGCTCGCCCGGGATTGCGGGGCGCGCCGACGGCACGGGCAGCGCCGCACGATTCAGCGGGCCGACCGGCGTCGCCGTGGATGCCGGCGGAAATGTGTATGTGGCGGACAACCAATCCGAGACCATCCGCCGGATCACGCCCGAAGGGGTGGTCTCCACCGTCGCCGGCGGCGGCTACGTCAGCATCGAGCAGGATGGCACCGGAACGGCTGCGCGATTTGAAACGCCCTACGGCATCGCCGTAGACGATCCGGCCGGCAATGTCTATGTCTCCGACATGCAGGCCTGCACGATCCGCAAGATCGATCCGACCGGCCTGGTGACCACCCTCGCGGGAACCGCCGGGAACGTGGGAAGCGCGGACGGCGCGGGCCCGGCTGCGAGTTTCAGCTACCCTGCCGGCATCGCCGCCGATGCCGCGGGCAACGTGTCTGGAGGCCCAGACCCCCACCGGCACCGGGGTGGCCTTGCAGATCCGCACCGGCGCCACCGAAGTCCCGGACGGCACCTGGTCCAACTGGACCCCGCCCCTGCGCAGCGGCGAACGGCCCGTCCTGCCCCCGGCCCGGTTCGCCCAGATCCGCCTGAAGCTCACCAGCAGCCGGGGCGGCGCCACGCCCACGGTGGAGAGCGTGCGCATCTACTGGGCCAACCGCAACCTGGCCCCGGTGTGGGAGGACGTGGAGATCATGCCCCCGGGCCTGGTCATCACCCGCAACGCGCCTCCCGACGACATCGGCATCGAGCGGGTGCCCCTGGAGACCCAGAAGCTGATCCCGGCCCTGGGCTACGCGGGGGCCGAGAAGCACAGCTTCCGCCGGGGCGCCCAGGCGTTCCAGTTCAAGGTCTCCGACCCCAACGGCGACCAGCTCCAGTTCCAGATCCGCCTGCTGCCCGAGAACGGCGCGCCCCTGGAACTGGACACCGCCTGGACGGAGCGGTTCTTCACCTTCGACACCCTGATGGTCCCCGACGGCCGCTACCGCCTGGAAGTGACCGCCTCGGACGCCCCCAGCCAGCCGTTCAACCGGGCCCTGACCGCCATCTGGCGCACCCCGGTGTTCATCATCGACCACACCCCGCCGGTCATCGCCGCCCTCACCGCCACGCCCGAAGGGGATGGGGTGCGGGTTCGCTTCCAGGCCCGGGACGACCTTTCCGTGCTGAAGGAGGCCGCCCTTTCCGCCGACGGCGACGAATGGCTGGAAGTGGCCCCCGAGGACGGCATCTTCGACGCCCGGGAGAAGAGCTTCGACATCCTGGTCCCCAAGGACCGGGTCAAAGGCAACCGGGTCCTGGTGCGGGTCACGGACGCCCAGAACAACGAACAGACCGCCCTGGCCAGCATCGGGGCCAAGAAGTAGAGGATCCGGGCACGGCCAGGTTCACCCCAGCGGTTCGCTGAGGGCTTGGGCGATGGCTTCCTTCAGGGTCTGGAAGGTGTAGGGCTTCTGCAGGAAGCCGGCCAGGGGCGGATAGGGGAAGTCCTGGGTCACGTCGGTCTGGTTGAAGCCGCTGCACAGGATGATCTTCAGGCCCGGGTCCAGGGCGCGCAGGGCGTGGGCGGCTTCGCGCCCGTCCATGCGGGGCATGGTCAGGTCCATGAGCACCAGGGAGAAGGCGCCCGAGTGGGCCCGGAACAGGTCCACCGCCTCCCGCCCGTCCCGCGCCTGGACCACGGTGAAGTCCATGAGGCCGAGCAGTTCCGTAGTGGCCTCCAGGATGTCCGGCTCGTCGTCCACCAGCAGGATGCAGCCGGTATGGGGCGCCGCCCGGCTCACGGCCGGCGCCGGCTCGGGCACCAGGGCGCCGTTGACGCTGGCTGGGAAATAGAGCTTGAACGAGGAGCCCTCCCCCTCCCGGCTGCGGATCCGGATGCCGGCGTGGTGGCCCCTGAGAATGCCCAGCATGGCGGAAAGGCCCAGGCCCCGGCCGGAGAACTTGGTGGTGAAGAACGGGTCGAACAGCCGCCGGCGGGTCTCGGGGCTCATGCCGCAGCCGGTGTCGGCCACCTCCAGGGTCACGAACAGCCCCGGCCGCAGGGTCCAGCCGTGGCTCTCCCCCTGCTCCTGGGTGGTCCTGGAGGTACTCCGTACCGGTGGTGAGGGTGATCGTCCCGTTCGGTCGCCGATGGCCTCGGCGGCGTTGATCACCAGGTTCATGCCACCTGCTGCAACTGGGCGGCGTCCGCCTCGATGGCCGGCAGCTCCGGCTCGAACTGGCAGCGCAGGGCACCCGCTTGGAGATGGAGACCTGCAGCAGGTGGGCCATCTCCTCGGAAGGCAGGAGAGGTCGATGGGTTCAAGGATGAACCGGCCCTTCCCCGCGTAGGCGAGCATCTGCCGGCACAGCTCGGCCGCCCGGCAGGACGCCTTTTCGATCTCGATCAGGCTGTCGCGCGCCGGCGATTCGGGGCGCCAGGTCCATCAGGGCCAGGTTGGCATGCCCCAGTATCGCCGTGAGCAGGTTGTTGAAGTCGTGGGCGATGCCCCCGGCCAGGACCCCCAGGCTCTCCAGCTTCTGGGCCTGGCGGAAGGCGTCCTCGGCGTTGCGCCGGTCGGTGATGTCCTGGATGGTGCCCCGCACCCGCATGGGGCGTCCGCTCTTGGGCCCCTCCCCTTCCAGGATGGCGTGGAGGAACCGGGTGCAGCCGTCCGGCATGACCACCCGGAAATCCAGGGGCGGCACGTCCCGCCCTTCCGCCAGGTGGCGCAGGGAGCGGCCGAACAACGGCCGGTCCTCGGGATGGGTGCGCTCCATGATCCGCCTCAGGGAAGGCGCCACGGCCCCGGGCTCCCACCCCAGGATCCGGAACATCTGGTCGGACCAGAGCACCTCATCCGTGGCCCGCAGCCACTCCCAGTTGCCGATTCCGGCCAGGGCCTGGGCCTTGGCCAGGCTCTCCTGGCTGCGGTTCAGTTCCGTCTCCATGCGCATGCGCCCGGAACTGTCCTCGGTGAATCCCAGGATCAGCCAGGGCTGGCCGTCCGCATTCCGGACCAGGGTCTTGCGCACGCGCAGGAAGGCCGCCCCGATCCCGGCCTCGGGCAGTTCCAGGGTCTCCTCGCCCCCCATGAGCGCCAGGTCGGTCTGGTGGTACTGGTCGGCCCGGCCGTCGCCGAAGATCTCCGCGTCGGTGCGGTGCAGCACCTGGGCCCGGGTCAGGCCGTAGACTTTTTCGGCCATACGGTTGAATACCACGTACCGGAACTGGTCGTTGGGATCCTTGGCGAACACCGCCAGGGGCAAAGCTTCCAGCACCTGGGTGACGAATTCCGCGTTCGGGCCCGGTCCGGCGGCCAGCGCCAGGGCCGCGCCGCCCGCCCTGGGGGCGAACCGGCACCGGGTTCGGGGGATCCAGCTTGGCATAGGCGGGGCCGACTCCATGCGGTTGATGGTCAATCATAACTGCAGGCAACCCAGGGGATGGGGCTAAAATCAAAAACTAGAACATTTTATGTAGACGCGACCCCCCCCGGACTGCAGCCTGCCAGGCTGACCACCACCAGGACCGCCGGACCGCCCCGGACGCCGATGGCCCCGCCGCCACCCCCGTCGAGCCTGAGCAGTCCGCCCTCCGCGAGCGGCTCAGCACCCAGGCTGGCCCGGCCCTGGGCGCAGAACACCAGCACCGTCGGCGCCGGCGGCAGGAGCGCCGGGACCGGGCCCGGGCGCAGGATGTCCACCCGGTGGCGCACCGCGCCCCGGCGGGTCATGACGTTGAAGTCCCGGCAGGGACCGTCCAGCAGCCGGCCGTGGGTGGGCCAATCCCCGGAGAAGGCCACCGGCTGGAAGGGCCCCGCCAGCAGCGCCCGGCCGTGGGGGCCATGGTCCAGTTCCATGCCGTTGCCGGCCAGGAGCAGCAGGGTGCGGTCGATGCCCTGGAACGGCGAGAACGGCCCCGAGGCGGGCACGGCGGCCATGCTCAGGCGCCAGAGGAAGCCCGTCTCCAGGGTCGCCCCGGGGGGCTCGATCTGCAGCTCCACGGTCGTTCCGCGGCCGTTCTTCCACGGCCGTTCCGTGTAGTCGCCGGGGCCGAACCTGCGGACCAGCATCAGCGCAGGTTCAGGTCGAAGGGCAGGCGCGCGTAGACACCTCGCGGGTCGTTGAGGGTCTGGACCGCGGCCAGCATCTGGCCCAGGCGGTCGCCCAGCAGGGCCAGGGGGCCGGCGCCGGCCTGGCTGTAGGCCCTTTCCTCGCTGTCGCCGAGCAGGCGCAGAAGGCGCTCGAGGGTGCTGCGGGGCTCCCCGGGGCTGTCCACGTGGTAGTCCCCTTCGATTTTCGCCTGCCTGGCCGCGTAGCGGATGGCGGACTCGATGCCGCCCAGTTCATCCACCAGCCCCACCTTCAAGGCCTGGCGCCCCGACCAGACCCGGCCCTGGGCCACCGCCTCCACCTGGGCCCGGGTCAGGTGCCGGCTGGCGGCGACCCGGTCCACGAACTGGTCGTACGTCCGGTCCACCTCCGCCTGGACCCGGTCCAGCTCCTCCTGGGTCTTGGGCCGGACGACGCTGTCCAGGCCCGCCAGGCGGGCGGTCTGCACCCGGTCGAAGGTGATCCCGTGGTCGTTGGCCAGCTTCTGGACGTTGGGCAGCAGCCCGAACACCCCGATGGAGCCGGTGATGCTGTTGGGCTCCGCGAAGATCCGTTCGCCGTAAGTGGCGATCCAGTAACCCCCGGAGGCGGCCAGGTAGCCCATGGACACCACCACCGGCTTCACCTTGCGGGCCAGGATCACCTCCCGCTGGATCAATTCCGAGGCCATGGCGCTCCCTCCGGGGCTGTTGACCCGCAACACGATGGCCTTCACCTGGGGATCCAGGCGCAGCTTGCGCAGTTCCCGGCTCACCCGGTCGCCCCCCACCTGGCCCAGGCGCCCGGGGCCGTCCACGATCTCCCCTTCGGCGTACACCACGGCGATGCGGTTGCGGCCCTGGTCCTGCACCGGCATGCGCATGTAGGTCTCCAGGTCCACCTGGGGGAACTCCAGGTCCGAGGCCTTGCGTCCCGACAGGGCCTTGAGCTCGTCCAGCACCTGGTCGGGGGTGGCCGTGCGGTCCACCAGGCCCGCTCTGCCAGGGCCTCCGGCCCGGACAGCACGCCCTTCTGGTCCGACAGGCCCTGCAGGCCGGCCGCGCGTCAGGTTGCGGTCGCCGGCCACGGCGCCGTTCCAGTCGTCCCAGATGTCCCCCAGCAGGGCGCTGACCTGTTCCCGGTTGGCGTCGCTCATGCGGTCCAGGAGGTAAGGTTCCACCGCGCTCTTGTAGCTGCCCACCCGGGTCACCTGCACCTGCACCCCGTACTTTGGAGGGCGCCGGCGAAGAACATGGGCTCCGCCGACAGCCCGGTGACGTCCACTTCCCCGAAGGGGTTCACGTAGAGCCTGGAGGCCCCGGCGCACAGGTAGTACTCCTGGCGGTTCCAGACGTGGTCTGTAGGCGATCACCGGCTTGCCCGACTGGGCCTTGAAGCGCAGGATGGCCTCCCGCAGCTCCTTCAGGGCCGCGGGCCCGGAGGCGTAGCCCTGGGAGCGCACGTTGCCGGTGAGGTACAGGGCGCTGATGGAAGCGTCGCGGGCGGCCCGGTCCAGGGCCTGGAGCACGCCCTCCAGGGGCAGGGCCGGCACCTCGCTGCCCCCCACCGCCCGCTGGATCAGCCCGGCGGGGTTGGGATCCTGCACCGAGTCGGGGAAGCTGGTGGAGAGGTTGAGGATGAGCACGCTGCGGGGGGTGACGGCCGGTTTGCCGGTGCTCACGGCGAAGGTGACGGCCGCCAGGAAGACCAGGACGCCGCCCACGAACAGCACCAGGGCCGCCAGCGAAGCCAGCATGGAACGGAGAAAATCCCTCATCTATCGCTCCCAAGGCCCCCATGATCGCATAACCGCAGTGAAGAACCGGGGGTGGCTAATCATGACTCATGTGGTAAACTTCTTCCCTTGAGGGAGACCCCATGGCCAACTATCCCGAACAGCAAGTGGCACCCATGCGCGAGGAACTGGTGCGGGCCGGCTTCACCCAGCTCATGACCCCCGGGGAGGTGGACCGGGCCCTGGCGCGGCCGGGCACCACCCTGCTGGTGGTGAACTCGGTCTGCGGCTGCGCCGCCGCCGGGGCCCGCCCGGGCGTGATCCAGGCCCTGGGCCGCCGGGGCCTGCGCTTCGACCACCTGGTGACGGTGTTCGCCGGCATGGAGGCCGAGGCCACCCAGCGGGCCCGGCAGGTACTTCGAGGGCGCGGCCCCCAGTTCCCCCCAGGTGGCCATCTTCCGGGACGGCCAGCTGGTGCGTCTCATGCAGCGGACCGAGTTCCTGGAGCGCACCCCCGAGGCCATCGCCGAGGAGCTGGCGGCCGCCGCCACCGCGGCGGGCATGGTCGCCTGATTCAGTTCCGGGCCAGCTTGCGGTACAGGGACGTGCGGGAGTAACCCAGGGACCGGGCAGCCAGGCTGACGTTGCCGCCGTGTTGGGCAATGCGGTCCAGGATGACCTGGCGCTCCTGGGCCGCCAGGGAGGCTTTGATGCCGGCCCGGTGCTCCCGCAGGGAAAGGGGTTCGGCCTCCCGGGGTCCGGCCTCCCGGGGACGGCGGAGGTCCGGAAGCCGGGGGCCTGTATTCCGGGGGGCCGGACCTCCCAGGATCTCCGTGGGCAGGTCGTCCAGGGCCATGGGGCGTCGCCCGCAGGCGTTGGCCACCCGTTCCAGGACGTTCTGGAACTCCCGAAGGTTGCCGGGCCAGTCGTAGGCCTGCAGGCGGGCGATCACCTCCGGGGGGGCGGCGGCGGCCGGCTCCAGGCCCAGCTTCCGGCAGATCCGCCGATGGAAGGTATGGAACAGCAGGGGGATATCCTCCCGCTGGCGGCGCAGGGGCGGCAGCACAATGGAAATGACGTTCAGGCGGTAGTGCCGAAATCCTGGCGGAAGTTGCCCCGGGCGATCTCCTGGAGCAGGTCCTTGTTGGTGGCGCAGATGATGCGCACGTCCACCAGCAGGGCCTTGTCGCCGCCGATGCGGGTGATGGACTTGTCCTGGAGCACCCGCAGCAGCGAAACCTGCTGGTCCAGGGGCATGTCGCCGATCTCGTCCAGGAACAGGGTGCCGCCGGCGGCCAGCTCGAACTTGCCGGGCCGGCCCCGCCGGAGGGCGCCCGTGAAGGCGCCTTCCACGTACCCGAACAGCTCGCTGCCGATCAGCTCCCGGGGGATGGCTCCGCAGTTGACGGCGATGAACGGTCCGTGCCGGCGCGCGCTGCGGTTGTGGATGGCCTGGGCGAACATCTCTTTGCCAGTGCCACTCTCTCCCTGCAGCAGGACATTGCTGTCTCCGCCGGCCGCCTGAATGGCCTGCCCCACCGCCTGCTTCAAGGCCGGCCCCTCCCCCAGGATGTCGTCGAAGGTGAAGGCCGCGTGGGCGCCGCTGAAGCGGTTGATGAGCTTGTTGATCCGGTGGATGGGGTTCAGGAACATCACGGCGCTGGTGATCCGGCCCTGGTCGTCCCGGATGGGCTTTCCGGAGACCAGGCAGGCCACCGGTTCCGGACGGGTGTCCAGGTTCAGTTCCAGATCGGTGAACGGGCGTCCGTCCGACACCAGGGCCCGCACCGGATCCGGCCGGTCCACGTGGCGGATGAACGGGGTCCCCACCAGGGCTTCGCTCGGGATCTTGAAGAGGGTCTCGGCCACCGGGTTCACCTGCTGGATGGCCCCCTGGGCGTCCACCACCACCACCCCGTCGGAGACGCTCAGGAACAGGTTGCTCAAGTGCCCGTTGAGCAGGGTCAGCTCCCGGTTGCGCAGCTGGACCCCCAGTTGCTGGCGGATGGCCTCCGCCGCCGCCACCACCATGCCCAGGGTGTGCTGGTGGGTGGCCGCCACCGGCCCGGACATCTCCAGGATCCCGATGGTCCGGTCGTCGTCGTTGCGGATGGGGGCTCCGGAACAGGTCCAGGGATGGTGTTTCAGGCAGTAGTGCTCCGCCCCGGAAACCTGGAACGGACGCTGGAGCGCCAGGGCCGTTCCGACGCCGTTGTTGCCGATCTCCTCCTCGGTCCACAGGGCGCCCCGGTCGAAGTTCAGGTCCGGGGCGCTGCGGATCACGTCCGGATCACCCACGGTCTCCAGGATCCGGCCGCGCTCGTCGCAAAGCAGCACCACGAAACTGGACCCGGCCACGAACTGGTACAGGTTGCCCATGAAGGGCCGGGCCACGGCGATGAGGTTCTTGTGCCGCTCCAGCAGCTGCTCCAGCTTCGGCCCGGCCAGGAGGCGGGTGGAGCGGCCCTGGTACGGATCCACCCCCGCGGCCCGGCAGCGTTCCCAGGCCTGGGCGATCTCCGGCCGGACCTCCTCCGGCTCCGGTTCCCCGCCGGCGACGAAACGGGTCCAGGCCGCCAGGAACCGGCCCCCCAGAGGCGGTTCTGTCCCTGGATTGTCGTGGGATTCGCTACAGATGCTGCACACTCGCGTTACACCCCTGGAACAGATCTCCCAGTCGCTCGCCGGGCTGCCCCAACATTCCCAGACAAATATAGCGGGAAACGGTTCTGGCATGGCCCTTGAGTAGTTCCAGGCCATCTCTCCAAACGCCGGAAGCCTCGGCCCAGCTTGGGCTTCCGCTCGTCCATCCTCTGCTTCAAAAAGGAGACCATCATGGTCAAGCCGGATGAAAGATACAAACTGTTTATCGAGGGCCAATGGGTCGAGCCCCGGGACGGCAAGACCTTCACGGCCGTCAACCCCTCCAACGGCGAAGCCCTGGCCACCTGTGCCGACGCCGGCAAGGAGGACGTGGACCAGGCGGTGGCCGCCGCCTGGAAGGCCTTCCCCGCCTGGAAGCAGGTGAGCCCCCAGGAGCGCGCCCGACTGCTGCTCAAGATCGCCGACCTGATCGACGCCAACGCCGAGCGGCTGGCCATGATCGAGACCCTGGACAACGGCAAGCCGATCCGGGAGACCCGGGCCATCGACGTGCCGCTCAGCTCCGACCACTTCCGCTACTTCGCCGCGGCGGTGCGCACCGAGGAAGGCGAGGCGGTGATGATCGACGCCAATACCATGAGCCTGATCCTGCGCGAGCCCATCGGCGTGGTGGGGCAGATCATCCCCTGGAACTTCCCGCTGCTCATGGGCGCCTGGAAGATCGCCCCGGCGCTGGCGGCCGGGGACACGGTGGTCATCAAGCCCTCCTCCACCACCTCCCTGAGCCTTCTGGAACTGGCCAAGCTGCTGAACCAGGTGCTGCCTCCGGGGGTGGTGAACGTGGTCACCGGGCGCGGCGCCGTGTCCGGCAACTGCATCCTGGAGCACCCCGGGTTCTGCAAGCTGGGCTTCACCGGCTCAACGGAGGTGGGCTACACCATCGCCGACGCCGCGGCCAAGAAGCTCATTCCGGCCACCCTGGAGCTGGGCGGCAAGTCCGCCAACATCTTCTTCCCGGACGCGCCCTGGGAGAAGGCCATCGAAGGAGTCCAGATCGGCATCCTGTTCAACCAGGGCCAGGTGTGCTGCGCCGGTTCCCGGGTGTTCGTGCACGAGGACATCTACGACAAGTTCCTGGCCGAGTGCGTGGCGGCCTTCAACAAGGTCAAGGTGGGCCTGCCCTGGTTGCCCGACACCCAGATGGGCGCCATCGTCAACGGTGAGCAGTTGCAGAAGATCCTGGGCTACGTGGAGACCGGCAGGGGTGAGGGCGCGAAGCTGGCCTGCGGCGGCCGGCGCCTCACCGAGGGCGGCCTGGACAAGGGCTTCTTCATGCAGCCCACCATCCTGGCGGGCGTGAACAACCGCATGCGGGTGGCCCAGGAGGAGATCTTCGGGCCGGTGGCCTGCTTCATCAAGTTCCGCACCGAAGCGGACGTGATCGCCATGGCCAACGACAGCGAGTACGGCCTGGGCGGCGCCGTGTGGACCAAGGACATCAACCGCGCCCTGCGGGTGGCCGGCGCCGTGGAGACCGGGCGCATGTGGGTGAACAACTACAACAACCTGCCCGCCCACGCGCCCTTCGGCGGCTACAAGAAGTCCGGGATCGGCCGGGAGACCCACAAGATGATCCTCGAGCACCTGACCCAGAAGAAGAACATCTTCATCAGCCTCACCGAAACCAAGGTGGGCCTGTACTGATCGCCGGCGCAGGCGTCCGGGTCCCGGTCGGCGGCGGAGTGTCCCGTCCGGGTTCCGGGCCTCGCGCCGCCCCACCGGTGGTGGCCGTGAACCGGCGTGCGTGCGCACTCCGGTTCACGGCCACCGGCCATCGAGCCGCATCGGATTTTGGGTTCGGTGATTTACGAGTGGGCCAGAGAGCGTCCCTGCCAGCTTCCAGGACTTGGCGAGTGCTCCTGGCCAGGCGGACATGAAAGGACCTGTAAGGCTTGGGGAGCGACTTCCGCGGTCCGCCGCGAAGCCACCGATACCTTTATGCTCTGGTCGGCCCCGACGAACCGGCGAAGCCGAGCACCGGCGGGGCGGCGCGGCCTCCGGGAACACGGGCGGCTGGCCTGCCGCCGCAAGGGACCCGCACGCACCGTGCAGAAGGGTGGAAGGTTCAGAACACCAGGACTTTGCGCATGGCTTCCAGGACCTTCTCGGTGTTGGGCAGGATGGCGCGCTCCAGGATGCGGTTGAAGCCCACCGGGGTGAAGGTGGAACCCACCCGGGCCACCGGGGCGTCCAGCCAGGGGAAGCATTCCTGTCCGATCTGGGCCGCCACTTCGCCGCCGAAGCCGCCGAACACCTTGTCCTCGTGCACCACGATGGCCCGGTGGGTCTTGCGCACGCTGGAGGCCAGGGTGTCCAGGTCCAGGGGGTTCAGGCTGCGCAGGTCCACCACCTCCACCTGGATGCCCTCCGCCTCCAGCTTGAGGGCCGCCTCCAGGGCGAAGTGCACCGGGGTGCCGTAGGCCAGCACGCTCAGGTGCTGCCCCTCCCGGCGCACCCGCGCCTTGCCGAACGGCACGGCGAACTCGTGCGGAACGTAGGCCTTGGCCTGGGCCGAGTTGTACAGGTACTTGGGCTCCAGGAACAGGGTCACCCCCTGGGACCGGATGGCGGTGCGCAGGAGTCCCGCCGCGTCGTCGGCGAAGGCCGGCACCACCACCCGGAGCCCCGGGATGCTGGTGAGGAAGGCCTCGATGTTCTGGCTGTGGTACAGCCCGCCGCCGATGTAGCCGCCGCTGGCCAGGCGGATGGTGACGTTGGGCGAGAATTGTCCACGGGTCCGCCAGTATTCGTGGGAAAGCTCGATGAGCTGCTCGGCGGCCGGCCAGAAGTAGTCGGCGAACTCGGCCCCCTCCACCACCACCCGGATCTTCGGGTCGAAGCGGGAGAAGCCATCGGCGGTGCCGGTGATGAAGTCCTCGGCGATGGGGCCGTTGAACACCCGCTTGCGCCCGAACTCCTGCTGCATGCCCTTGGTGACGTTGAAGATCCCCCCCTTGTCCCGGTTCGCCACGTCCTGGCCCCAGATGTAGGTGTCCGGGTTGCGCCGGAACTCCTCCTTGAGGGTCTGGTTGATGGCGGTGAGCATGCTCACCGGGGCGCCGGAGCCGGCGGGCAGGCCCTGGGGGTACTGCTCCGAAACCCAGGGCTCGGGCACCACGAACCGGGTGACGCTGGCCGGATCCGGGTTGGGGGCCTTGATGGCGGCGCCCGAGGCGGCGTTGTACTCCTCCTGGTTGCGCTGCTCGATGGCCGCCAGCTCCGCCTCGGTGACGCCGTGGTCCAGGCAGTGCCGGCGGAAGCGCGGCAGGGGGTCCTGGGCCCGGGCGGCGGCCAGTTCCTCCGGGGAGCGGTAGAGCTCGTGCTTGTCGCTGTTGGAGTGGCTGCCGATGCGCACGCAGTGGGCATAGACCATGGCCGGCCCGGCCCCGGTGTGCACGAAGGCCAGGGCCTCGGCCATGGCGCGCATGGCGTCCACCGGGTCCTTGCCGTCGCACTTGATGATCTTCAGGTGCAGGAAGCCGGTGAAGTTGTCGCAAATGTCCTCGTTGGCCGTCTGGTCCGACTTGGGCACGGCGATGCCGTAGCCGTTGTCCTGGATCACGAACACCACCGGCAGCTGCTCGCGGGTGGCCCCGTTGATGGCCTCGTAGACGTAGCCTTCCGAGACGCTGCTCTCCCCCTGGCTGCAGAAGACCACCGCCTCGGAGCCGTAGGTCTTCACCGCCCGGGCCAGGCCCACCGCGTGCTGGGCGTGGTTGCCGGTGCAGCTGGAGACGTTCTGGATGCCCACCTCGGGCTTGGCGAAATGGTTGGACATGTGCCGGCCGCCGCCGGCCACGTCCGTGTCCTTGGAGATGCCGTTGAGGATGATCTCCAGGGGCGTCAGGCCCGCGGCCAGGCAGGTGAGGAGGTCCCGGTAGTACGGGAAGAGGTAGTCCTTCCGGGGCCGGAAGCTGAGCCCCAGGGCCAGCTGGATGCCGTCGTGCCCGGCGCAGGGGGCGTGGTAGGACCAGCCGATGGCCTGTTTGAGGTAGTTGGGCGCCTTTTCGTCCAGGACCCGCCCCATGTGCATGACGCGGTACCACTCCCTTAGGGTCTCCGGGTCCAGGGCGACCGTGCCGGGCCCGGCCACCGGGGTCGCCAAGGCCAGGCGCGAGAAGGTGCCGTTTCCCGCCGCATCGTTAACGGCCGTTTCCATTCTGCTCTTCACCATTCGCCCGCCTCCTCCAGGAAGCTGGCCCGGTCCGGCTCCAGTGTGGACCAGGCCACCCATCCATAGTCTTCCCCCCGCAGGCCCCGTTCCACCGCTTCCGCCAGGGCGGACTGGGCCCGCCGGATGGCGGGCTGCAGGGTTGGCGAGCTTCGGTCCGGATCCAGCAGGGGATTCCACATGGTGGCGCCCACGGCCACCTGGCCCAGGATGGACCGGACCCGGGCCAGGGCCACCTCCACCCCTTCCCGGGAGGTGCGGGGCAGGACCATCAGGAACCGGTCGCCCCCCAGGTTCACCAGCAGATCCACCCCGCGCAGGGAGCGGCTCAGCTGCTGCAGCCCGGCGTTCCGCCCCGGCACCTCGGACAGGGACCAGGCCACCAGGGCGATGACCTCCTGCCGGCGGCGGGCCTGCACCAGGTGGGACTGGGACCAGATCTCCAGGTAGCGCCGGGTCGCCAGCCGGGTGACCGGATCCTCCAGGGCCTGGTCCTCCACCACCGCGGCGGTGAGGTCCAGGCAGGCCTGGGTCCGGGTCAGCTCGGCCTTGAGCGACTCCGCCTCCAGGGCCGAGCCCAGCAGCTGGCCCAGGACCAGCACCAGGTCCAGGTGCGAGGGCCTCCAGGCCCGGACCGACCGGTGCTGCACCGACAGCACCCCCACCGCCGGCTGGAACGGCGCAGGGGCACCCCCAGGTAGGACCGGATGAGCAATACGTACTTAGTCAAGAGACGTAGAT
>CAWFOJ010000129.1:0-15192 GCA_963816585.1 uncultured Holophagaceae bacterium | reverse complement strand
CGCGCGCCTGTTCTACCAGCACCTGGCCAAGCTGGCGCCCAGCGCCCTGGAGATCACCGCCGGCTACCCGGTGGTGGCCGGAGACACCCTGGCCCAGCTCAGGGCCGCCTGCTCGGGGGAGAACGAGGAGTGGTCCGCCATCTACCCGGAGTTCGCCAAGGTCGCCCGGGAGGAAGGGTTCCCGGAAGTGGCCCGCACCTTCGAGGGCATCGCCAAGGTGGAGAAGGAGCACGAAGCCCGCTTCGCCCGGCTCCTGGACCACGTGGCCAACGGCTCGGTGTTCCAGCGGGGCGACAAGATCTACTGGCGCTGCATGGAATGCGGCCACATCCACGAAGGCGCCGCGGCGCCCAGGGTCTGCCCGGTGTGCCTGAAGCCCCAGGCCTGTTTCGCCCCGGTGGGCGAAAAATTCTGAATTATTCAAGGACCAGGGCTTGGGGGCATTTACCGGGAGCCATGGGGGCCGGATCCATGCGACCATGGGATGCAAGGTTCCGCCGATCCGGACCCCTCCCTTGACACCGAGGCCCCCATGCTGACCTTGCCCCTGACCCAAGCCCTGACCTTCGACGACGTGCTGCTGGTGCCCGGGCCCTCCGAAGTGCACCCGGCCGAAGTGGACCTGGGCACCCGGCTCACGGCGGAGGTCCGGCTGGGCATCCCCCTGCTCTCGGCGGCCATGGACACGGTCACCGAGGGCCGGCTGGCCATCGCCCTGGCCCAGCAGGGAGGCCTGGGAGTCATCCACAAGAACCTGCCCATCGACCGCCAGGCGGAGGAGGTGGACAAGGTCAAGCGCTCCGAGAGCGGCATGATCACCGACCCCATCGTGATCCACCCGGACGCGCCCATCCGGGAGGCGGAGGCGATGATGGCCAAGTACCGCATCTCGGGTGTGCCGGTGGTGGAGAACGGCAAGCTGGTGGGCATCCTCACCAACCGGGACCTGCGGTTCGAGACCCGCTGGGAACTGCCGGTGCGGGAGGTGATGACCTGCGGGAACCTGGTGACGGTGCCCGTGGGCACCACCCTGCAGGAGGCCAAGGCCATCCTGCAGAAGCACCGCATCGAGAAGTTGCTGGTGGTGGACGACCTGGGCGCCCTGCGGGGGCTGATCACGGTCAAGGACATCCAGAAGTCCACCGAGTATCCCTGGGCCTGCAAGGACCCCCAGGGGCGCCTGCGGGTGGGGGCGGCGGTGGGGGCGGGGCCGGACCTCCTGGCCCGGGCCCGGGCCCTGGTGGACGCCCGGGCGGACGTGCTGTGCCTGGACAGCAGCCACGGCCACAGCAAGGGCGTCCTGGCCGCCCTGCGCAAGCTGCGGGAGGCCTTTCCGGAGCTGTCCATCGTCGCCGGCAACGTGGCCACTTACCAGGGGGCCAAGGACCTCTGCCAGGCCGGCGCCTCGGCGGTGAAGGTGGGCATCGGCCCGGGTTCCATCTGCACCACCCGGATCGTCACCGGGGCCGGCATGCCCCAGATCACCGCCATCGCGGAGGCCTCCCGGGCCTGCCGGGAGTTCCGGGTGCCCTGCATCGCCGATGGGGGCATCAAGTATTCCGGGGACGTGGCCAAGGCCATCGCCGCCGGGGCGGACAGCGTGATGATCGGCGGCCTGTTCGCCGGCACCGAGGAGGCCCCCGGGGAGACCATCTTCTACGGCGGGCGCACCTTCAAGTCCTACCGGGGCATGGGCAGCATGGGGGCCATGAAGGAAGGCTCCAAGGACCGGTATTTCCAGGAAGGCAAGGACAGCGGCAAGCTGGTGCCCGAAGGCATCGAGGGCCAGGTTCCCTACAAGGGCCGCCTGGCGGACCTGGTGACCCAGCTCATGGGCGGCCTGCGGGCCGGCATGGGCCTGGTGGGCGGGGCCAACATCCCGGATTTCCAGGCCAAGGCCACCTTCGTCCAGATCAGTACCGCCGGGCTGCGGGAAAGCCACGCCCACGACGTGATGATCACCAAGGAAGCGCCCAACTACCGAATGGATTCCTGAATTCCCGGCTTCAATAGCCCGCTCAGGTGACCAGGTCGAGGAGGTGCGCCGAGGGCGGGGCCGGGAGGGCCACCGCCGGGATGCGGTTGGCCGGCGGCTGGGGCAGGGCGGGATTCTGGCGCCGGCTCTGGTCGTTGGAGGCCAGGGGCGAGGGGGTGGAGGCGCCGGTGACCACGGGCACTGACTCCTGGAAGGTCTGGTAGGCCGCGGCGGCCACGGCGGCGGCGGAACCCGGCCCGGCCGCGGGTGCCAAAGTGCCTGCGCCCATGTACTTGGCTGTGGCGTCGGTGGCCAGGCCGCTGGCGCCCTGGGCCACTGCCTCGGCGGCGGTGGTCTGGGTGAAGGCGTTCAGGGCGGCGCTGCCGGCGGCGATGGCCGCCTGGTCCGCGGTGAATTGGGCGGTAGTCTGCTCGTCCGCTTGCAGGTTGGCCTGGGTATTGGCTTGGGTGGCCGCCTGATCGGCCTCCACGGTGGCCAAGTCCGTGGACGGGTTGGTGGGGGTGGCGCCATTGGCCGGGGTCAGGTCGGTGTCCGAAGCGGCAGCCCCCCCAGCGTGCCTGCGGCGGCGACGGCGGCAGTCTGGGCCAGGGTCACCCGGTTCGCCGGGGTGGCGGTGGTGGCCATGGCGACGGCCGCCTTGGCCGGGACCTGGGAAGCGGTTTCCAGGGCGGCGGCGGCCAGGGCGGCCGTGGCCGCGGTGGTCAGGCGGATGGTGGTCCCGGCGGTGCCCACCTGCACCTGGCTGGCGGCCCGGGTGAGGGCCGCCTGGGCAATGGACGCCGGGTCGGTGAGGGACAGCATGTAGGCGGCGAAGGGATCGTTGGCCAGGAACGACGGCTGGGTGAGGGGCGGCAACACCACCATCGACCCGCCGGAGCGGGTAGACACCGGGGCCTGGGCCCGAGACTGGCCGAATTTCCATAGCGATGCTCCACCGCATATTCAAATATCGGCAAGCGGGGAAACAAGCAAGGCCCAAATCAAATTATTTTTCACAGTCACTCCATTACAACAATTACATTTATTAGCGATTGTTGGAATGCCCGTGTTGTTTCAACCAACCAATCGTTCCCGCCGGGCTTTCAGGATCCGGTCCCGGATCTGGGCCGCCTGCTCGAACTCCATCTTCCCGGCCAGGGCCTTCATCTGGGCCTCCAGTTTGGCGATTTCCCGCTCGAACTCCCGGTCGGTGAGGTAAAGCAGGGGTTCATCCGCGACCCGGTCCTCCTTGGGGACGGTGATGAATTCCCGCGCCAAGGCGGCGCCCATGACGTCATCCAGCTGGCGCTTGACGGTCTCGGGAGTGATGCCGTGCACCTGGTTGTGCCGCAGCTGCTTTTCCCGCCGGCGCTGGGTCTCGTCCAGGGCCTGGCGCATGGATCCGGTGACCACGTCGGCGTACAGGATGGCCTTGCCGTTCAGGTTGCGGGCGGCCCGGCCGATGGTCTGGATCAGGCTCCGGGCGCTGCGCAGGTAGCCCTCCTTGTCCGCGTCCAGGATGGCCACCAGGCTCACCTCCGGCAGGTCCAGGCCCTCCCGCAGCAGGTTGATGCCGATGAGCACGTCGAACACCCCTCGGCGAAGATTCTTGAGAAGCTCAACCCGTTCCAGGGTGTCGATCTCGCTGTGCAGGTACTCGGCCTTGACCCCCAGCTCCTGGTAGTAGGACGTGAGCTGCTCGGCCAGCTTCTTGGTGAGCACCGTCACCAGCACCCGTTCGCCCCGGGCGGCCACCCGGCCGATCTCCTCCAGCAGGTCGTCCACCTGGGTGCCCACCGGGCGCACCTCCACCTGGGGGTCCACCAGCCCGGTGGGGCGCACCACCTGCTCCACCACCACCCCCCCGGACTGCTGGAGTTCATAGTCCCCGGGGGTGGCGCTCACGAACACCATCTGGCGCACCCTGGCTTCGAACTCCTCGAACCGCAGGGGCCGGTTGTCCAGGGCCGCCGGCAGGCGGAAGCCGTATTCCACCAAGGTTTCCTTGCGGGACCGGTCGCCCAGGTACATGCCGTGCAGCTGCCCGGTGGCCACGTGGCTTTCGTCCATGAACAGGATGAAGTCCTCCGGGAAATAGTCCAGGAGGGTGTGCGGCGGCTCCCCGGCGCGGCGGCCGTCCAGGTAGCGGGAGTAGTTCTCGATCCCCGAGCAGTAGCCCATCTCCTTCATCATCTCGATGTCGTAGATGGTGCGCTGGTGCAGCCGCTGCAGCTCGACGATGCGCCCCTGGGCGCGCAGCTCCTCCTCCCGCGCCTCCAGGTCCTTCTTGATCTCCCGGATGGCGTCCTTGAGCCGGTCCTCGGGGGTGACGTAGTGGGTCTTGGGCCAGATGGTCAGTTCCGCCAGGGTCTCCAGCACCACCCCCCGCAACGGGTCGATGCGCGACAGGCGCTCGATCTCGTCCCCCCACAGCTCGATGCGGTAGGCGGTGTCCTCGTACGCCGGGTACACCTCCACCACGTCCCCCCGCACCCGGAACACCCCCGGCTCGAAGGACATCTGGTTGCGGGCGTACTGGATGGCCACCAGGTCCCGCAGCAGCATGGCCCGGTCCCGGGTGTCCCCCACCCGCAGGTGGGTGGACAGGTTCAGGTAGCTGCTGGGGTCGCCCAGGCCGTAGACGCAGGACACCGAGGCCACCACCAGCGTGTCCCGGCGCTCCAGCAGGTTGCGGGTGGCGGACAGGCGCAGCTTCTCCAGCTCCTCGTTGATCTTGGCGTCCTTGTCGATGAACAGGTCCCGCTCGGGGACGTACGCCTCCGGCTGGTAGTAGTCGTAGTAGCTGACGAAGTACTCCACCGCGTTGTCGGGGAAGAACTGCTTGAACTCCGAGAACAGCTGGGCCGCCAGGGTCTTGTTGGGGGCGAACACCAGGGCCGGGCGGTCCAGGCGGGCGATGGCCGAAGCCATGGTGAAGGTCTTGCCGCTGCCGGTGACCCCCAGGAGGGTCTGGCGCCGGTCCCCCGCCTCGATCCCCCGCACCAGCTGGTCGATGGCTTCCGGTTGGTCACCCGCCGGTTGGTACGGCGCCTGGAGTTTGAATGGAATTGCCTTGGCCATAGGGGTCGAGTCTACCTCCAGCGGCCAAGGCGAACCATCGGCGAACGGGTCAGATCTTGCGCAGCACCAGGCACCCGTTGGTGCCGCCGAAGCCGAAGTTGTTGTTCAGGGTGTACTCCCGCGTCGAAGCTCCCGGCCACGTTGGCGGTCACGTCCAGGTCGCAATCCGGGTCCTGGTCGGTGACGTTGATGGTGGGCGGGATCTTGCCGGTCTGGGCGGCCATGACCGAGACGATGGTCTCAAGGCCGCCGGCCGCACCCAGCAGGTGCCCGGTCATGGACTTGGTGGAGCTCACCTTCAGGTTCTTCACATGGTCCCGGAACACCCGCTTCAGGGCGGCGCATTCGATGCGGTCCCCGGCGGGGGTGGAGGTGCCGTGGGTGTTCACGTAGCCACCTGCTCCGGGTGCGATGCCCGCGTCCTTGATGGCCGCGTTCATGACCCGCATGGGGCCGTCCCCGTCCTCGCTGGGGCTGGTGATGTGGTGGGCGTCCCCGCTCATGCCGTAGCCGGCGATTTCGGCGAAGATCTTGGCGCCCCGGGCCAAGGCCAGTTCGTACTCCTCCAGCACCACGATCCCGGCCCCCTCGCTCATGACGAAGCCGTCCCGGCCTTTGTCGAAGGGCCGGCTGGCCTGCTGGGGCGAGTCGTTGCGGGTGGACAGGGCGCGCATGGCGGCGAACCCGCCCACCCCCAGGGGATTGATGACCGAGTCGCTGCCCCCGGCGATCATCCGGTCCGCGTAGCCGAACATGATCTGGCGGGCGGCGTCGCCGATGCAATGGGTGCCGGTGGCGCAGGCGGTGGCCACCGCCGAGTTGGGGCCCTGGAGGCCATAGCGGATGCTCACGAACCCCCCGGCCAGGTTGATGATCAGGCTGGGAATGAAGAACGGGCTGGTGCGCCGGGGGCCCCGGTAGCCGTTGGCCTCCTCGAAGATGGTGGACAGCCCGCCGATGCCCGAGCCGATGTAGATGCCGAACATCTCCCGCTCGGCCTTGGAGAGCTGCATCTGGCCGAGGCCGGAATCGTTCATGGCATCCATGGCCGCGGCCATGGTGTACTGGATGAACATGTCCATCTTCTTTTGTTCTTTTTTCTCGATGTAGCGGTCCGGCTCGAACCCGCGCACCTCGCCGGCGATCTTGCAGGCAAAATCGGTGGTGTCGAACTTGGTGATCAGGCCGATGCCGCTCCTGCCGGCCAGGAGGTTGTCCCAGGTTTCGGCGACGGTGAGGCCGCACGGGTTGACGGTCCCCATTCCCGTGATGACAACGCGGCGGCGCTGGATGGTAGTCATGACGTCACCTCAAGTTCTCACCAAGGATGCCACAGGTTACCCCGACCATGGTCACATGCCCGAGGTAACGCCCGGCCCGGGGGACCGCAAGGGAAAGCCTGGGGAATGGGGACAACGGCAATCGCCGCAGAGTGCCGGACCCTGCGGCGATGAAATGGGCTCTGGAACCGTTCAAGCCTTGGCGTTTTTCTCGATGTAGGAGATGGCGTCACCCACGGTCCGGATCTTCTCCTGCTCGCTCTCCGGGATCTCGATTCCGAAGGCCTCTTCGATCGCCATGATGATTTCAACGGTATCGAGGCTGTCGGCCCCCAGGTCGTCAACGAAGTGACTATTTTCTGAGATTGAATCCTCGGGCTTGGCAAGTTGTTCGGCAATGATCGCAATTACCTTTTTGCGGATTTCAGCCATGATCTCTCCTTAGAACCCGGAGAGGCTATCACGGCAAGGCCCGGATGCCAAGCGGCTAGACTGGAACCCATGCCCAAAAAACCCCACAACCCGCAACCGGAAGGCGGCTGGCCCCTCGGGCTGGGGCGGTTCCCTGCGGGAATTCCAGGTGTTCCTTGGCGGTGGAGCGGGGCCTCTCCCCCAACACCGTCGCCGGCTATCTCTCCGACCTGCAGTTCCTGGCCCAATGGGCCTGCGGCCAGGGCCTCCCCCCCGCCGAGCTGCACCGGGACCGGGTGACGGCCTTCCTGGTGACTCAGCAGGGCGCCGGCCGGGCTGCCCGGAGCATGGCGCGCATGGCTTCGGCCTTGCGCCAGTTCCTGGGCTTCCTGCGCATGGAGGGAGAGGGCGCCGCCGGCCCCGAGGCGGTGGTGCGTCCGCCCCGGCCCCCCCGGATCCTGCCCAGGGCCCTCACCGAGGCCCAGGTGGAGGCCCTGCTGGCGGCCCCCGACCGCTCACCCCCCTGGGGGTGCGGGACCGGGCGTGGATCGAACTGCTCTATGCCTCGGGCCTCGGGTGTCGGAGCTGGCCGGGCTTGTCCTCCCGGACCGTGTACCTGGATGAAGGATTTTTGAAGGTTGTGGGCAAAGGCCGGAAGGAGCGCCTGATTCCCTTCGGCGAAAGCGCCGAGCATTGGATGCGCGCCTGGCTCACCCTGCGTCCCTCGTTCCACCCCCGGGAGGACACCCTGTTCGTGGGCCGTCTGGGCGAAGCCATCACCCGCCAGCACTTCTGGCGGCTGCTCAAGGCCCATGCCCGCAAGGCCGGCATCCTTCCGGGCGCGGTGAGCCCCCACGTGCTGCGCCACGCCTTCGCCACCCACCTCCTGGACCACGGCGCCGACCTGCGCGCGGTGCAGGCCATGCTCGGCCATGCGGACATCTCCACCACCCAGATCTACACCCACGTGCACCAGGCCCGCCTGCGCGCCCTCTACGACCGCCTGCACCCCAGGAGCCGGTCCAAGTGACATCCGGCCCCGCCAAGATGGGACGTCATCCCCGGGTGGACGCCAGATGCGCTTGGGGCCATGATTGGACTTGGAGATCCACGCGATGCCCCCTCGCAAATCCTCGACTTCCGCTCCAGCCGAGAAGGCTGAACCGATGAACCCAGCGGAAACGCCGGCCGCGCCGGCAAGCACCACGAGAAACCCTTCAGCCTCCCGCACCCCCGGCGGGGCTGCCGGGGCAGCCGCCAAGAAGGCTCCGGCCCGGGCCCGCAAGGCCGCCGCCAGCGCCCCCGTCCCGGAGGCTGTTGCCCCGGATGAAGCGGCCCCCGTTCCCGCCCACCCCGGCTCCGGCCCGCGCCAAGGCGCCCCGGGCCAAGGGGACCAAGGCCAAGGCCGCCCAGGAAGAGGCGCCGGCGATGCCGGCTCCCGCCCCCGAGGCGGAGCCGCCCGCTCCGCATGCGCCGCTGCCGGCGCCCCAGATTGTGGACGTCTCCGCCCTGGTGACGGACCAGGCCCGGGCCGTCCTGCAGGCCATCCATGAAGGCCGGGCGGTGGAACTCCTGTTCGCGGATGCGGACAGCAATCCCCCCCGCACCTTCGAGCCCCGTCAGCTGACCTTCGACACTTTCGCCAAGGGCTGGTATGTTTGGGGTTGGGACCGGCGCTACAATGCCGAGCGCCACCACCTGCTCAGCCTCATCGCCCAGGTGAACCTGGTGGAAGGGGTCGGGCGGGCGGCCCAGGGACCTTACAAGGAAAGCACCCCCGCCAACCACATCGGCGGCTGGCTGGGCGGCGAGCCCATCCACGTAAAGGCGATCCTGCTCAAGCAATGGATCTTTGCCGTGCGCCAGGCGCCGGCCCCGTTCCCGGATTTCACCATCGAGGACCTGGAGGAAGGCAAGGCCCAGGTCACCTTCACCGCCACGGACCTGCGGGCCATCACCCGCTGGGTCATGCAGTTCGGGGACGGCATCCAGGTCCAGGAGCCCCAGCGGCTGCAGGACCGGGTCAAGCAGGTGGGCCTGGCCTGGGCCGGAAAGAACGCCCCGGCGACCGCGCCGGCCCAGGCGGCCGCGCCGGCCCAACCCCCCAAACCGGCTCCCCAGCGCCCGGAACCCCGTCCGGAGCCCCGGCCGGAATTCCGGTCCGAGCACCGCCAGGAGCACCGGCACGAGAACCGTCCCGAGCCGGCCCCGGAACGCAAGCACGAGGGTTCCAAGCCCGCCAAGCCCGGGAAGTTCGAGATCCGCATCGACCGGTTGTGAGGCATCCGGGTCCCCCCGCGCGTACGTGAGTTCCGTAGTCTTGGCCAAGGGCCTCTGGGCTGGCGTCTGCTCTCGAGGTGGGGGTCCGGAGGCCCTTGGCCAAGACTACGGGGCGGTTCCGACCCGCCTTCCGCCTGACCGCTCTACCGGTTAGGGGGCGTCCATCTTTATCATGTATCATACATATTTTATAAAAACCGGAACGTTGGGCTGGATGGACGCATTGGCTAGGGAACCGGAGGGCGTCCATGTCCGTCGATCCAACCCTGCCCAGCCGCCTCATCGACCAGGAGACCAGGTACGGGGCCTGCAACTACCTGCCTTTCGAGGTTGTCTGCGCCCGGGCCGACGGCGCCTACGTGTGGGACGTGCAGGGCAGCCGCTACCTGGATTGCTTTTCCGGCGGCGGCGCCGTGGCCCAGGGGCACAACCACACCCGTATCGCCGCCGCCATGGTGGAGCAGTGCCTGCGCCTGGGCCTCACCTCCCGGGCCTTCCGCAATGACCGGCTCCCGCCGTTCCTGGAAAAGTTGTGCACCTTGAGCGGATTCGAGCGGGCCCTGCTCATGAACAGCGGCGCCGAGGCGGTGGAGACCGCCCTCAAGGCGGCGCGCAAGTGGGGCTACCAGCACAAGGGCGTGCCCGCCGGCGAGGCGGAAATCCTTGTCTTCAGCGGCCATGACCACGGGTGCACCCTCGCCCTGGCCGGCTGCAGCGACCGTCACGAAGTGGCCGAGGGCTTCGGTCCGCCCACCCCGGGGTTCCGGATGGTGCCCTTCGGGGACCTGGCCGCGGCGAAGGCCGCGGCGGGCCCCCACACCTGCGCCGTCCTGGTGGAACCGGTCCAGGGCACCGCCGGGGTGGTGCTGCCGCCCAAGGGCTTCCTGCGGGGGCTGCGGGAACTGTGCGACCGCCGGAGCATCCTGCTCATCGCCGACGAGGTCCAGTCGGGGCTCGGGCGCACCGGCAGGCTGTTCGCCTTCCAGCACGAAGAGGTCCGCCCGGACGCGGCGATCCTGGGCCGGGCCCTTTCGGGGGGGTTCTACCCGGTGAGCGCCTTCCTGGCCCGGGAGGAGGTCATGGACGTCTTCACGCCCGGCACCCACCCATCCACCTATGGGGGCAGCCCTCTGGCCTGCGCGGTCGCTTCCGCCGCCCTGGATGTGCTGGTGGACGAGAAACTGGTGGACCGCTCGGCGGAACTGGGCGCCTACCTGCAGGAGCGCCTGCGCACCCTGGACAGCCGCCGGGTGAAGGAGGTCCGCGGCATCGGCCTGTGGGCCGGGATCCAACTCGCCCCGGAGGCCGGGAGCAGCCGGACCATCTGCGACGCCCTGCGCCAGGAGGGCCTGCTGTGCGGGGAATGCCGGGGGCATACCGTGCAACTCTCCCCACCCCTGGTGATCACCCGGGAACAGCTGGACTGGGCCCTCCTCAAACTAAAGCAAGTCCTGTGCGGCTAGCAGCCCGGCCAAGTAAAGGTCCGGGTCCCTCCATTTCGCCCTGGTCCGCTCTGTTGGCTCGCTGACCGCGATCCGGCAGAGCGGATGGCTTTGCCGGAAGGTACTCGTCGGCTCTGTTCCACCTCCGGGATGTCGACCCCGCAGAGCGTCTCCACGGCCGTCGCGGTTCCTTCGCCAGCACCCATCGGTCTCTGGACGCGGACGCGTCCAGAGACCGATGAACCAGGGCGAAAGGGAGGGACCCGGACTTTTACCTGGCCACCCTCCTAGAATCGCAGCCCCGCGTAGACGGCGCCGGAGTAGTGGGGGGCCAGGGCCTCGACGGTGCGGTTGTCCAGGTTGCCGTTGGTGAAGTCCGGCACCCGGGTCTGGGAGGTCCTCAGGATGGCCCAGCCGCCTTCCACGCCCAGGAAGGGGCGCAGGTTCTTGCTGGCGTCGCCGAAGGTGTAGTCGAAGCTGCCCCGCGCCCAGGGAACCAGGTAGGTGGTGGACTGGTCCTGCTGGACGGTGCCCCCCAGGGAGGAACTGTTGACGCCCCCCTGCACCCGCAGGTACTCGCCGCGCGCTTCCAGGTGGAGCCCGAGGGTGATGTTGTCCCCGAACTTGGGCATCCATGCCGCGCCGAGGGAGAAGTAGCTGTTGGTCAGCTTGGCGTCGGTCATGTCCAGGGTGGCGCCCCCGGGCAGGGTGCCGCTGTAGGAGAAATGGGAGGACGCGTCGAACATGCCGCCCAGCTCGTAGTAGAACCCCGGCGCCGGGGCGATCTCGCCCAGGAACCGGAACCCGATCCCCGTTTGCCGGCCGGGCTGGTCATTGATATTGGTGTTGGCGTTCGGCTGGGCCACCACGATCTGGGCCGGCCAGGCAAGTTCCGCGAACAGCTGGAACCGCGCATCAAGGCGGGGCTCATCCTGGGCGGCGAGGGTACCGGCCGCCAGGGCCATGATCAGGATGCTGGTTGTTTTCACGAATCCTCCTTGTGGCGAAGGGCGAAAGGTGGCGAAGGGCGAGCACGGTGGGCGCCGGCGGGCCGGCGCCCGGAATCAGGACGGGATCAGGGGGCCACCGGGACGGCGGGACCGTTTACCACCACGATGTCCCAGGGGTAGCGGAAGGGGATCTTGTGGGCGAAGCTCACGTCGTTGCCGTTGGGTACGGTGCTGATGCTGGCGGTGACGGTCTTGACCGCCTCCAGCCACTCGCTGCGGTTGATCGTCCGGGCCACGGAAACGGGGTGGTTCTTGAGGATGGACTTGAGGGCGAACACCGTGACCGTGGCGGTGGTCCCGGCGGCCGGGCGCAGTTCCGGAGGCACGTCGAACCAGCAGTAGCCGGGGCCGGCCAGGTCGCCGGCCTGCAGGGAGGTAGCCCCGGAAGGCAGGTAGACCTGCAGGTCCGTGACCAGGGAATCGCCCAGGGATGGGGCGGTCACCCTGGGATAGCTGGCCGAGAGCAGGAAGACCTGGGAGGAGCCCGAGTCCACGATCTGCACCGCCCAGAAGTCCGGGGCCACCGGGGCATTGGTGCCGTTCTGGGTGGGGTTGTCCACATCACCCGCCAGCCGCCGGTGGTGGCCGGGGACAAGGGCAGGCCGTCGGCGCCCCGGGCGCGCTTGTCCACGGCCGTGTCCTGGGGCGGCAGGAAGCCCCAGGCGGTGGTGGCGTCGCTGGTGGTGCCGGAGAAGCTGGTGGGGATCTGGTTCGGGTTGGTGACGTTGTCCGCCAGCCATGTGCGGGAGATCAGCGCGCCCTCGGTGGCATTGTAGTGGGGCGTGAAGGCGGTCCAGAAGAACCGGCCGACCGCGGTGTCGGTGCCGGTCAGCCCGTTCTCGGTGACCGGCGAGCTGGCGTCGAACACCCCGCCGTTCACCACGTTCAGGTTGTAGGCCGAGTTGTCGGGCGAAACCTTGGCGATGGAGGGCCATGGGTTGGTCGGGCTGCTGTGGAAGAAATACGGGAACGTCAGGTTGTCGGTGCCGTTGTTGGAGGTGCATTCATCGGGCGCCGAGGGATCCGAGAAGATGTACGTCCCGTTGAAGAGAGCCGTATCCGTCCAGTTGAGGTTGGTGCGGTTCACCACCAGCGGCCGCGCCCAGGCCGAGGTCCAGAGGTATTCGGCGTAGCTGAAATTGGACCGGGTCTGGTAGGCGTTGTATCTGACGGACTGGGTGGGGGGCGGTCGATGGCGTTGGCGTCATAGGGCACGGTGATGTCCGCCAAGCCGCCCGTCAGCGCGCCGGTCCCGGGATCGGTCTGCACCAGGCCGCCGAGGAAGTTCAGGGCGGCGGCATCCACCGGCAAGGGATTGAGCCCCGCCGCGGGATTCGGGTTGCCGGTCAGGGTCGTCGAGCCGGTGACGCCGTTGGTCAGGAGGACGGTGTCCGCCAGGGCGGTGTTCCCGGTGCCCTGGCTGATCGCCTTCATCACGTCGAAGTCGTAAGGTTCAGAGGTGGAAGCCGGCGCCCGGAAGGCCTGCATGGCGCTCACCGACCAGTGCTGGGACGACTGGGTGTCGCCGTTGTACGTGTCGCTGACCACGAAGCCCATGTCGGCGGGAGCGCCGATGGTGCCGAAGCTGCCCAGGTTGCTGCTGGCCACCAGGGTGTCCCAGTCCCGGGTCTCCATGGCCTTGAGGAACACGAACCATTCGGGAATGCTCTGGTAGCCCAGGATGCCGCTGAAGTCCGCGAGCAGGTTGGCGGTCGCCGGGAAGATGCCGGAGAAGCTGAGCACCGGCAGCGCGTCCGTGGTCTGGACGGAAAGCCGGTCCAGCCAGCGCATGTTCGGGGTCAGCACCTGGGACCCGGAGGCATAGCACTCGTTGTTGTAGATGTTGATGGAGCCCTGGAAGGTGCGGGTTTCCGCGCTCATCAGCTCCGTGCCGAAGCTTGAGGCCGTGGTGAGCTGCAGTTGGGGGTTCCACGGGTAGCTGCTGTTCTGGAAGGCGAAGGCGGTGCCCTGGGACAGGGCCAGGGCGCCGGGGCTGGCGCTCTCCATGTCCGGGTCGACGCCGGGCTGGTTGGGGATCCGGAACAGGTAGCCGTTGGTGTCGCCGGTGGATCCGCCGATGGTGGAGGGGATGCTGAGCCAGAAGGGCACGTTCGACCGGACCGGGATGGACGCCGAGGCGCCGCTGCCGCCGGTGACGGTGTAGGTGTTGTTCATCCCATCCTGGAAGATGCTCACCACGGCGCCGTTGCCGTTGACCGCGGTCTGGGCGTAGGTGTAGGTGTCCGGGGCGGGGGTGCCGGAGCGCTGGCGGAACAGGAAGGACAGGTCGAACACCTGGCTGTTGGTGCCGTCCACGATCACCCACTTTTCGTAGGTGTTCACCTGGGCGGCGGGACCGTTGGAAGAGACCCGGTTGAAGGCGTCGGTGACGGTGAGGGTCACCAGGCAGGGGGTGATCACCCCGGAGGCGCCGTTGAAGAACACGTCTCCGGGAGTGGCGGTGCCGGCCAGCTGGGCATTCACCGGCACCCCGTTCTGGAAGGTCCAGGTGTAGGTCAGGCCCGGGTCCCCGCTTCCGGGCGCGGTGCCGACGCCGGCGAAATTGAGCATGCCGCCCACCGGGATCACCACCAGGTCCGGGCTGGTGGCGCTGGGGGGATTGACCAGTCCGGTGGCGGGGTTGCTGGGCAGGGCCGTGGTGCTGGGCAGGACGTCGCTTTCCTGGGGCGTGGTGATGGTGGCGGTGGGATAGGTGTTGTAGCTGATGACGAACTTGCAGCTGGCGCTGGGCAGGGGGGTGGGGGTGCTGCCGTTGTCGGCGGTGACCGTGACCGTGGCGGTGTTGGGGCTGCTGTTGGGGGCGTAGGCGAAGGCGTCGGGGTAGGCGTGGGTGAGGGAGATGCTCACGCCGGCGGCGGTGCTGTCGGTGCCGGTGTTGCCGGTGCTGGTGGCGCCGTCGCCCCAGGCCACCGTGTACCAGACCACGTTGCCGGTCGGGTCGCCGAGGGTGAACGCCAGGTTCACCGGCTTGGACGTCCAGCCGGTGGTGGTGGGGGTGGCCGGGGTGGTGATGAGCACGGTGGGGGGTTGGCTCGCCACGGTGGTGGTGATGGTGATGGGCGCGCTCGGCACCACGGCGCTGGCGTTGCCCAGGCTGTCGGTGGCCTGGACGGTGGGGGTCACGGTGCGGGAGCCGGTCGCCGCCCCGCCCTGGTACGAGACCGGGATGGTGAAGGTGCCGTCGGCGTTCTGGGTGACGGTCCCCACCACCGGGGTGAACCCCGAGACGTCGCCGGCGGTGAAGGCGATCCCGGAAGCGCTGATGGTGGCGCCGGCGGCGGCGGTGCTCGCGCTCACGATGAAGCTGTAGTTGATGGACTGGTTCACCCCCGCGGACAGAGCGGTGGTCGGGGTATTGGTGAAGTTCACCGTCACCTGCGAGGAAGCGACCGCCACCGACACGGTGAAGGGGGCCGTGGTGCCGGTGACGCCCTCGTTGTCCACGCTGTACACGCTGCCGTTCAGGACGCCGGTGGTCGCGTACTGGTGGGTGACGGTGCAGGCGCCGCTGCTGGCCGCAACCTTCTGGACAGGGGTCTGGTCGCCGAAGTTCCAGAAGAAGTTCGTCACCGTCCGCCCGATGGTGCCGTCCGTGGCGCTGGCGGAGAAGGTGTAGGTCTTGTATTCGGCCAGGGGCTGGTCAAAGGGCGCATACGAGCCGTAGGTGGTCGTCGGGCCCGAGCCGGAGGGCA
>CAWFOJ010000128.1:0-6887 GCA_963816585.1 uncultured Holophagaceae bacterium | reverse complement strand
AGTTCCGGCGCTCGCCGCCGGTCCATCAGCGAGGCCAGCGGCAAGCAGGCGGGAGACCCGGTGCGCGCCGCCGAGGCGATCGTCCAGGCCGTCCTGGCGCCCCGGCCGCCTCTGCACCTGCTGCTGGGGCGGTTCGCCTTCGAGACGACCAAGGAAAAGCTCCGGACGTTCGGCGAGGAAATGGAAGCCTGGCGCGAGCTGACTCTAGGCGCGGATTATCCTGGGAGCCTGACTACGTATTAGAAGGCCCCGCGACGACGTCTGGAAGCCCGAATATCGAGCGCAAGGACCGCAGGAGGATGTAAGTGCATCCTCCAAGGGGCTTGCACACGATAGGCGGGCTTCCAGACGTCGTCGCGGGGCCTTCTAATACGTAGTCAGGCTCCTAACCCCTCTTGATGGCCTCGAGGATCCGCTCCGGCGTCATGGGCAGCTCGAGCACCCGCGCCCCTACGGCGTCGTAGACGGCGTTGGCGAGGACCGCGCCCATGCAGACGATGGGGGGTTCGCCGCCGCCCTGGGCCGGCAGGTCCGGGTTGGGGACCAGCACCGTCTCGATGGCGGGCAGCCAGGACAACCGGGGGATCTGGTAGGTGTCGAAGTTCTCGTCCAGGATCCGGCCGTCCTTGAACCGGACGGCTTCGCTGAGGGCGTAGCCCAGGCCCATGGTGATGGCCCCCTCCATCTGCTGGCGGGCGCCGTCGGGGTTGATGACCAGGCCCATGTCCTGGGCCAGGACCACCCGCTTCACCTTGACCTTCCCGGTGCTCCGCTCCACCGCCACCTCGGCCATGGCGGCGACGATGGTGCCGCGCCAGGAACCGCAGGCGACCCCCACCCCGCGCCCGGACGGGGCGGCCCCGGCCGCCCATCCGAACCTCTCCGCCGCCGACTCCAGCACCCGGATCACCCGCTTGTCGCTCAGGTGGCGCAGGCGGAAGGCCAGAGGATCCACCTTGGCCCTGGCGGCCAGGGTTTCCATGTGCGACTCCCGGGCGAACACGTTGGTGTTGGCCCCGGGCGCCCGCCACGCCCCGGTGGGGAACGGGTGCAGGCCGGCGGCGCTGGTGCCGATGTCGCCCCCGTCCCCGGTGGAAGAGAAGCGTTTGGCGGGGAGGTCATAGCCGATCTCGGCCTCCCGGTCGCTCGTGCCTGACACTTGGCAGTCCCAGAAGGTGATGCGCCCGGCCGCATCCAGCCCGGAACGGATCTTCACCACCGCCGCCGGGCGGAAGGTGTCCAGGAAGAACTCCTCCCGGCGGTCCCAGACCACCTGCACCGGCGCTCCGGCCTTCAGCGCCAGGCGCGCGGCTTCCACCGCCTGGGGCCCGGCGGCCTTGCCGCCGAACGCGCCGCCGATGGGGGCCGTGATGACGCGCACTTGCTGGGTTGGCAGCCCCAGGACCTCGGCCACCTTGGCCCGCACCGGAAACGGAGCCTGGACTCCGGCCCACACGGTCATCCTGCCGTCCTTCCACTGGGCCACCGCCGAATGGGGTTCGATGGCGGCGTGAGCCACGTAGGCGTTGAGGTAGTCCGCTTCCACCAGGACGGTGGCGCGGGCCTCGCCGGCCTTCAGGTCCCCCTCCTGGACCCCCACCTTGCCGCCGCCCGCCCGGTCTGCGAGCCGGGAATAGATGGTGCGATCGTCCAGGGCCGGCGGCGTGCCTTCGAAGCTGGCCTTGACCAGGCCCAGGGCCTTGCGCGCCTGGTCCGGAAACTCGTGCAGCACCGCCACCAGGTTGCCGTCGCGCACCACCCGCACGCCGGGCACGCGCTCGGCCGCGGAGGTGTCCGCGCTCTTGAGCGTGGCGCCATGGGCCGGGGGGCGCACGATGCAGGCGTGCAGAGTGCCGGGCAACCCCTGGTCGGCGCTGAAGCGGGCCGCGCCGGTGACCTTGCCCAGGGTGTCCCGGCGGGGGGCGGACGTGCCCACCAGGGTATAGGCCGACACCGGCTTGGGCTTCACGTCCGCCAGGTGGCGGTCGATGCGCTTGCCCTGGACCAGCTGGCCATAGTCCACCTGCCTGGCCGGGTCGCCCTGGACCGAAACCACGCCGGCTTTCACCTCGAGCCGGTCCGCCGGGACCTGGAGGTGCTCGCCGGCCATCTGCAGCAGCACGGCCCGGGCCTCGGCGGCGGCCCCGCGCAGCACCGGGCCGAACTGCCAGATGCTCAGCGAGCCGCCCGTGCCGCTGTCCCAGGGGCAGAGGTCGGTGTCGCCCATGAGCATGTCCACCCGCTCCAGGGGCACATCCAGCTCCTCCGCCGCCAGCATGGCCAGAGAGGTCATGTTGCCCTGGCCCATCTCCACCTTGCCCACGAAGCAGCCCACCCGGCCGTCCGCGCCGATGCGCAGGTAGGCGTTGAAATCCAGGGGGTAGCCCGGGGGGCGGGTTGCCACCAGCGGGGGCGCGGCCAGGGATGGGGTCCGGAACAGGATGAACAGCCCGGTGGCACCGGTGGCCTTGAGGAAGTCGCGCCGCTTCACAGGGCACCTCCCATCTCCTGGCCGGCCGCTTCCACCGCCGCCAGGATTCGCGCGTAGGTGCCGCACCGGCAAAGGTTGCCTTCCAACTGCGCCATGATCTCGGCCCGGGTGGCCCGGGGCTTCTTCTTCAGGAGGGCGTAGGCCGCCAGGATCATGCCGGGAGTGCAGTAGCCGCACTGGACGGCGTTGTGCTCCTGGAAGGCGCGCTGGACCGGGTGCAGGTTCCCGTCCTTGGCCAGCCCCTCGATGGTGAGCACGGATCTGCCGGCCACGTCCGCCAGAGGGGTGGAGCAGGAGAACACCGGCTCATCGTCCACCAGGACGGTGCAGGCGCCGCAAAGGCCGGCGCCGCAGCCGACCTTGGTGCCGGTCAGGCCCAGGTCGCACCGGAGCACCCATGCCAGCATCCGGTCCGGTTCCGCGGTCACCCGCACCATCTTGCCGTTCAGGGTGAAAGAGGTGGTCTGCGCCATGACGGTCTCCCGGCTACTTCAGGAGTTGGAACTCTCCGTTGACGACCTGGACGATCTTGTAGCTCTTGATGGCGTCCCGGTCAGGGGTGAAGGTGATGGATCCGGCCATCCCGCTGAAGCCCTTGGTGGCGGCCAGGGCGTCGCGGACGGCGGCGCGGTCCAGGGAACCGGCCCGCCTGATGGCGTCGGCCAGGATGTACACGCAGTCGTAGGAGAGGGCCGAGGCGAAGTTGGGGCTGTTGCCGTACCTCTTCTCGAAGCTGGTCGCGAAGGCGTGGATGCGCGGCTCCGGGTCCTTGGCGAAGAACATCACGTTGGTGTAGAGGCCGTTCACCGAGCTGCCGCCGAGCTCGATCAGCTTGGGCGAGTAGAGCGGGGCGGAGCCCATGACCGGCAGGTTCCAGCCCATCTTCTCCCGCTGTTGGCTGATCATGGCGCCGTCGTTGTACATGACCGCCAGGAACAGGGCGTCGGGCTTGGCCTGCTTGAGCTTGGTCAGGACGGCGGTGAAGTCCTTGTCGCCCTGGAAGAAAGATTCGGAGGCCACGATCTTGCCGCCGCGCTTCTCGAAGTTCTCCCGGAAGAACCTCTGGGTGTCGGTGCCCCAGTCGTTGTTGATGTAAAGCATGGCGATGTTCTTGATCTTGAGCTTGTCCACGGCCAGCTCGGCCATGACGGGCTGCTCCCAGGTACCGGGTGCCGGAGATGCTGAAGCTCCACTTGGAGCCGGAGGCGAACTTGGTGTGGCTGGCCGTGGGCGAGAGCTGGATCATGCCGGCCCTGGTGTAGATGGGCTGCGAGGCCATGCAGCAGGTGGAGGTGAAATCACCGATCTCGGCCAAAATGGTCGGATCGGAGATCCATTTCTCGGCCAGGGTGGCGGATTCTTTGGGATCGCCCTTGGAATCGCCGACGCTCAGTTCGAATTTCTTGCCCAGCACGCCGCCCTTGGCGTTGATCTCCTCGATGGCCATCTCCACCGAGTGCTTGAAGTTGTTGCCGTATTCGGCGTAGTCGCCGGTGATGGGCGCGGTGAGCGCGAGGTGGATGGTGGGTGAGTCCGCCCTGGCGCCCAGCCCGCTGGCCAGCAATACCGTACCGATGACGGCGGTGAATCTACTTTGCATGGAAACCTCCTCGTTGGGTTGTCGGCGCTAGGGTTCTGTCGCAAAGTCGACCACGCGGCGGATTTCGCCTTTGCCGAGCGGCAATCAAGTTCGAGCTGCCCGTCTGCTCAGTCTAGAGAAGGTCCTGGAAACATGGGAGATTCTTTGCAATTCTCGATCTTTATGAAATATTTGTTCAGAGCCCGGTTCTCCAGGAGCACCGTCCCGTTCTGCACCCTGCCCAGGATCCTGCTGCCGGAAGGGTACCTGTCCCTGAGCCGGGACGGCGAAGCGGATGCCGGTTTCTTCCCCGGCTGCCGCCAGGCCGAAGCCCGCGCCGGGACCGGACACTGGCATCGCGAGCGATGCCTTCATCAGCATGGCCCGATTCCTGGGCTTCGGCGGAACGCACAGAAAAAGGGGTTCCCCTCCGGAACGGACCCACCCGGACGGTGGCGCAGTAAACCTCCAAGCCTTTCTCCCTTTCTATTCAATACGGGATTCCAGAACTCTGAACCTCCCGTGAAGGAGGTTTAAATGAAACTGCAACTGCATGCACCAAAAGCTCTTATCGTCTTCTTCACTCTGGCGGTCCTGGCACTGTCGGCATCCTGCGTCTATCCCGGGTATTGGTGCGGACCTTACCATTGTCGTCGCTGGTAATTCCCGCACAGCTAGGTATGCGGGTGACGGCTCGCGCGATGCGATGCGGGATCGGGCGTCCGTGTTCCTACCAAAGGTTTCCTGCGACTGCAATCAGGACAATAACCGTAGGTGTAGGACGGGGCTTTTTCACGACGCTCGGCAATCCATAGGTTCCCGAACCGGATCATGCCGCAGGACTGGCACTTCATGGAATAATTCGACCGCTTCATCCCTTTTCCCATCTCTTCCACCTCGATTCGCGTGAATCAAGATCCTTGGCGATCCGTAGCATCCGGCGCGATCCATCGGGTCTGAATCCCTACCAAGTTAGTGAATTATCCAATAAAAACAAGAGGCCCACCTTCCGTCTGGACGGCCTGCAACCATTTTCCGGGTGAGTTTCCGGCACTTCTGCCTGACTTGCCCTGGCTCAGGCTCCCTTGACACCGGCCCGGTACGGGCTCAAGTCCTCCAGGATGGCCGCGTCCCCCGGCTTGAGCTCGCTGGTGGCGAGGCGCGCCACCAGGCCTCCGACTCCGGGTCCCAGCATGAAACCCAGTTCGCACATCCCGATGGCCTCGATGTACCCGTCCAGTTCCAGGGAACGCCCGATGACCGGGGCGCCGTCCGGAGTCATGGGGTAGAGGCCGCGCCAGGTCCGGCGGATCTTCAGGTTGGCGAGCTTGGGCATGAGATCCACCATGCGCCGGGCGATCCTGGGCAGGTAGTCGGAGGTTTCCCGCCGGTCCGTGCCGAGAATGGCGGGCCTGGGGCTGTAGCAGAACACCAGCTGCCCGGTCTTGTGCTGGTAGAAATAGAAGTTCTCCGAACCCGGGGCCTCCCGCAAGTCCACGATCATGGGGCCCAGGAACGGCGCCACCGCCTCGGTGATGCCTCCCTCATGGGATTCCGGCTCCACGGGGGCGTCGAGCCCGGCCGCCCGGGCCAAGGTCCGGGCCCAGGCCCCCGCGGCGTTGACAACGCAGCCAGTGGCGTAGTCTCCCTGGCCGGTGCGCACCCCCACCACCTTGTCCTTGCGCCGCAGGATGCGGGTGACCCGCTCGTTGAACCGGAACGTGGCCCCCAGCGCCGACGCCCGCCGCTGGAACGCCTGGCAACTCAGGATGGGCGAGGCGGATCCGTCCCCCGGGGCGAGGGTGCCGCCCAGGAGACCGTCCTCCTGCAGGCCCGGGCATGCCTGGAGGAGGTCATCCCGGTCCAGCCAGCCGATGTCCAGCCCAGCTTTCTTCTGGACCAGGAGGCGCTCCTTGAGGAACGCCTCCTCCTGCGGACGGTAGGCCACGAAGACGTAGCCGCCCTGGTGCCACTCCAGGTTGTCGCCCCAGGTCTCCTCCCAGTGGGAGAACACGTCCATGCTGTCCAGGCAGAGCTTCATCTTGGCGGGCGCCGCGTGGGTGGGGCGGACGCCGCCGATGGCGCACTTGTTGCTCCCCTGTCCCGCGGAAGCGAACTGGTCCACGCACAATACCTTCAGGCCCTTCCAGGCCAGGTGCATCGTCGAGGGCACACCGATGCTGCCGGCGCCGATGACGATGGCATCGTAATTCCTGGTGGTCATCACAAACCTCCCTGGAAGGCGCCCACCGCATGGGCCTTGACGGGGTCGGAAACCGGCTCCCCATCCGCGGCCAGACCGGCGAAGGCGCCCATGGGCACCTCCATGAAGAGCGGGCGGCGGGTCAGCGGGGTGACTTGGGGGAGCGGCACCCCTTCTTCCTGGAACAAGCGCAGGATGAGGCCGGGGCAGGTCTTGCCGCCGCAGGCTCCCATGCCGGCCCGGGTGGCGCCCTTCAATTCGTTCATGTCCCGGACTCCGGAGCGGATCCGGGCGCGGATCTCTCCCGCCCTCACCCGCTCGCAACGGCAGACGATCTCGTCATCGTCCAGCCGCTGGACGGCTTCCGGCATGGGCCTGCCGACCCAGGGCTGCTGGACGCGGATGCCGGCGATCTGCTTGGCGATGGCGGCCGGCGCCCGCACTTTCACCAGCGCCGCATGGTCCGCGAATTCCGGCGCACGGACCGCCACCACGGGAACGTTGCCCAGCATCTGCCCAAGGGTGTCCAGCACGGTCACGGCCTGGCCCACCTGAAGGGTGTTGCCGGGAAACTCATAGGGAAGGGTGACCAGCGCCTCGCCCACCTGCTTCCG
>CAWFOJ010000127.1:0-12803 GCA_963816585.1 uncultured Holophagaceae bacterium | reverse complement strand
GCTGACCGCCCGGAAAACGAGACCCAGGCCCTGGACCCTGAGGGTATATGTATTCGGGCCAATTGGAGTGGTAATAGCCCCGGCGCCACAACCACTGACCAGCCACGGTGACCAACAGCAGTCCAGCGCCTAACGCCGGGGGCCGGCGTTTCGGGCCAGCCCGGCGGCGTCGGACGATGTGATCAGGGCGTAGGCCCCCATCACCAGCGAAACAGGGAGGCTGTAGTTGCGGGTTGCCGCCCGTCCGCCTTCGGGATGTACGCCCTTCGCGACGGTCTCGCCCGGTACGCTCCCTGGTCCTGCCGCCGCTCTTCAGGGCCCCGCCTGGCGGGCGAGCGGAAGAGCCTGCGCTGCCTTTCCGGGGGCGTGGCCCTGGGGCGGGGGACCTGTGGTCCAACCTCGGCCCCCGGGGCGCCTGGGAGGTGCAGGGCATCAATCCTGCGACGCCTTCCCGGCAGGAGGCCGCCCCCGAGGCCCAGAAGGCGCGCACGTCGGCCAGGATGGCGCCGGAAACCAGCTCCCGGGGGCTCTCCCGGAACCACCCGGCGGGGAAGCAGGACGCGTATCGGGCTCCAGGAAACGCGGGTCCAGGAACACCAGGAGGCCCCGGTCCGCGGGGGTGCGGATGACCCGCCCCGCCGCCTGGAAGGCCCGGGCGGCGGCCGGATAGGTGTACGGCGTAGGCCTCCCCGCACCCGTACCGGCGCTGGAAGTACCGGCGCACCTGCTCCCGCTCCAGGTCGAAGGGGGCAGGGCCGGGCCCGCGACCACGCAGCCGATGAGGGCCTCCCCGGGGCAGTCGATCCCCTCGGACAGGGAGCCGCCCTGCACCGCCAGCACCACCACGCCCCGCTCTCCCCGCAGGGACCCCAGGATGGCCTCGATCTGGGCCGCGGCGGCCCGGCGGGGCTGGACCAGCACCTGGAACTGGGGCAGCTGGAGGTGGGCCCGGGTCTGGTCCAGGAGCTCGAAGCTGGGGAAGAACACCAGGTAGTTGCCCATCCGCACCGGCAGCACCTGCTGGAGGAAATGGGCGATGCGCGGGGCCTCCCGCTCCCGGGCCCGGTAGCGGGTGGTGATCTGGGGCACCACCAGCACCTTGCGGTGCTCCGCCGGGAACGGCGAGGGCACCTCCGCGGCGGCCGCCGGGGGCTCCTCCAGCCCCAGCAACCTCTGGTGGTACTGGAACGGCTTGAGGGTGGCCGAGAACAGCACCGCCCCGGCCAGGGCGGCCATGCGCCCCGCCAGGTGGGCGGAGGCGTCGGCGCAGGTGATCTGCAGCCGGCCGGGGGGCACCCAGGACACCGTGTGCTCCTCCCCCAGGACCCGCAGCACCGCGCAGAAGGCGCTCCAGGCGTAGTGCAGTTCCGCGAGGGGATGGGACGGCCCCGGCTGCCGGCCGTGGGCGGCGGCCCAGGCCAGCAGCTGGCCGATGCGCCGCTCCTCCCCGTAGAATGGGCTGGCGTCCAGGTCCAGGATCCGGTGCGGGCCGTCCAGGGCGCGCACCAGTTCCAGGCAGCGCCGGAACTGGGCCGTGACCCTGCGCCGCAGGGAGGGGTCGGGGGGCCGCAGGCGGCGCTTGCGCAGGTCCACCAGCCAGGCCAGGTCCAGGGCCGGGGAGAACCACTCCGCGGCCCGGGCGGGCAGGTTGTGCGCCTCGTCCACCAGCACGATCTGCCGGGCGCTCTCCTCCGGGGCCGGCGAAGAACCGCGCCAGGGTGGCGTTGGGCGAGAAGACGTAGTTGTAGTCGCCGATCACCACGTCCGCCTGCAGCGCCGCGTCCAGGGCCAGCTCGAACGGGCACAGCTGGTGCAGGTCGGCCTCCCGGGCCACGTCGCCGGGGCCGGCGCAGCCCAGTTCCCACAACCGCTCCCGGGCCCCGCAGGTCTTCAGGCGGTCGTAGTAGAGGCTGGCCCTGGGGCAGACCTCCGGACGGCAGTCCACCTCCGCCTGGGGGCACACCTTCTCCTTGGCCCGGATGGTCACCGAGCGCACCGGGCGGCCCTGGGCCCGCAGGCGGCGCACGCAGTCCTCGGCCACTTCGTGCTGGCTGTTGCGGGGGGTGCAGTAGAACACCCGCAGGTCCTGGTCCAGGGCCCGGCGCAGGGCCGGGTGCAGGATGGCCGCGGTCTTGCCCAGTCCGGTGGGGGCCTGGAGCAGCAGCCGGCGCCCGGATTCCAGGGCTTCCTCCACCCGGGCCGCCAGTTCCGTCTGGCCGGGGCGGGGGTCGGCGAACGGGAAGGCCAGGCCGGCGCCCAGCCGCTTGCGCTCCGCGGCCCGTTCCCGCGCCCGCAGGAAGGCCTGGCGGTGGGCTTCCAGGCGCTCCTGCACCCAGGCCCCGAAAGCCTCCGGGGCGAAGGGCAGCTCCAGCAGCGCCTCGGACTCGTCCAGCAGGGAGAGGATGCGCAGGCGGCAGCCCGGCGCTGCCCCCGTGTCCCGCCAGCGCATCCAGGCGTACATGAGGGCCTGCAGGGCGAAAGGGTGCTCCGGGTCCTCCCGCGCCGCCTGGAGCATGGCCCCTGGGCGATAGCTGGTCTTGATCTCTTCGACCACCGGCGGGGCGCCCGCCAGGAGCAGGTCGATGCGCCCCCGCACCAGGCAGGTGAAGTCCGGGAGGGCCAGCTGGGCCCGCACCGCCACTTCGCTCTGGTGGCGCGGGTCCTCCTGGAGCAGGCGCTTCTGGATCCGGGTGTGCAGGCGGGCCCCCTGGGACAGGGGGTCCTCGTCGGCCAGGCGCCGCCAGGCGGGCGTCGATGCTGCCGGAAGGCTCCAGGGGCGCCACGAACGCCCGCACCGGAAGGTTCAGGGCGGCGGTGTCCACCTAGAAAACGTAATTGCCGCAGTGCAGGCAGGTCCCCGACTCCACCACCTTGTGGGCCAGGGGGCCGGACAGGCTGCGGCCGCAATGGGGGCAGTTCAGGCCCAGACGCCGGCCCAGGCGCTGGACCGAGGTGATGCACAGGTAGACCACCGCCGGGTAGCCCACCATGCACACCGCCAGGAACACGCTCCGGACCCCGTCGTCGGGATGGACCTTGTTCATGTACATGGAGGTCGCCAGGAGCACGAACAGGATGGAGAGGGCCACCCGGACCATGAGGATCTTGCGCTTTTTCACGACCGCCAGGTTGGCGGCGAACTCGGCCTTATGCATCAGGGGCTCCGCTGGTCAGGGCGCGCGGGCCCCGGGGGGTCTGGAGGTGGGCCACCAACCGGGGGGCAGGGCCGGGGTGGATGGCCATGCGTTCCTGGAGCCCGATGGCTCGCAGCAGGTCCGAGAGGGCTTCGGCCCGGGGGTGCCAGCCCTCCAGCCCCTCCAGGGTGCAGCCGGAGTCGGGCATGGCGGCGGCCGGGTGCGGCTCGGCCAGCCATTGTATGAGCAGGGGGGCGAGGCCGTCGAAGATCAGCCCATCCCCTTCCGGAATGGTGATCTCCCACCGCAGGGAGCCCCGGCTCATGGGCTCGATGCGCCCGTAGGCGGGGTCGGCCGCCGCCGCGGTCCGCACGTCGCGGGTGCGGGCCACCCAGTTGGCCAGGAGGGGGCGGGCCAGCCCCCGGCCAAGGCCGAACATCCGGGGCAGGTCATGGGGTCCGGCGTCCGGGTCCACGGCGATGACCTCCAGGTAGACGGCCGGCCCCAGCCGGAGCAAGGCGTTGTGGGTGCCCATGCGGGGATGCTTGCCTCCGGGGCGGGGGGCGACGCCCAACAGGTCCGCCACATATTCCATCCCGAGCGCCAAGGTGGGGGAAGTGAAGGCCAGGTGGTCGATGGAGGCGCTGAGCATGCTCCCAGGGTACCCGGTCCCGACTCGCCTTTCACCGATCGATCCGGGTGGACAGGACAATGGCCGAGGTGGTGCGCTCCACCCCCTCCAGCAGCCCGATGCGGTCGATCACCGCGTCCAATTCGACGATGGAGGCGGCCGCCACGATGGCCAGCAGGTCGAACGGCCCGCTCACCGAGTGCAGGGTGCGCACCTGGGGGATCCGGCGCAGGGCCGTCTCCACGGCCCTGGTCTGCTTGGGGGCGAGGGTCACCAGCACGTAGGTGCGCACCATCCCCGCCTCCACCTCGTCGGTCACCTTGACGGTGTAGCCCGCCACCACGCGGTTGCGCTCCAGGCGCTCCATGCGGCTCTGCACGGTGGTCCGGGACAGGCCCAGGCGGCGGGCCAGGTCGGCGGTGGAGGCGCGGGCGTTCTCCCGCAGCAGGCTGAGCAGGCGGTGGTCCGTCTCATCCAGGAGCGTATTCGTCATACTGGCTATTTTATCCCATAAATATGACGGAATACCGGGTCAAAATCGTCTTTCTCGCAATGTCTTCTGACGTGCAATCCGGCGAAAATCATACATATTCCTAATCGAATCAAATCTTTGACCAGGGAGACCGGCCATGACCTTCGAAACCCACCCGTTCGACCAGGAGATCCAGGTGCAGCCAGCGGATGTCTTCGATGTCCTCAAGCCGCACATGCTGGTGGACGGCTTCCACCTGGTGATGGACCTGGACAAGTCCCAGGGCTCGTGGATCGTGGACGCCCGGAACGGGAAACGCTACCTGGACTTCTACACCTTCTTCGCCACCACGCCCCTGGGCCACAACCACCCGCGCCTGCGGGACCCGGAGTTCGTGGCCCGCCTGGGCCGGATCGCCGTGAACAAGCCGGCCAACAGCGACATCTACACCACCGCCTTCGCCCAGTGGGTGGCCACCTTCGCCACCCACGCCGCCCCGGACTACCTGCCGCACCTGTTCTGGATCGACGGCGGCTCCCTGGCGGTGGAGAACGCCCTGAAGGCCGCCTTCGACTGGAAGGTGCGCAAGAACCTTGCCGCGGGGCGGGGGCGAGAAGGGCTCCAAGGTCATCCACTTCCGGGAGGCCTTCCACGGCCGCAGCGGCTACACCCTAGCCTGACGAACACCGCCGATCCGCGCAAGTACATGTACTTCCCCAAGTTCAACTGGCCGCGCATCCTCAATCCCAAGATCACCTTCCCCCTGGAAGGGGCGAACCTGGAGCAGGCGGCGGCGGCGGAGCAGGAAGCGGTGGACCAGATCCTGGCGGCGGTCCGGGAGGACCCGGACGACATCGCCTGCCTGATCATCGAGCCCATCCAGGGCGAGGGCGGCGACAACCACTTCCGCCCCGAGTTCCTGCGCAAGCTGCGCGCCCTGGCGGACGAGCACGAGTTCCTGCTCATCTTCGACGAGGTGCAGACCGGCTTCGGCGCCACCGGCAAGTGGTGGGGCCACCAGCACTTCGACGTGCGGCCGGACATCATCGCGTTCGGCAAGAAGACCCAGTGCTGCGGCATCGCCGCCGGGCCGCGCCTGGACGAGGTGGACAGCGTGTTCAAGGTGCCCAGCCGCATCAACAGCACCTGGGGCGGCAACCTGGTGGACATGGTGCGCGGCACCCGGATCATCGAGATCATGCGCGAGGAGGGCCTGGTGGACCACGGCCTGGCCCAGGGCCAGCGGCTGCTGAAGGGGCTGCAGGAGATCCACCGGGACTTCCGGGAGTTCACCGGCAACCCGCGGGGCAGGGGCCTGTTCTGCGCCCTGGACCTGGCCAGCCCGGAGCTGCGCGACGGTGCCGTGGCCAAGGCCCAGGAGCTGGGCATGATCATCCTGGCCACCGGCCGGCAGGGCCTGCGCTTCCGCCCGGCCCTGAACCTGAGCACCGAGGACCTGGACCTGGGCGTGGACCTGCTGCGGCGGAGCATCAAGGCCGCCATCGACGCCGCCCACCCGGTGGCGGCGGGCGCCGCGGCGTGCTGCTGCGCCAAGGCCAAGGCCTGAACTACAGCAACCGCGCCGTCCCGGACACCCGGATGGAGCTCCCCGGCTCCGGCGGAATCTCCGCCCGCAGCCGGGAGCGCATGCCCATGTCCTCTCCCTGGATCACCTCGATGGCGCCCCCGTGGGGCCAGCCCAGGTCCCGCAGGTAGCCGCCCAGGGCGGCGGTGGCGGCGCCGGTGGCCGGATCCTCGTAGACGCCCCCGGAGGCGAAGGCGTTGCGGGTGTGGAAGCAGGTGGGGGACTGGGCGTGCACCAGGCAGATGGTGGCGAGGCCGGCCTGGTCCATGAGGGCGCGCCCGGCGTCCAGGTCGTAGCGCATGGCCTTCAGGCGCCTCCGCGCCACCAGGGCCAGCACCAGGTGGTCGGCGCCGCCGTGGGCCAGGGCCGGGGGGATGCGGGTGTCCAGGTCCCACAGATCATAGCCGAGCAGCGTCAGCGCCCGGTGCGCCAGGTCCGGGTCCGCCGGGGCGCTGCGGGTGGGCGGGGACTGGAGGGCGGCGGCGAACAGGTCGCCCTCCCGCCGGCCCGCCACGGTGATGCGGGCCTGGTTCAGCTGCAGGGGGAAGACTCCGTCGCCGTGGCGCATGGCCAGGGCCGCCCCCAGGGCGATGGTGGCGTGGCCGCAGAAGGGCACTTCCATCCGCGGAGCGAAGTAGCGCACCCGCCAGCCGTCGGCAAGGGGCGCCGCGAAGGCGGTTTCCGAGTAGCCCACCCGGGCGGCGATCGCCTGCATCTCCGCCGGCTCCGGGTGCCGTTCGGCGATCAGGACCCCGGCCGGGTTGCCGCCGGAGGGCCCGTCGGAAAAGGCGGCGATCCTCAGCACTGGGTCGGGCATGACGACTCCTCTACCGTCACTGTAGCGGAGGATGCCATTTCAGTAAGAACTCCTCGAATGCCTTGCCCGACTCCAGGGTGGTGTGGCGGCGGGACTTGAGGGCATAGCCGGACTCCTGGGCCTGGGCTATGAACGCCTCCGGGTCGACCAGGCTCATGAACCCCCCGAGCCTCTCCATGGACTTGAACGGGCTGGGGGTCACTTCGGCGATGGTCGGGCTGGGCAGCTGCAGGATCGCCCCCAGGACGCCCCCGGGCTTGAGCATGGGGCGGATCCGCGCCAGGGCGGCGGGCACGTCCATGTACTCGAACAGCAGGCCGGCGAACGCCAGGTCCACCGGGTCGAAGGTGAATTCCGGGTCCAGAAAGTCCCGGGCGTACAGTTCCAGGGCCGGGAAACGATGCTGGTGCCGGGCCCGGGCGGTGGCGATGTAGGTGGAGTTCAGGTCCACCCCCACCACCCGGCGCACCTGGGGCCGGGGCAGGCGGTCGAAGCCGTTGCCCCCGGCGCAGCCCAGCACCGCCACCGACCGTGCCCCCAGGCCCCGGGCCCAGAAGGCCAGGGCCCCTGCCAGGTACTGGGCCTGGGCCACGGACGGCCAAGCCATGTGTCCTTCATATTCTTCCAAGGGAATAGCCAACCAGGGGTTCATGGCCGCGCCCCCATGCGTTCTGGCACCGCCGCTCCCAGCCCGCCGTCGCCCCGTTCGCCCTGGCACTGTTCAATGAGCCAGTCCCGGAACACGCAGACCCGGTACAGGTCCGCCTTGCCCTCCGGATGGACCAGGTAGTAGGCCTGCTCGCTGGTCACCGGGCGGTTGATGGCCGCCACCAGCCGGCCGCTGGCCAGCTCATCCTGGATGAAGAACCGGGGCAGCACGGCGATGCCCAGCCCGGCGATGGCCGCCTGGATGACCATCTGGAATTCCTCGAAACGGGGCCCCGGAGGAGCGTCCAGGTTCTCGATCCCCACCGCGTGCAGCCAGTCGGCCCAGGCCTGGGGCCGGGTGGTGAGCTGGAGCATGGGGAAATCGCGCACTTCCCGGGGGTCGGCCAGCTCCTGGCGTCCCTCCAGCAGGGCGGGAGCGCACACCGGGACGATCACTTCGCCCATGAGCCGGTGGCACTCCGCGTCCGGCCACACGTCGGTGCCGAAGTGGATGGCGGCGTCGATGCCGCTGCCGGTGAAGTTGAACGGGCGCATCTTGGACACCAGGTTCAGCTGGATGTCCTTGTGCCTGGCCATGAAGTCGCCCAGGCGGGGCACCAGCCAGCGGGTGCCGAAGGTGGGCAGCAGGGCCACGGTCAGGATGCCGCCCCGGCCGTTGTAGGCCATCACCTGCAGGGTGGCGGCCTCGGCCTGGTTGAGCAGGTCCCGCACCGCGGCGGCGTAGGCCTCGCCCGCCTCGGTCATGACCAGGCGCTGCTTGATCCGGTGGAACAGGGGCTGGCCCAGGAACCCCTCCAGTTCCCGGATCTGGCGGCTCACGGCGCTCTGGGTCACGTGCAGGTCGGCCGCGGCGCGGGTGAAGCTCATGTGCCGGGCGGCAGCATCGAAAAATTGCAACGCCGTTAGGGAGGGCATGACGCGTCGCAGGTAGTTCACGGACCTCTCTCCTGGTCATAAGTTTTCGGAATGAGGTACCAAAAATATATCGTTTGTGACCTTGGCCAGAATACGAAACACTTAAGCGATCCGCAAGGCCTACCATTCCTGACAATCTTGGTTACGGCGCCGATCTTTAATGAATGGATCGTCCCCTTTCCTTGGGCCGCAACGGCAGGCCTTTACCGTGAACCCCCTTTTCCTCATGACGGAGTTGATATGAGCCAATACAAGATCGCATGGCTGCCGGGTGACGGTGTGGGCGTGGAGGTCATGGAGGCCACCCGCATCTGTCTGGATGCCCTGAAGTTCGACGCCGCCTACACGCACGGCGACATCGGCTGGGAGTTCTGGTGCAAGGAGGGCGAGGCCTTCCCCGAGCGCTGCGTGCAGGCGCTGAAGAACTGCCAGGCCGCCATGTTCGGCGCCATCACCTCCAAGCCGGTGAAGGCCGCCGAGAAGGAGCTGAGCCCCTCCCTGCAGGGCAAGGGCCTGGTCTACCGCAGCCCGATCGTGCGCATGCGCCAGATGTTCGACCTGTACACCTGCCTGCGGCCCTGCAAGGCCTACCCGGGCAACCCGCTCAACTTCAAGGAGGGGATCGACCTGGTGGTGTTCCGGGAGAACACCGAGGGCCTCTATTCCGGCGTGGAGTTCAACCCGGTGCCCAAGGAAGTGAGCTCGACCCTCCAGGCCGCCTCCAAGGCCTTCGCCCCCTTCGCCGGCATCCCCGCCGACGAGTACGCCATCACTTGCAAGATCAACACCCGCAAGGGCTGTGAGCGGATCATCCGGGCCGCCTTCCAGTACGCCGCCAAGTTCGGCTACCCCAAGGTCACCGTGGTCCACAAGGCCAACGTGGTGCGGGCCACCGAGGGGATGTTCCTGGAGATCGGCAAGCAGGTGGCCAAGGACTTCCCGCAGATCCAGATGGACGACGCCAACGTCGACGCCATCTGCATGTGGCTGCTGAAGAACCCCAAGAACTACGGAGTGCTCGTGGCCACCAACCTGTTCGGCGACATCATCAGCGATCTCTGCGCGCAGATGGTGGGCGGCCTGGGCTTCGGCTGCAGCGGCAACATCGGCGAGAAGCTGGCGGTGTTCGAGCCCACCCACGGCTCGGCGCCCAAGTACGCCGGCCAGTACAAGGTCAACCCCATCGCCACCATCCTGGCCGGCAAGATGATGCTGGACTGGCTGGGCGAGAAGGAGAAGGCGGCCCGGCTGGAGAAGGCCGTGGCCCAGGTCATCGCGGAAGGCAAGGTGCGCACCTACGACATGGGCGGCGCGGACACCACCCTGCAGATGGCCGAAGCCATCGTGGGCAAGCTGTAGGGAGCGGGCCATGGGCGAGATCCTCATCCACGAAGTGGGGCCGCGGGACGGGCTCCAGGTCGAAAAGCAGGTGGTGCCCACGGACGTCAAGGAAACCTGGATCCGCGGCCTGATGGCCTCCGGCCTGGACATCGTCCAGGTGGGCTCCTTCGTGCACCCGGAGAAGGTGCCCCAGATGGCCGACACGGACGAACTGTTCCGGCGCCTGGCGGGGGCCCCCGGGCCCCGGCCCGTGCTCTCGGGCCTGGTGCTGAACGAGAAGGGGCTGGACCGGGGCATGGCCTGCGGCGTGGAGATGTTCTGCATGGGCGTCTCCGCCTCGGACACCCACAGCCGCAAGAACACCGGCATGTCCACCGAGGAGGCCCAGAGGCGCATCATCGCCACGGCCAAGGCCGCGGCGGCCGCCGGCAAGAAGGTGCAGGTGAGCGTGCAGAGCGCGTTCGGCTGCGGCTTCGAGGGGCGGATCCCGGACGAGCGGGTGCTCGGCATCGTGCGGGCCTACGTGGACGCCGGGCTGCTGAACATCAGCCTGGCCGACACCGCCGGCCACGCCTACCCGGAGCAGGTGAGCGCCTGTTCGGCGAGCTGTTCAAGCTGGGGCCGGTGCAGTGCACCTGCCACTTCCACGACACCTACGGCCTGGGCATGGCCAATGTCTACACGGCCATGGCGGCCGGGGTGAACACGTTCGAAACGTCCTTCGCCGGCCTCGGCGGCTGCCCCTTCACCAAGGTGGCCGCCGGCAACGTGGCCACCGAGGACCTGGTGCACGGCCTGGCCCGCGCCGGCCGGCGCCGGGACATCGACCTGGCCCGCCTGGTGGCCGTCGCCAAGGACGTCGCGGCCTTCTTCGGCCGCGACATGACCGGCCGGGTATACCGCACCGGCCCGCTGGGGTACTGATCATGGCTAAACCGCGCATGCTCGCAGGCATCAAGGTCCTGGACCTCACCAACGTGCTCTCGGGCCCGTTCGCCAGCCTCCACCTGGCCCTCCTGGGGGCCGAAGTGATCAAGGTGGAGAACCCCAAGGACGGGGACCTGGCGCGCAAGCTGGGCATCGTCCCGGAATACAACAAGAAGCTGATGGGCACCAGCTTCCTGGCCCAGAACGCCAACAAGGAGTCGGTGACCCTCAACACCAAGAGCCCCGAGGGCAAGTCCCTGTTCAAGCAGCTGGTCAAGGACGCCGACGTGCTGGTGGAGAACTTCCGGCCCGGCGTCATGGACCGCCTGGGCCTGGGCTACGCCGTGCTCAAGGAGATCAACCCGCGGCTCGTCTACTGCGCCATCTCCGGGTTCGGCCAGGACGGGCCGGACGCCTTCAAGCCCGCCTACGACCAGATCATCCAGGGGCTCTCCGGCGAGATGGCGGTGAACGGCGACGAGCGGCTCAGCCCCCTGCGCACCGGCTTCCCGGTGTGCGACACGGTGGGCGGCCTGAACGCGGCGTTCGCCATCATGGCGGCCCTGTACCAGCGGGAGCGCACCGGCGAGGGCCAATTCATCGACATCGCCCTGCTGGACTCCATCATGCCCCTCATGGGCTGGGTGGCGGCCAACCTGCTCATCGGCGGCAAGGACCCGGCGCTCATGGGCAACGACAACTTCACCGCCGCGCCCAGCGGCACCTTCCGCACCCAGGACGGCTTCATCAACATCGCCGCCAACAAGCAGGAGCAGTGGGAGGCGGTGTGCGACACCCTGGAAGTCCCGGAGCTGAAGGCCGATCCGCGGTTCCAGGAACGGGACATCCGCAAGAAGAACCGCAAGGAGCTCACGCCGCTCCTGGAGGCCAGGCTGGCCACCAGGCCCACCGCCCACTGGGTGGAGCGCCTGAACGCCAACGACGTGCCCTCGGGCGAGATCCTCAGCCTGGGCCAGGCCCTGCGCCAGCCCCAGGTGCGCCACCGGGGCGTGCTCCAGAAGACCGAGGCGCCGGGGATCGGCCCCATCGAGGTGTTCGGGCTCACCGCCCTGTTCGAGAAGGCCTGCGGGGACGTGGCCACGCCACCGCCCACCCTGGGCCAGCACAACGCCGAAATCTATGCCCGCCTGGGCCTGAGCGAGGCCGACCAGGCCGCCCTCAAGGCCAAGGGCGTCATCTGACCCTTTCCCGGTCCTGCAACGGAGGTGCCCCATGGGAATGACAGTCGTGGAAAAGATATTGGCCAAAGCGGCCGGGCTGCGCTCGGTCAAGGCCGGGGACGTGGTCGAGCCCAAGGTGGACCTGGCCATGTCCCACGAGAACACCGCGCTGGTGATCAACCAGTTCAACGAGATCTACCAGGGCACCGGGCGCGCGGCCAAGCCCTGGGACGTGGAGAAGATCGCCATCATCTTCGACCACCGGGTGCCGGCCGAGGGCCCCAAGACCGCCACCAACCAGAAGCTGGTGCGGGAGTTCGCGGGCAAGCACCAGATCCCCAAGTTCCATGACATCCGCGGCGACCGGGGCGGCATCTGCCACCAGGTGCTGCCCGAGTTCGGCTACGTGCGGCCCGGCAGCGTGGTGGTGGGGGCCGACAGCCACACCACCACCCACGGCGCCCTGGGCGCATTCGCCTTCGGCGTGGGCGCCACCGAGCTGGCGTCCGTGTGGGCCCTGGGCCAGGCCCTGAACATCGAAGTGCCCGCCACCATCAAGGTGGAAGTGACCGGCAAGTTCCCCAAGCACGTGGGGGCCAAGGACCTGATCCTGTACCTGATCGGCCAGCTGTCGGCCCAGGGGGCCAATTTCCGGGTGCTGGAGTTCCACGGCGACACCATCGAGAAGATGCCCACCAGCGGCCGCCTGGTGCTGTGCAACATGAGCGTGGAGGCCGGCGCCACCTGCGGCATTGTGCCCGCCGACGAGGAGACCCTGCGCTACCTGAAGGAAGAGGCGGGGGTCAAGGGCAGGATCCCGGTGGTGCAGCCGGATCCGGACGCGGTCTACGAGAAGGTCGTGAAGGTCGACGTGTCCAAGCTCACCTCGCAGATCGCCTGCCCGCACACCGTGGACAACGTCAAGCCCATCGCCAAGGTGGCCGGCAAGAAGGTGAACCAGATCGTCATCGGCAGCTGCACCAACGGCCGCCTGGACGACCTGGCCGTGGCCGCCAAGATCCTCAAGGGCAAGAAGGTGGCCGAGGGCACCCGCATGCTGGTGTTCCCCGCCTCCACCCGGATCTTCGCCCAGGCCATGGACGCCGGCTACCTGCAGACCTTCATGAAGGC
>CAWFOJ010000126.1:0-4632 GCA_963816585.1 uncultured Holophagaceae bacterium | reverse complement strand
GACCCTTCGAACTCCCGCAGGGCCTCCGGGGCCCGGGCGGTCACCACCACCCGCCCGCCCCGGCCCAGCACGGCCCGCGCCAGCTCCCGGCCGAAGCCGGTGGAACAGCCGGTGATCAACCAGACTTTTGAATCATCCATGGAGGCCTCCAGCACCCGCACCGCGGACCCCCTTGGCTCGGGAACCCCGGCGCTCGTTTTCCATCATAAATCGATTCAGAAATTAGGTGGTCGGGTGGGGATGCCTCGGCCGGCGCTGGAAGCTTTCGGCGAGCCTCTGCGCCGTCGGGGTGGTGCAGCAGCCGCCCCTGGAGGTGCATTTCAGCTCGGGCGGCAGAGCCCGGCCCACCCGGTCGGCCGCATCGAGAGCCTCATGGAACGGCAGGACCGCGTCGGATCCGGCCCTGGCCAGGTCGGCGAAGGCGATGGCATTGGTGACCGCGGCGATGGCCCGGCTCAGGCAGGGCTGTTCGAACCCGCCGGGGATCGGGTCACAAGGCTGGCCGATGGTGGCCTGGATGGCGAAGCTGGCGGCGTGCTCCGCCTGCGGGGGCTCGCCTCCGGCCATGGCCACCAGGGCCGCGGCGGCCATGGCCGAACAGACCCCAGGTCCCCCTGCGCAGCCGATGATTTCGCCCGTCGGCTGGGTGCGGGTGCAGGCGATGGCTCCGACCCCGGCGGCCACCAGCAGCCCCTGGAGCAGGGCGTCATCCGGATACCCCCGGTCCTGCTGGACGGCGTGAAGCGCCGCATACAGGTAGCCGCCTCCGGTGCCCATGGGCGCCGGGACGATGGGAACGCCCCGGACCTTGGCGTTGACCCCCAGCACCAGTTTCAGGGCCTGGGCGGTGACCGATCCGGAAATGGACCGGCCCGCTTCCAGGTGGGGCGCCCATATGCGGTCGTCCCGCCGGCTGAACGGCTCCATCGGGCCCACCCCGGCCGGACCATAGGCCGCGTGGACCTGGGCGTGCAGCAGCGTGCGGATCCGCTCCATGGCCGCGAGGATCCGCGGACGCGGCCAGGCGGAAGCCGCCTCCTCGTAGCGCAGGGCGATCTCGGCCAGTCCGGTGCCGGCATCCGCGGCCAGGGCCCGCCAGGCGGCCATGGTATCGAAGAGTTGCGGCCTCCGCCCGGGAAGGGTGGGGACCGGGAGGATGGGCTCCAGGAACAGCGCTCCCTCCGGGAGATCAGCGGGCCGGCCCACCGTCTTGAACCAGGAGAGGGTCTGCCCCGCGCGCTGGCTCCGCCCCGACTCGAGCAAACCCTGCGGACGGTAGCCCGTTGCTCCGGACACCAGGACCACCGGGGTGTCGCCTTGGAAGCGGACCGGGAAGCCTTGGACGGCGACCACTTCCACCATGCCGCCGCCGACCGAGTCGCCCACCAGGATCACGCTCCGGGTGGGCCCGTCCATCCGGATCTTCACGGCATTGGGATGCTCGCTCTCCGGGACCGGGAGGAAGCGGAAATCCAGTTCGACCCCGCGCCGCCGGGCCTCGTCCAGGGATTCGAAGAACGAGGGATCGTCGGGCCCGAGGCCCAGGACCCCGGAGGCGAGTCCGAGATCCTCGTTCATGAGGCCGAAGGTGCCGGCGAAGGACCCCGCCGGGTCCAGGTGGAACTCGACCCGCCGCGGCGGCTCGCCCAGCAGCGAGGCCGCCAGCAGGCCCAGGCGGCAAGGGCCGGCCTGGTGGGAACTGGACCCGGGCTGCATGACCGGGCCGAAGACATCGTTGAAGAACTCGGGGTAGCGGGGGATCACCGGAGGAGCCTCCCTTGGCGCGGATGGCTGGACCAGCTTGGGCTGCTCTATGCAAACTGGCAACTGGACTAGACTCGTCCTTTGGCGATGGCGGCGACGCCGTCCAGCAGGCGCTGGACATCCTCCTCCGTGGTGTACATGGCCTGCCCGGCCCGCACCACGCCGCCCTGGGCTTCCAGCCCCAGCGCCTCGATGGCCCGGACCGCGTAGAAGTGGCCGTCCCCGACCAGCACGGCCCGCTCGCCCAGCTTGCGGGCCACTGCCTTGGAGTTGAGGTCGCGCACGGTGATGGAGACCGTGGGAGCCCGGTGGGCGGCCCTGAAATCCGGACCCCAGACCAGGACCCCGGGAATGGCTTTCACACGCTCGTAATAGCTCTGGGCCAGGGCGCGCTCCTGCCGCTCCAGGGCGGTCATGGTGGCCACCAGGCGCTCGCGCAGGCTGGCGCCATCCGAGAACCCGGCCAGGAAGTGGACCGCGGCCCGCACCCCGGCCATGGCCGCGTGGTGCAGGGTGCCGGTCTCGATCCGGAACGGGGCCGATGGGTCCTGGGTGCAAAGCCGGTCCGTGGGCAGCGTATCCAGCAGGCCCGGGCGGGCGTAGAGCACGCCCACGTGAGGGCCGTACCACTTGTAGGCCGAGCAGAGCAGGAAGTCGGTGTCCAGGGCGGCCACGTCCATGGGGAAGTGCGGCGCCGCGTGCACCGCGTCCACCAGCAGCCATGCGCCCACGGCCCGGGACAGCCTGCGCGCCAGCGCCAGGTCGTTCACCGTGCCCAGGGTGTTGGAGGCGCAGCCGATGGCCACCAGCCGGGTGCGCGGGCCGATCTTGCGGGCCATGTCCTCCGGGTCGAGGGTGCCGTCGGGGAGCATGGCCACTTCCTTGATGACCGCGCCGGCCTCGGCCAGGTTCAGCCAGGGGCCGCGGTTGGCCTCATGGTCCAGCTGGGTGACGACCACCTCGTCGCCGCTCCTGATCAGCCGGGACAGGGCCCGGCTCAGACTGAAGGCCAGGGTGGTCATGTTGGCACTGAAGGAGATCTCCCGCCAGGACGGGGCGCCCAGGAATGCCGCCACCGCTTCCCGGGTCTCGTGCAACATCTGGTCGGTTTCCCGGGAGGTGATGAACTCGCAATGGACGTTGGCGTTGCAGCGGTTGTAGTAGCCGCCGATGGCGTCGAGCACCGCCTGGGGCACCTGGGTTCCGCCGGGGCCGTCGAAAAAGGCCAAGGGCTTGCCGTCAAGGGTGCGGCGCAAGGATGGGAACAGGGTCCGGCACGCGCTCAGGGCTCCGGTGGCTTGGTTCATGGTCTTCTCCCAGGGAAGAGGTGATTGCATCGACAATGTCCTGGATCCGTTGGAACCCAACGGCCCAGTTCTCTCAAACGTTCACGGATCCAGGAGGCAGGTTCCGCTGGGCTGGACAGGCGATCTCCTTCGGTGGCGCCAGCCCGCACCAGGCCGTCCGCATCGGCTTGAGCACGAAGAGGGCGAGAAGCCCGGTGGCCAGATCCATGGCGATGACCACCGCGAAAACGGGCAGCCAGCTTCCGGTGGCTACGCGCATCCAGGCTGCCAACGGACCCCCCAGCACCGAACCCACCCCCGCGGCCATGTAGAGGAAGCCGTAGTTGGCGGAGCTGTTGCGGACGCCGAAGGTATCGGTGAGGGTGGAGGGAAACAAGGAGTAGATCTCGCCCCAGCAGAAGAACACCACCCCGGAAAGCGCCACGAGTGCGACGGCGTTCTGGCGCAGGACCAGCATCAGCGATACGGCCACGGCATCCAGGATGAAGGCGATGCCCATGGTGTTCTCACGGCCGATCCGATCCGAAATCCAGCCGAAGAAGGGCCTGCTCAGTCCGTTGCTGACCCAGTCCACCGTCAGCGCCAGCGGCAGGGCCGCGACTCCGAACACCATCACCCCGGCCACGCCGAAATCCTTGGTGAAATTGGCGAATTGCGAGACGACCATCAACCCGCAGGCGGCCATCATCGTCATCATCACGAACATCAACCAGAAGACCGGGGTCTTCAGCATTGCTTTTGGCGAGCATTCCCGTCCGGTCAGCACCGCCCTGGCCGGCACGGCGGCTCCGGCCGCTTCACCGGGCCGGGGCGGCCGAAGGCAGAAGGCGGCCAGGACTCCCACCGACCCCAGGATGATCCCGAACGTGGTGAGGGTCGCTTGATGACCCGAGGACTTGATCATGGCGTGGATGGGAAAGGTGGTCAGGATGGCGCCGAACCCGTAGCCGGCCGCCACGATGCCGGTGGCCAGGCCGCGCCGGTCGGGGAACCAGCGCACGATCAATCCGATGGTGCCGATGTATACGATGCCGGTCCCGATGCCGCACAAAAGGCCGTAGGTCGCATAGAGCCCCGCCAGGCTGGACACCCTGGCCGCCAGCACCCAGCCCAGGCCACTGAGGGCGGCCCCGAGGGCGATCAGCAGCTTGGGGCCGAAGCGCTGGACCAGCCAGCCCTGGGCCGGGGAAAGCCAGGTCTGCAGGACGATCAGCAGGGAGAACGTGACCTGGATCGCGGGCAGGCTGGTCCCCGTGGCCGTGCGGAAGGCCTGGATGAACAGCGTCCAGACATACTGGGGGCTGGAAATCGCCATCATGGCGACGAGGCCCAGGGACAGCTGGATCCAGCGGGTATTGCCGGCCTTCAGAGTCGATCGCATCACTCGTCACCTTTTCTTTCTCGGGAATCCCGACTCATTCATGGGCTCTCATGGACAGGCTCCTAGGGCGGGGGATCCAAGGCCCGGAGGAAGGGCGCGACCAGCGCGTCCCTGGTGCCGCACAAGGTGCGGAGATGATCGGTGACCCGTCCGGCACCTTTCCGGCGCCAGGCCAGGGCG
>CAWFOJ010000125.1:0-19934 GCA_963816585.1 uncultured Holophagaceae bacterium | reverse complement strand
GCATCCTCCGGGGCGGTCTTGGCATTGGGCGGGGTGGCCATCTTCATCCTGTTCTGTTTGTAGCTCAAATCCGCCCCCCAAAAAACTTGTCAAGGGCCTCGTGGCCGATTCCTTCTTCTGTTCAAGAGTAATACATTAGGTGCATCATTTTGTCAATCACCCAATCAAGGAGCTCCACGACCTACAATTCCCCTCAAAACCACTCCCAGGAGCAACCCTTGCCCCGCGTCAAGGGCCCGCTTTCCCCAGGTTCCGAATCCTTCGGCAAAGGCCTCGCCCGGCTTTTGCAGTGGTGGGCCATTCCCAATACACCCTGAGCAATACGTCGTTGAGCACGTATTGCTCCGCAGCTACGAGCCGTCCGCGCCGTTCACCTGGGCCGGGCGCGAGGCGGCCCTGGACCTGCTTGCCCGGAGCGGGTTGCCGGGCACCTTCCTGGGCTACCGCCGGCTTGGCGCCGCGGGCATCCGCAACGAGGTCTGGGTGATTCCCACGGTCGGCTGCGTCAACCGCACCGCCGAGGTGGTGGCGGAGCTGGGCCGGAAGGAATTCGGCCTGGACGCCTTCGCCTTCGGGCACCCCTACGGCTGCTCCCAGCTGGGCGGCGACCTGGACGCCACCCGCACCATCCTGGCCCGGCTGACCCAGCACCCCAACGCGGCCGGCGCGATCGTGCTGAGCCTGGGTTGTGAGAGCAACACCCTGGCCGCGTTCAAGGCCGAGCTGGGCGATCTGGGCGACCGGGTCCGCTTCATCCCGCTGCAGCAGACCGGCGATGAGGTGGAGGCGGCGCAGGCGGCCATGGCCGGCCTGGCCCCGATGGTCGAGGCGCGAAGCCGGGTGCCCCTGCCCCTGTCGGAACTCACCATCGGGCTCAAGTGCGGCGGCTCGGACGCCTTTTCCGGCATAACCGCCAACCCCCTGGTGGGGCGGGTGTGCGAGCTGCTGGTGGCCGCAGGCGGCAGCGCCCTCATGACCGAGGTGCCGGAGATGTTCGGCGCCGAGACCGAACTCATGGCCCGCGCCTGCTCGCGCGAGGTGTTCGACAGCGAAGTGCGGATGGTGAACGCCTTCAAGAACTATTACATCTCGCACGGCCAGGAGGTCTACGAGAACCCTTCGCCCGGCAACCGCGAAGGCGGCATCACCACCCTGGAGGAGAAGTCCCTGGGCTGCATCCGCAAGGCCGGCACCGTGCCGGTCGTGGACGTCATCGGCTACGGCGAGCGCCGCAGGAAGCAGGGCTTCACCCTGATCTCCGGCCCGGGCAACGACCTGATCTCATCGACCGCGCTCACCGCCGCCGGCGCCCAGCTGATCCTCTTCACCACCGGCCGCGGCACCCCGGACGGGGCGCCCGCGCCCACCTTCAAGATCGCCTCCAACAGTGACCTGGCGGCGCGCAAGCCGCGCTGGATCGACTTCGACGCCGGCCGGGTGCTGGCCGGCGCTTCCTTCGACCAGCTGGCCATCGAACTGCTGGGGGAGATCATCGCGGTGGCCGAAGGCAAGCGCGCCAAGGCCGAGCTGGGCGGCTACCGGGAGATCGCCATCTTCAAGGACGGAGTAACCCTATGAAACCTTTCATGGACGCCGATTTCCTGCTTCCGGACGAAAGCTCCCGCAGGCTGTTCCACCAGTACGCGGCCCACATGCCGATCCTCGACTACCACTGCCACCTGCCCCCGGCGGAGGTGGCCGGCGACACCCGCTTCAAGACCCTCGCCCACGCCTGGCTGGGCGGCGATCACTACAAGTGGCGCGCCATGCGGGCCAACGGCGTGCCCGAAGAGGACATCACCGGCCATGAGCCGGACTACCGCACCTTCCTGGCGTGGGCCAGGACGGTGCCGGCCCTGGTCGGCAACCCCCTCTACCACTGGACCCACCTGGAGCTGCAGCGCTACTTCGGGATCCAGGAGCCGCTGGGCGAGCGCACTGCCCCGATGATCTGGGAGGCCTGCAACGCCCAGCTGGCCACCCGGGAATTCGGCGCCCGCGCCCTGCTGACCCGGATGAAGGTGCGCGCCGTCTGCACCACCGACGACCCCGCCGACCGGCTGGAGCACCACGCTGCTTACGCCGCCGCGCGCCAGCCCGGTGAACCGGTGATGGTGCCCAGCTTCCGCCCGGACAAGGCCATGGCGGTGGAGGACCCCTCGGCCTGGAACGCCTGCCTGGACCGGCTGGAATCGGCGGCGGACATCTCCATCGAGTCGTACCGGGACCTGGTCACGGCCCTGGACCGGCGCCACGCCGCCTTCCATGACCTGGGCTGCCGGGCCTCGGACCACGCCCTGGTGGCGCCGGTGGCCGGCTTCGCCGCGCCGCAGGCCCTGGATCGCATCTTCGCCAGCCTGCGCAAGGGCAACGCGCCGGGCAAAGAGGACGCGGAAGCCATCCGGACCGAGCTGCTGCTGGAAGTGGGCCGCATGAACGCCCGGCGCGGCTGGGCCATGCAGCTGCACCTGGCCGCCATCCGCAACCTCAACACGGCCATGTTCGCGAAGCTCGGGCCGGACACCGGCTACGACGCCGCGGGCGACGAGCAGGTGGCGCGCAAGCTGGCGGCGTTCCTGGACACCCTGCAGCGCGACGGCCTGCTGCCCAGGACCATCCTGTACCCGTTCAACCCCAACGACTACGAAGTGCTCTGCTCGATCATGGGCTGTTTTCAGGAGTCCGTGCCCGGCAAGCTCCAGCTGGGTTCGGCTTGGTGGCACAACGACCACCTCGACGGCATGCGCCGCCAGATGAGCTGCCTGGCCAACATCGGCCTGCTGTCCCGGTTCGTGGGCATGCTCACCGACTCCAGGAGCTTCCTGTCGTTCCCGCGCCACGAATATTTCCGGCGGCTCCTCTGCGCCATCGTGGGCGGCTGGATGGAAGCGGGCGAGGCGCCCGCCGATTTCGAGAGCCTGGGCGGCCTGGTCCAGGACATCTGCTACCGCAACGCAGCGGCCTACTTCGCCATCCCGGGCGTCAACGACTGATCGTAAGGAATCCACATGGACCCGTTGCTCAAGCGCGTGGGAGAGATCGGCCTGGTGCCGGTGATCAGGCTGGAATCGGCGGCCAGGGCGGTGGGGCTGGGGCGGGCCCTGGTCAAGGGCGGCATCCCGGTGGCCGAGGTCACCTTCCGCACCGCCGCCGCGGAGGATTCCATCCGGGCCCTGGCGGCCGAGCTGCCCGAGCTGCTGGTGGGCGCGGGCACCGTGCTTTCCCCGGACCAGGCGGCCCAGGCCATCCGCGCCGGCGCGAAGTTCATCGTCAGCCCGTGCTTCGTGGACGGGGTGGTGGCCTACTGCCAGGAGCGGGGCGTGCCGGTGCTGCCCGGGGTGGCCAGCCCCGACGGGGTGGCCAAGGGCCTGGCCCAGGGCCTGGAGGTGCTGAAGTTCTTTCCGGCCGGCGCCGCCGGCGGCACCGCCATGCTGGACGCCCTGGCCGCCCCGTTCGGGTCGGTGAAGTTCGTGCCCACCGGCGGCATCGACGCCGGCAACCTGGCCGGCTACGTGGGCCGGGGCTGCGTGCTCGCCGTCGGCGGATCGTGGATGGTGCGGCCGGACCTGGTGGAAGCCGGGAACTGGCCGGCGGTGGAGCAACTCTGCCGCGAGGCGGTGGCCGCCCTGCACGGCTTCTCCTTCGGCCACCTGGGCATCAACGCCGCCGGCGAGGCCGGCTGCCGGTCCCTGGCCGGGGCCTTCGAGACGCTCTTCAACCTCGCTCCGAGGGAAACCGGCGGCTCGATCTTCGCCGGCGACCGGATCGAGGTCCTCAAGGCCCCGGGCGCCGGGGGAAAGGGCCACATCGCCATCCGCTGCAACCAGGTGGAGCGGGCCGTGGCCTACCTGGCCGGCGCCGGCATCGGGACCCGGGCGGACAGCGCCCGGTTCGACAAGGGCATGCTCAGGTCGGTCTATCTGGACCTCGACCTGGGCGGCTTCGCGGTGCACCTGGTGCGGGGCTGAACGACTGAGGGGAGCCGCATGGCAGCAAGCGCCCCGCCCCGCCTGCGTGGCTCCTCAGGACTCCCCACGCCTGGCCGGGCGGAGCCCGGTCAGGGCGCCAGGATGGCCCAGAGGTCGAGATGCGCGCGGCGGCCGCCTTCACCTTTTCGACCTTCCCGCCCTCCTCTCCGCGCGCGTAGCGGAAGCTGGGCCAGGACACCGAGATGGTGGCGACGATCGACCCCGTGTAGTCGAACACCGGGGCGCCGATGCATTGGATCCCCTCTTCGTGCTCCTCGTCGTCCAGGGCGAAGCCCTGCTCCCGGATCCGCTCCAGCTCCGCGTAGAGCGCGGTCCGGGCTGGTGTGGGTCTTCCTGGTGAAGGCCAGCTGGCGCACGCCCTTCAGGGCGCTCTCCCGCTCGTCCTCCTTGGCGAAGGCCAGCAGGACCTTGCCGATGGCCGTGCAGTAGAGCGGGATGCGCCGGCCCACCCGGGAGAACATGCGGATGGTGTGGCGCGATTCGATCTTGAGCACGTAGACGGCGGAATCGCCCTCCAGCACGCCCATGTGCACCGTCTCCCCCAGGTCGTCGGCCAGCTGCTCGGCCACCGGCCGGGCGGCGGAATGCAGGTCCAGGTGGTCCAGCGCCCGGGAGCCCACGTTGAACAGCTTGAGGGTCATGCCCCACTGGTCGCCGTCGGCCCGGCGCGCGTAGCCCAGTTCCTGCAGGGTCAGCAGGAACCGGTAGACGGTCGGCTTGGCCAGCTTCACTTCCCGGGCCAGGGCCTCCAGGCCGATGGTGCGCTGCCGGGACAGCCGCTCCAGCACCACGAAGGCGCGGGCGGCCGCGTTCACGACGTTGTCGGGCGCGGCTTTGGGCTCTCGCAGTCTGGGCATTCGGGACCTCGGTCACATCATCGATCTTTTCGCCGGGCCCGGGTCAAAGGCCCAGGCCGGTCCGCAAGGGAGACCTTCCAGCCATGAAAACACTCGGCATCGGTATGGCAGGCGCCCGCTACGGCGCCCATATGCATTTCGCCAATTATGCCACCCTTCCTCCCGGCCTGGTGGAAGTGCGCGGAGTCTGCTCCAGCACCCAGGCCAGCGCTGACGCCTTCGCCCTGGAAGCCAGGATCCCGTTCGCCACCCGGGACTTCGACGCCCTCCTGGCCCGGCCGGACATCGACGTGATCGACATCTGCCTGCCCCCGGCATTGCACCACGAGTTCGCCATCCGCGCCGCCGCGGCCGGCAAGCACATCATCATGGAGAAGCCGCTCACCGGCTACTTCGGCCAGCCCGGGGACCACGCGCCGATCGGCCTGCACGTGCCGCGCTCGCGCATGCGCGCCGGCGCCCTGGCCAACGCCGAGGCCGTGCGCGAGGCCGTGCGGGCCGCGGGGGTGGCGTTCTGCTACGCCGAGAACTGGGTCTACGCCCCGCCCATCGCCAAGATGCGCAGGCTGATCGCCGCCGCCAAGGGCAGCGTCCTGGAACTGCGGGCGGAGGAGAGCCATTCGGGCTCCAATTCGGTGTTCAGCCGCGAGTGGCGATCCACCGGCGGCGGGGCGCTGGTGCGCATGGGCGTGCACTCGGTGGGCGCCCTGCTGCACCTCAAGCAGTGGGAAGGGCAGGTGCGCGCCGGCAAGTTCATCCGCCCGGTCTCGGTGCTGGCCGACACCGCCAACCTGGTGCACAGCGAGGCCGCCGAGCGCGCCCGGGCCGCCCGGGCGCACCAGTGGATCAGTTCCGACCCCGTCGACGTGGAGAACTGGGCCAGCCTGGTGATCCGCTTCGAGGACGGCAGCCGCGGCTCGGTGCTGGTGAGCGACGCCGGCCTGGGCGGCCTGAACACCCGGGTCACCGCCTACATGACCGACGGCGTCATCAAGGCCAACATGACCGCCAACGACAGTGTCGAGACCTACGCCCCGGACGCCGCGGTGTTCGGCACCGAGGTACTTCACCGAGAAGCTGGAGACCCGGGCCGGCTGGAACCGGCCCAGCTGCGACGAGGACTGGTTCCGCGGCTTCAGCCAGGAGATCGCCGACTTCGCCTGGGCCATCCACGAAGGCCGCGAGCCCAGCTCGGGCATCGACCTGGCGGTGGCCTGCGTGGACGTCATCTACGCCGCCTATCTCTCGGCCGAAGCGGGACGGCAGGTGGAACTCTGATGCGCGTCACCCGCCAGGAACTGCTGGAGACCTTCGAGGCGATCCTGGCCCGCCGGGGCATGGCGGAGGCCCGGGCCTGCGCGGCCCTGTTCGCCGACGCCACCCGCGACGGGGTGGCCACCCACGGCGTCAACCGCTTCCCGGTGTTCGTCGGCCAGATCGACCAGGGCGACATCCGGGTCAACGCCAGGCCGGTCCTGGTGCAGGCCATGGGCGCCTTCGAGCGCTGGGACGGCCAGTTCGGGCCGGGCAACCTGAACGCCGTCATCTGCATGGACCGGGCCGTCGAACTGGCCCGGGGCGGCGGCGTCGGCGCGGTGGCCCTGCGCGACACCAACCACTGGATGCGCGGCGGGACCTACGGGCTGCGGGCCGCGGCGGCCAACTGCATCGGCATCTGCTGGACCAACGCCGTGGCGGCCATGCCTGCCTGGGGCGGGCGGGACGGCAGGCTGGGCACCAACCCGCTGATCCTGGCCGCTGCCGGGGGATCCGCCGGTGCTGGTGGACATGGCCATGTCGCAGTTCTCCTACGGCAAGCTGCAGGAGTACCGGCTCAGAGGCGAGCGCCTGCCGGTGGCCGGCGGCTTGATGACCGGGATGGCGCCCTGACCGACGACCCCGCGGCCGTGGAGGCGACCCACCGGGTGCTGCCGACGGGCTACTGGAAGGGCTCGGCCCTGTCCATGGCGCTGGACATGATCGCCGCCGCCCTGTCCGGGGGCAACTCGGTGGCGGACCTCAGCGCCAAGTTCCCGCGCGAGACCGGCGTGTCGCAGGTGTTCATCGCCTTCGCCATGGACCGTCTGGACCGGGGCTGGGAAGCGACCGTGGCGCGGATCAGGGATGACGTCCGCGCCAGCGCGCCCGCCCAGGCCGGATCCGCGGCGCGCATCCCCGGCGAGCGCGCCGCGCTCCTGCGCGCGGACAACGACCGGGACGGCATCGAGGTGGACGAACGGATCTGGGCCAAAGTGAGGCAATTGTGAACATAGGCCGCAAACATACCGATTTGGTATGTCCCGCATACAATTTTGATATTTCATTGACTTTTGGCTCAGTGGTATAAATCCAGTATCCCGTTTCTTTTGAATCCTGGGTTGGCGTCGCTGCCCCCAGGAAGGTTCATACCGTCAAATCCGGCCTTTCCATCCATGCGCTGACCCACCGGGCCAAGCTTGGACGCTTCATGCCAACTTTTGCGACAACCAGAAAGCAGCACTTCTCTGTTCTGTTCCCAGGTTACGGCAGAACGCCATCAGGTCCCTCGCGACCGCGAAAGGAGGAGACACACCGTCAAACCAAGCTGGCCGTAAAGGCAACGATGCGAAAGGCGGGTTGCCTGATTGCACATTCCGTTGGGACCGAGGCTTCGGTCCAAAACCACGAAGGAGGAGCCAATATGAATCGTTACAAAACGACACAGGCCATGCTCTTGGCCGCCGGCGCGCTGTCGGTAGCTTTGCCCCAGGACATGCGGGCTGACGATCTCGATGACCTCAAAGCCAAAGTCCAGGCATTGAGCGCACAGGTGGATCAACTGCAGCAGCAGCAGCAAGCTGCCGCCGCCACCCAGCCCGGGGCGCCTGCCCCAGCAGCCCCCCAGCCGATCTGGAGGCCATGGTCTACGCCGCCCACTCCCAAAGAGCCGGGGCCCGCAATTAACAACGGCCCCCTGAGCGCCACGATCTCGGGTGCCACGTTCACGATTTACGGCGATATCGATATCTACGCGAACCACATGACGAGCGATTCGGGCCACACGATCAACGCGCTGGAAGACGGCGCCATTCTGCGCAGCCGCTGGGGCATCAAGGGCGACAAGCCCGTCGCCCCTGGCTACGAGATGAAGTTCGTCCTTGAAAGCGGCTTCAACGTGAAAAACGGCAGGCAGGCCGATACGCCGGGGCAGCCGACCAATACCACCAGTGTCTACAGTGGCCGCCTGTTTGACCGCCAAGCGTGGCTTGGCCTCCTGACGCCCATCGGCGAATTCCGCGTTGGCCGTCAGAACACGACCATCCAGCAGCTCGGCGGCGAGATCGACTTTGCCGCCCGCAACCTCGGTGGCGTCATCAACCTCTTCGGCGTGCCCTCACGCTACGATAACGACATCTCCTTCCTCTCGGTCCGTTTTTGTGGATTCAGCTTCCAGGGCCACTATGCCTTCGGCAATGACCAGCTCGGGACGGCGACCACGAACTCAGTCAACGGAAACATCGCGAACATCGGCAACCAGAGAGTTTACCAGCTCATGCTGGATTACAAGCAGGGCCCCTTCACGGCTGGTTACATGGAAATCGTCGCCGCCCCGCCGGCCGGCGGCACCAACGCCACTGCCCCCAAATACGCGACGTCTGTCGTGTATCTGAACCCCTACGTGAACTACGATTACGGCAAGGGCAAGGTCTGGTTCTCTACCGTGCATTCGAACAATAACGGTGCCACCTACAATGCCGCCGGCACCACGGTCGTATTGTTCAATGGCGGTTCGCCCCTGGGCAACACGGGTCAGACCGCGAACGCTTACGCAGGAACCCTGAATACCGGCAACCTCGTCGACCTCAATACCTACTACAACATCTACCAGGGGTCGGCCTCCTACATCATCACCGACAAGCTGGTGGTCGGCGCCCTGTACGGCTGGATCCGGGACATCACGTACCACGTCAAGAACGCCCACGGCTACGCGGCCGGCGCCTTCTACGACGTGTTCAAGGACACCCACACCTATCTCATGTATGACGTCATCCACAACGATGCGGGCGCCGGCTTCACCCAGGCGGCTTCCGCGGGCCTCTCGCCCAACTTCACGGCCGCTAACGACGTGAACGGGCGGAAGATCACCGGCCTCCAGCTTGGCGTGATGTACAACTTCTAGATTTACCGGCTTGGACCGGGGTTTGCGAACCAGGCTCCGGTTCCGCAGGTTCCAACGACTCCTTCTGCATGGAAAGCGTTCAGCCCTCCCCGGGGGACTGAACGCTTCCCATTGGCATTCCGGAGCACATCCTGCAGACCTTGTGCTCCAGGACTTGGCGACCGTCCGGCAGTCGTTTCGCCTACGAACGTAGGGCCTTTGGCTCTTCGCTGTTTTGGGTGGGTAACCAGACCATAAATCGTGTCTCAGAGGTTGGCTGTATTTTCCTTCGCAGGATTCCTGGTGCTCTTGGGACCTGCTTGTGACGGGGGCATCCCTTCGCCTCTGGTCCGGGACACTCGATACGGCGCGGTGGCGGGGGTGGACGATGCTGCCCGCACCGGCACCTGGTCCTGGAAGGGCATCCCATTCGCCAAACCTCCCGTCGGGGACCTGCGCTGGAAGGCGCCCCAGGAGCCCTCTCCATGGAAAGGGACGCTGGCCGCCAAAGCCTTCCGGGAGGGCAGCGCGCAGTTCGGGTCTCTGTTCGGCCCCGGGCTCAACAACACCTACGACGACACCATTGCCGCGACCCTAAAACAGCCCGTGGGCAGCGAGGACAGCCTCTACCTCAACATCTGGCGCCCGGCTGATGGCGACACCGGCCTTCCGGTGATCTGCTTCTTCCATGGCGGAGCGAACGTGTTCGGGTACACCGCGGATCCGACTTACGATGGCGCGGCCCTGGCTCGAAGGGCGCATGCAGTGGTGGTGACGGCCGCCTACAGGCTGGGGTTCTTCGGATGGCTTGCCATGCCCAAGGCGAATGGCGGATACGAGCCCGGGAACTATGGGACCCTGGACCAGATCCAGGCCCTGCTGTTCATCCAGGGGAACATCGCCCGATTCGGGGGGGACCCGGGGAACGTGACCGTGATGGGCGAGTCGGCGGGTGCCTGCGACGTGCTGATTCTCATGACTTCCCCCTTGGCCGTGGCTTCGAACCCCAGGCTCTTCCACCGGGCCGTGGTACTGAGCGGAGGCCTGGCCTTGCGCAGTGAACTGCCGCTCGGGGGCAGGCCATGGGTGGAGGACGCGGCCTCCGCCAAGGAGCAGGGTGCCCGGCTCCTCCAGGCCCTCCTTCTGGACGAGGGCAGGGCTTCGGATCCGGAGGCGGCCGATGCCCTCGTGGCTTCATGGAAGGACGACCAGATCGGTGCCTATCTCCGGGCGCAAACGCCCGAGGCGATCCTGAAGGCTTGGCTCACCAAGGTGAGGCTGACGGGCATGATTCCTGATGGCATCGTGGTGGCCGACACGCCCCTTGGCGCGATCCGCACGGGGAACTACTTGAAAGTGCCCATCCTCCTGGGCAACACCAGCGAGGAGGGCAAGCTTGAGCAAAGATTCAATGTGGACGGTGCGAGCCTGTTCCGTATGCTGGCCTCCTTCGATCCCGACGCGCCGCCCGCGGTGAAGGCCGAGGACCTCCTCGATTTTGGCCCGTTGCCCGCGTACGCCCCGACTGGCCCCAACGCCTTCTGGCGGCATATCACCGAACGCGAATTCTTTGATAACCGCCAGGTCCTCTTGGAGGCCCTCGGTCCAAACCAGGCCGACATCTGGGTCTGCCGCTTCGCGTGGAACCAGGAGCCGGCCCCATGGAACTTCGTCTACGGGGCTGCCCACTTTTTCGATGTGCCCTTCTATTTCGGCAACTGGGGCCCCGGCGTCTTCTCGCGGGCCATCGCAAGCAAGGCCAACGAGGCGGGCCGGCTGGCCCTTTCCGATGCCATGATGGGCGCCCTGGCGGCATTCGCGCGCACCGGCAACCCCAACCACCCCGGCCTGGGCCTGGCTTGGCCCACATGGCCGAAGGAGCTGATTTTCGACGCAACGCTGGAAGAGAAGAAGTTATCCGTACATTGAAAATTCCAACTGCCGATCAAGTCGGCCGATGTCATGGATTACCCACACAGAACAGCGAGGTGCCAGAAAGATGTGGGTATCCACCAGCAGTTTCACTTTGGACCGCCGTGGAACAGGGCTTCTATCTCTGGGTTTTGGGCGTCGAAGTTATCGGGGACCCGGAACTTGCCCTTGAGGAGCCCATATTTAATCTTGCTCTTGTCTGGCACCGGGGAGGTGATCCGCGTTTGGGGCTTGCCATGGCGAGCGATAATTACGTCATCTCCCCTCACGGCTTGCTGCACCGGCGCCGAAAGCCGAGTCTTGGCTTTGTACATGTTGACGACTGAGTGCCGGGTGGCTTGAGAATCTCTGCAACCGGTTCCCGGAGAGTGGCTTAAATCTCTCATGCCGCAAGGCCGCTTCAATGGGGTCTGACGACCTCCTTTAAGAGTCGTCGCGGCGCACTCTCAGGGTCGAGCTAGGCATTCATTTTGATCGCAAGGGTTTCCTCCCGAAAAATCCAGATTGATGTAATTATTTAAAACTAAGAATGTTAGTTATTGGTATCGAACTTGCAAGATGGTACGGGCACGGGAGGAGTCTAGACCTGAGTTCGCAAAAATAGGCAATCCAGCCCAACACCTTCCTCGCTGCCCCGGCGATGGCTGCACTTTATGGCAATTGATACGGCAAGGAACCCGGGTGATCGTCACTTGCGCATTTGGTTTCCTCCTCCTCGTGAATCCACCTCAAGAAGGTGTGTGTGAAAATCCTTCAAACGCTGACGCTGGGTTCAGGCCTGATCCTCGTCATTGCTGGAGCCCAAACATTGCAGGCCCAAGAACTAGCTCTAGGCATCCAAGTGACCGGGTCCGCTCCGATGGGGGATATGGGCGACAATGCCTTCCTGGACAGCAAACCGGGCTATGGTGGCGGCATCCATTTGGCCATCGGTGTCCCCGGCGGAGCCCTGGTGCCGCGCCTCGACTACACCGTCTACGATAATCAAGACAATGACGGAGCCAAGGCGACGATGCTCCAGGCGGGGGTGGATTACGACTTCCATTTCAACCGGAAGGCCTTCACCGGCCCCTATGTGGGCATAGGCGCGGGTTATGGTTCCACGAAGTTCCAGCGCGACAAGCCGCCCCTGAATGACTCTCCGAACAGCATCTTCTACGCCGGCCAGGTGGGCTACATTTTCACCCGGCATTTGGGCGCCGAGTTCCGCTACACCTACACCAAGTACAGGCCTGATTTGGGCGGAGGCCCCCAGGAGTATTCCTCCCCCGCCTTGAACTGCAGTTTTATTCTGCAGTTCTGAAGTTATCCTTGGCGGCTGGGACGGGCGACCAAGATCCCGATCCATGCTCGTCAAACCGATGGCCTGCTGTCCGCAGCACCGCCATGGCCCCCTTCTGGCCGCCACCCTGCGTCCGAACGGGACGGTATGGGCCATGCCTCCTGCCGCCCATGCCTTGATCGCCACCTATGGCCTGGCCGTGCTCGATGTCGGCACGGGTGAACAGGATCCGGCCCTGGCGTTTCCGGAGGCCGCCGGGAAGCATGGAACCTTGAATGGACGCCGCGCCGGATCCCTTCAGCACGCGGGGAGGCTCTGGGCCTCCGGCGCCGCGGAGAGGGCCCGCTGGTTCAGGGCCAGCCCGCCCAGGACCAGCACGGCCGCGCCGACCTTCCAGGCGGTGATCGTTTCGCCCAGGCAGACCGCCCCCAGCGCCATGCTGACCACCGGCACCAGGGTGGCCATCGGCGACACCGCCGAGGCGGAGTGGCGGCGGACCAGGTGCGACCAGACGACAAAGGCATACAGAGTCGCCGGGTAGGCCTGGTAGAGGATCAGCACCAGCGTCCGCCAGGAAAGGTGGACGATGCTGTGGACCACCACCGCCGGGCCGTCCTGGGCGACGGCGAGGGCCAGCATGACCGGCGACGAGACCAGGCTGCACCAGCCGACCAGGCCCAGCAGGTCCACTTCGCCCAGGTGCCGGACCAGGTGGTTGACCACGGCCCAGCACAGGGCCGCCCCCAGGATCATCCAGTAGCCCCGGCCGCCGCCCCAGGACGGCAGGTGCAGGCCCACCAGGGCGACCCCGGCGAAGGCCACCACCGCCCCCAGCCACTGCCCGGGCCGCGGGCGCTGGCCCAGGAAGCAGGCGCCCAGGCCCATGGTCATGAACACCTGCACCTGCACCACCAGGGCGGCCACCCCAGCGGGAACCCCGGCCTTCATGCCGCTGAACAGCAGCCAGAACTGGAAGATGAAATTGACCAGGGTGTAGGCGACCAGCCAGCGCACCAGCAGCCGCGGCCTGGGCCGGAACAGCACCAGCGGCACCGCCGCGAAGGCGAAGCGCAGCGCCGCCATCACCATCGGCGGGGTGTCCTGCAGGCCCCAGGCGATGGCCACATAGTTGAATCCCCACACCAGAGCGGTGCTGAGTGCCAGGAGCAGGGATGACAGCGGCATGGGCGGATCCTTGGGGGGGATGACATCCATGGTAACCGGCCGGCCGCGCGGACAGGGTTGCCTCGGAATGGGCTAAATAGTCGCCCGTGAGAACCCCTGCCGTAGCCTCCGGTTGCCGGGCAGACTGGATCGCTGCGGCGATGGCCGGGAAGAATTTGACGGTTGGCGAGAAGATCGCCAAGGAGGAGAGGGACCAGGCTGGGACGGCCTGGGCCCAGCCCACCTTGTCCGCCTTGGAACAGGTCGCCGTTGCCTCTGGAGAAGGCCAGGAGTCGCCGAGCAGATCCAGGGGCACCAACCCCGGCCAGGATGAGGGCGGGTGCCTCCTGACCCCCTTCCAACCCGCCGGATATCGAGTGCATCCAACACGCTATTGCTGGGGAAACCTATCTCGGGACTACCCCACGGTGGACGACAGAACCAAGGTTGTGGGAGAGGTCCACCCGGTAGGTGTGCCCAGGCGCGACCGGAATGTCCTGCGCCTCGGCGCCGAGGATCGCAACGACCTTCCCAGTAGCCTCATCCCATACCATGGCCGCTGAATGCGCTGCGTGGTCCCAGGACAAGTGTGCCACTCCGGGAACCATCAGGGTCAGGGTTGGGGTCATACCCTTCCCCACAAGGGCCGAGAGAAGGGTCGAACGCCCTTGGCGGGTGAGACGGATGCCGGTGAGGCTGGCATTGGGCATGGGAATCGCCGCGACGAAGTGGGGCATTGCCGTCCCCTCTGCGTCCGACAGGCTCACCGTCTGGCTGGCAACGACGAGGTCACCCTTCATGAGGTCGATCCGAGCCCCGGACTGGGTGGGCAAAGTGGGTAGGCTCGCCCAGGGTGGTCTTGAAGGCTTCGGTATGGTAGAGCATGCCCTCGGGCACCAGCGAGCAGAGCGGCTTGTTCTGGCCCAGGTAGACCATCTGGTTGATCTCCGGCCGGTTGATGAGGGCGGCCACCGCCTGGCGGAGTCGCTTGTCCTTGAAAATGCCCTCGGAGGTCTCGAAGCAGAGGAAGCGGATGAAGGGGCCGGGCAGCTTGTTGGCGTTCAGGTTGGGGTTCTTCACCAGGCCGGTGATGTCCGAGGGGTTCAGGGACTTGTAGACCAGGTCCACGTCGCCCTTCTCCGGCGCCTTTCTTGAAATCATCCAAGGATTCCGGAAATGGATGGTGTGTTGCCGGCCCCCGTCATGGCCTGTCCGACTGGGAACCCGGGAATGAGCTGGCGCAAGGCGGACCCGATGACCTCCCGGTAAAGGGCGGTTGCCCATGCCAGAGGAGCAATAAATTATTTACTAGCTCCTGCCTCGATGGTGCCGCGGTGATCAGGCCGCAGACGGGGCGCCGGGACCGGAGCGATGGACCACTTGGCCCTGGGCGATCACGCAGCGCACCAGGGGCGCGCCCATGGCCAGGGCGATCTCATCGGGGTGGGAGCAGTCCAGGATGGCCAGGTCGCCGCGCTTGCCCACGTCCAGGGTGCCCCGGTCACCGCCCCGCCGCAGCGCGTAGGCGGCGTTCAGGGTGGCGCCGACGATGGCCTCGGCCGGGGTCAGGCGGAACCAAGTGCAGGCCAGGGCGATGGTCAGGGGCAGGGAGGTGGCGTGGATGTTCGCGTTGAAGTCGGTGCTCACGGCCAGGGGCACCGAGCACTCGATGAACAGGCGGGCGTTGGCGCGGCGCTGATCCAGGAAGATCTGCTCGGCCAGCGGCATGACCACGGCCACGGTGTCGCAGCCGGCCAGGGCCCGGATCTCCTCGTCAGGGGTGTAGGTGAGGTGGTCCGCGGTCACCGCGCCGCCTTCCACGGCGGTGCGCCAGCCCTTCGAGTGGGAATTGGCGTCGGCGTGCACCCGGGTGGGCATGCCCAGGCGGCGGGACGCCTCCAGCAGCCTCACGATCAGGGGCGCCGAATAGTCCCCATCCTCGCAGCACATGTCGTGGAACTCGGCGATGCCCTGAGCCCGCACCGCCGGCAGGATCCGGTCCAGGATGTTCTGCACGCAGGCTTCCGGGCTGGTGCCGTCCCGGGGATGGAACTCGGCCCCCACGTAGGTGTAGACCAAGTCCATGGGCGTGCGCGCCGCCGATTCCCGCAATAGCCTCAGTTGGCGCAGTTCCTGCTCGCAGGTGTAGCCGAAGCCGGACTTCACCTCCAGGGTGGTGACCCCGCCGGCCAGGATGTCGGCGTAGGCCCGGGCCGCGCTGTCCAGCAGGGCTTGGTCGGAGGCGTTCCGGGTGGCCTCGATGACTGCCCAGATCCCGCCCCCTTCCGCCCGGATGTCCCAGGACTTGGCCCCTTCCAGGCGGCGCACGTACCTCCCGCGCCGGGCCGTTGCCCCCTTCATGCCCGGCGTACAGGGGATGGCTGTGGCAGTCCACCAGCCCGGGCAGGACGCACAGGCCGGAGGCGTCGAGGGTGGGCACGTCGGCGCCGGCGGCCTCCAGCACCTGCCGGGTGGGCCCGGCGGCCACGATCCGTCCGCCCCGGATCGCCACCGCCCCGTCGGCGACCAGGTCCAGCTCTCCCTGCAGGCGCCCCCGGCGCGGACCGCCCCGGTCGAGGATGCGGGCGAGTTGGGCGGCGTGGATGACATTCAGGTCCGCTGGCATGGCACCTCCGGGAAGCCGAAGCCGGGAATATGGAACGAATGATAAGGCTTTGAGGCTTCGCCTCTCACGCCAATAAATGCGGCGACAAGATCCACGTGAGCCGCGTGTTGGGCAAAGCAAGGATACGCTGGATGCACTCCCCCTGGTGGCCGACGGCCTCATGACATACGAGTTGATCGCACCGAGATGACCGGGGTTGATTCCACCATCGGCCGGAAGTGATCTGCACCATGTTGGCAAGACCTTATGATTAATTGTAGATTTCAATTATACCCAAATAAAAAATGATCTTTAGGTCATCTATTGTCATTGCGACCTTCGGGTCTTATGTTTAAGCGTTTTTCCTGCTTCCACAGCGTCCAAAAGTGCAGAGATGGACCTTGCCAAAAGATAAGTATCTCGGTAGCCATCCACTTGCCGGAATAAGGAGGTGTTCCATGAAGGACCGGCTGCTGGTCGGCTTTTTTCTGAGCCTTAATTTCTTTGGATCCTTGGCCGCCCAGGCACCGCCGCCCACCCAGGGTCAGGCGAAGGATCCACCGATTGTCCAGGGGGCAACTCGTGGGTCATCGGGACTGTGGGAGGCCCGGGTAAAGGGAAACGCCTGCACCTTCGAGATGGTGCAAGTACCCGCCGGAAGTTTCAAGATGGGAACGGATCTCACTGGCATCGGCTGGATCGAGAAAAATGGCTGTGGTCCCGCCCATCCCGTGACCATCACCCGACCCTTCCTGATGGAGAAATACCCAGTCACTGTGGCTCAGTTCAAGGCCTTCGTGGAAGCTACAGGCTACCGGACGCAGGCGGAGCAAGGTTTCGGGGCACAGGTGTATATGGGTCCCCCCTACTCCTGGACACACAAGGAAACGGTCAACTGGCGCAACCCCGGCTTTGAACATGAGGTTTGGAGTGCCGAACTCGAATGGCAGTATAGGGATGATCTCAGCCGGAGCGACCCCTCTGTGGTCCAGGTGGACACTTGCCCGGTGGTCTGTGTCAGTTGGAACGACGCACAGGCCTTCATCAAATGGCTGAACGATAAAGGCGGAGAGGTGACATTCCGCCTGCCAACGGAGGCGGAGTGGGAGTATGCCTGCCGGGCAGGTAGCACGGATGAGACCTATGGCTCCCTAAACGACATCGCCTGGCATGCGCGCAATAGTGACGGGCACACCCACCCCGTGGGTCAGAAACAACCTAACGCCTTTGGGCTCTTCGACATGTTGGGGAATGTATGGCAATGGTGCCAAGACGTATTTTTACGTGACTATTACGCCAGCAGCCCATCTCAGGATCCCCAAGGACCCAGCGATGCTGGCCCAGAGGGAGCGCGGGTGGACCGGGGCGGTTCTTGGCAGAACGGTCGCCTCGACCATTCGAGCGGCCGCCCGTGACAACGTCGTAGTGTCCCAACGGTCCGACGTCATTGGGTTCCGTGTGGTTGCGGTTGCGCGGACTCAATGACCCCACGAGGTAACTGGCCAAATGCCTGGGCGATCACGCGCCCCCGCTGCAAACACACGATCAAAGCAGGGACTAGGTTCCGCCCGGGTGGGTGGTAGGGTTTCGCACCGGTTTGGGCGCACCGGGTGAAGCGGCCCTTTCGCCTCTGCTCTGAACCCGGGCTTTTTCGTCGGATGGGACAAAGGTGGGACAACAAAGGGAACAGCCACCGGTGAAGGTGGCTGTAAATGTTGGTTTTATTGGTGGTCCCGGAGCGACTCGAACGCCCGACCCTCAGATTCGTAGTCTGATGCTCTATCCAACTGAGCTACGGGACCGCGATGGCTGTTCAGTCTATCGGCTCCCGACGGGGATGTCCACCGGCAGTTGCATGCAAACGGCAACGCGCCGGCTCCAGGCCGGACGCCGGTGGGCGCTCCCTTTGGAATGGCCTGGCCGGTGGGATGGGGGGCCCGGTTCGAGGGGGGAAGGGGCTCATGGGAGTGCAAAAATGGTCGATATTTTCGGCGAGCTGATATTGACGAATCGGTAATCGAAAAACCGGTTGGGGCCGAGGCTGCTGGCTTCCCCCGGGGACCCTTTGGGGCTGCTTATCGACGAACCATCAGATTGGGAGGAAGAGCTGAAAACCGCTTGGGCCGACCTACGCCAGGCCATCCTGGTGGGTGCGAACCTCCAGGATGCCAACCTGAGCGGCGCTAAACGCTAGGGGTCAGCCTCCTAGACCTTGGCCTTGGAGTAGGCGTGGTTCCCGGCCGGGGGCAGGGAGGGGACGCCGTTGGCCAGGTTGAACACGTGGCGGTCCCCGGATGGTTCGTCACCCCTGGCCAGGCCGGCGGCGGGCAGGCCAGGCGGCGCCGGGAGGGGCGGGAGGGAGGCCTCCTTGTCCCTCTCCTTCTCCTCGGGCTTCTCCTGCTTCTCCATCCGCTCCACGCCCCGGCGGGTGCAGGTGCCCTGGAGGGTGCCGCCTTCGTCCACCAGCAGAGAACCCACTTCCACGTCCCCCTCCACGTACCCGGTGCCGTGGATCTCCAGGCACTCCTGGATCCTGAAGGTGCCCAGGACGCGTCCGGTGACGATCAGGTGCTTGGCGACGATGGTGCCCTTCACCTCGCCGCCGGGGGCGATGGTCACTTCCCCGTCGCTGTGGATGGTGCCTTCCACGGTCCCTTCGATGCGCAGGCTGTTGGGCCCGGCCTGGATCTCGCCTTGCCACAGGGTGCCCTTGCCCAGGAGCGTGTGGATGGCCGGGGCCGGATCGGGGCGCTTCTTGGTGCTGAACATGGTCGCTCCTTGATCACCGTAACGACGATAGCCATTCCCGCTGGAGCCGCATGTACGGCATCGGGTTCACCGGCCGGCCGCGCAGGCGCACTTCGTAGTGGAGGTGGGTTCCGGTGGCGTTTCCGGTCCGGCCCATTTCCCCAAGGATGTCTCCGCGGGTCACTTTCTGCCCTTCCCGCACGAAAACCCGGGCCATGTGGGCATAGAGGGTTTCCAGCTCCGGCCCGTGCTCGATCACCACCCCGTTGCCGTAGCGTTCCATCCACCCCGCGTCCGCCACCTCCCCGTCGGCCGTGGCCTGGATGGGGGTGCCTTCGGCATTGGTGATGTCCACGCCGGTGTGGAAGCCCAGCATGCCTTCGTCCGCCTCGTTGCGCCGGGAGAAGGGGTTCAGGCGGATGCCGAAGGGGGAGCTGATGTAGCCGGCGGTGGGCGGGATGGAAGGGGTGTGGTTCCAGCGGTCGATGATGGGGTCCAGGCTCGCCTTCACCAGGTGGGCCTGGGCGCTGGTGCGCTCCAGTTCGTCCTGGAGCACGCCCAGGTCCCGGGTGGCGGCGGCCGGCTTGGCCTCGGGGTGGGGGAGCGGAGGCAGGGCCGGGCCGGGGTTCTTGGGATTGAGCTGCCTGAGCAGGTCCTCCAGCTGGTTGCGCAGCTTCTGCACTTCCCCGTCCAGGGTATGGGCCTGGTTCAGGCTGTCCCGGATCTGCCGCTGCTGGGCGTAGGTTTCCCGCTGCAGCTGGGTGAAGCTCATGATCTTCTTGGTGGCCCAGAGGCCGTAGGCTGATCCCAGCATGGCCACCGCCCATAGGCCCACGGCGATGCCGAGCCCCCAGAGCATGGTCCGGCGGGCGATGGACCAGCGGACGGTGCGATGTGAAAACACCAACATGATGGTAAAAAACCGCTCAGAGTCTGGGCGACTCAAACGAACACCACGTCGCAGCAGCGGCTTACTGGCCATAGGATTCCTACCCTACGTCCGTTGCCCGCCGCTGTCGAGGACCTTTTCGTTGCTGAAGTTTGACTGAAAATACAAGTCAGGGGTGAGCCCGCCCACCACCCACTCGGCCAGGTGCCCGGCGAAGAAGATCAGCCCCACCAGGCTGTTCAGGGTGAAGAAGGCGTGGTCGATGCGCTCCAGGCTGCCGTCCCGGACCACCCACTGCTCCCGGGCCAGGATCCAGGCCACCGCCGCCCA
>CAWFOJ010000124.1:0-35071 GCA_963816585.1 uncultured Holophagaceae bacterium | reverse complement strand
GAAGAAGAGGGAGAGATGACCGGCATGATGATCATCATCATCTTCGCTGGGCCGGGTCGCCCTACGCCGGGGTCATGGCCTGCTGGGCGATCATGGAGAGGCCCATCAGCACCGGGAGGATGTAGAACGGTTCCGAGGCGGACAGATCCTTCAGCCAGCCGATGAAGGAGGCGTGGCGCAGTTCGAACACCGCGTTGAGCATGGACCACAGGGCGAAGAACACGGGCATCTGCACCACCATGGGCAGACAGCCGCCCATGGGGTTGTGGCCGTTCTTCTTGTAGTAGGCCATGAGCTCCTTCTGCATCTCCGCCTTCTTGGTCATGTCGTTGCCGAACTTCGCGTACTTGGCCTGCAGGGCCTTCTGGTACGGCTCCAGTTCCTTCATGCGCATCATCTGCACCGTGGTCTTGGTGTTGAGGGGCCACAGGGCGGCCCGGATGACCACCGTGAACAGGATGATGGCCCAGCCCCAGTTGGGCACGAAGGTGTGGATGCTCCGCAGGATCAGGAACAGCAGCTTGGCCACCAGGCCGAAGAAGCCGAAGTCCACCACCTGCTTGAACATGGCTCCCGCCTCCGGGTCGCCGGGGGCGTGGAACTGGGCCAGGTCATCGCTCTGCTTGGGGTCCCAGGTACAGCCGGGCGGACACCTTGCCGCCCCCCTCGGGAGCCAGGAAGTAGCCGACCGCCGGGTCCCGCACCGGTTCCCGGGAGGCGTCCCAGATGGCGGCGAAATAATGGTTGGCGCTGGGCTTGGCGAGATCTACCCCGGCGTCCATGCCCAGGCGCGGGGAAGCCGGGGGCAGGTCCTTGCGCCTGGCGCCCAGGAAACTGAAGAAGGGGTCCTTGAGCATGGCGCTCCAGGCCACCGCCTTGATGGAACTGGGCTCGATGGTGAACACCCGGCCCAGGCCCAGCACCGCCTGCAGGTTGTCCGGCCGGGGCAGCAGGTTCAGGGCCGCGCCCTTGGGGGACGCCCATTCCATGGTCAGCATGTGGCCCTGGGCGGGCACCGTGTAGGTGAGCCGGTCCCCCTGGGCGTTGTGGAAGGTCACCGTGCGCCCGCCGGGGACGTCGGCCACTTCCGGGTCCCCATCGAAGCGGGTGTTCACCGCCGCCGCCAGGCCGGGGAACTGGGCCGCGTCCGGCTCATCCTTGCCGGGCCGCGCCTCCGGGAAGAACTTGGTGCCGTCGCGCCACTCCACCTGGACCAGGGCGCCGTCGCCTTTGCGCCAGGTGAGCGCGAGGGTGTCGTTGCGCAGGGTGAAGCGGGCCGCCAGGTCCACCGCCGGAGCGGCGGCCGCGGCCGCCGGGGCGCCGGGGGCGGCGGGGGCGGCGGCCGGACCGGCCGCAGCCGGAGCAGGTCCGGCGGACTGCACCGGGGCGGGCTTGGGCGGATTCAGGCGGGTCGTCAGGTACTGGTAGCCCCACAGCAGGAGCACACTCAGCACGACGAAAACAATCATGTTCTTGTTCTTCATCGATGGTCCCAACGGCGCAGGGCCAGCCGAAGCTGGCTTTCGATTTCATGGAAGGAGAAAGGACAGCCTCGAGGTGCCCCGCGGGCGGGGCGGACCCACACAACGTATCGTAGATCAACCGGGGCCAATCCTTCCTTCAGGATCTTGAGGAAGGCCATGCGCACCCGGCGGCGGAAGCGGTTCCGCTGCACAGCCTGGCCTTGCTTGCGGGACGCGGTGACCAGGAGCAGCGGTTGCGCACCGGGCGCCCAGGGCCAGACGCGGATGTCCAGGGAATGCTCGCGCCCCAGAAGAGGTCGCGGAACGGCGGCGGGAACCGCGTGGTCCTGGCGCCGCACCACCTGGTAGCGCCCGGCTACCCGCACTAGAGGGCCAGGACGTGGCGCCCCTTGGCCCGCCGGCGTTTGAGCACCAGGCGGCCGTTCTTGGTCTTCATTCGGGTGAGGAAACCGTGGGTCTTGGCCCGGTGCCGGTTGTTGGGCTGGAAGGTACGCTTCATCGAACACCTCATGGCCCAATCTTTGGAGGAAGGGGCGAACCTTTGAGCCTACCAGGAGCCGATTTGGGGCTCAACTCCAAAGAGTGGCCCCACGTACCGGACGGCGATGCTAAAGTTACCTTTCCCGCATCCGGAGTGGAGTTCAGGGGCCGTTCCCCCGCCATGAGCCTGACGCCCTTCCCGGGTCGGGCTCCACTCGGTTGCCATAGACTGGGACCTCGCCATGCCACAAGATCCACAAGCCCTCTGGGATACCCTGCGCAAAGGGCTCGGCCAGCGCCTTCCCGAGCGGACCTTCAGCGACTGGATCGAACCTTGTTCCGCGGTGAGCTTCGACGCCAACACCCTGCTCATCCAGGTGCCGTCCCCGTCCGCCCGCATCTGGATCGAGCAGCAGCTGGCGGAAGAGTTCCACGATGTGCTGGTGCAATCGGACCTGGCCAACCTGAGGCTGGCCTTCATGGTGGCGGGGGACGCCCGCCCGCCCAAAGGTTCCCAGCGCCCCAAGGCCGCCGCTTCCGCGGCTCCCGAAGACGACCTGGATTCGCCGTTTCCCCAGGGCTTCCATCGCTACACCCTGGACCGGTTCGTAGTGGGGCCCAGCAGCCAGCTGGCCTTCGCCGCCGCCAACGCCGTGGTGGAGAGCCACGGCAAGCCAAAGTCCTCCCTGAATTTGAATCCTCTGTTCGTCTACGGCGGTTCGGGCCTGGGCAAGACCCACCTCATGATCGGCATCGGCAAAGGCCTCCTGGCCAAGAACCGGTCCCTGAAGGTGGCCTACCTGAAAGTGGACAACTTCTTCAACGAGCTCACCCTCGCCATCCGGGCCAAGAACACCGAGCCGATGCGCAAGAAGTACCAGCAGAACGACGTGCTGCTCCTGGACGATGTGCAGACCCTGGGCCGGATGGAGCGGACCCAGGAGGAGATCTTCTACATCCTGGAATACCTCCTTCAGTACCGGTAAGCAGATCGTCATCACGTCCGACAAGCCGCCCCAGAAACTGGAAGGGCTGCACGATCGTCTCATTACCCGCTGCAAGTGGGGACTCACGGCGGATATCCAGCCCCCCGACTTCGAGACCCGGGTGGCCATCCTGCGCAAGAAGCTGGAAGATGAGGTATTCAAGGACCTGCCGGAGGTGGGAGAGGACGTCATCACCTTCATCGCCCACAAGGCCAAAGGCAGCGTGCGGGACCTGGAGGGCCTGCTCACCCGGGTGGTGTTCCAGAGCAGCTTCCTGGGCGTCTCCCCGAGCCTGGAAGTAGCCCAGCTGGCCTTCCAGGGCCTCACCGGCAACGAGGCCACCGCCGCCATTTCCATGGAACGCATCTGCCGGATGACCGCCGAGACCTACAACATCTCCTTCAACGAACTGATGAAGAAGAAGTCGCGCCAGCAGGCGATCCTCCTGCCCCGCCAGGTGGCCATGTACCTGACCCGGGAACTCACCGCCGCCTCCTTCACGGAAATCGGGCACAGTTTCAACGATATGCACCACAGCACGGTCATGAACGCCATTAATTCGGTGAAGAACCGCATGCAGAAGGATGCGGATTTCCACAAGATCGTGCACTCCCTGCTTAATAGCATCCAATGAGATGACTTGACTTGTTCCGTAGGCCGGGGTTTTCCGCAGGCGTTCGCGCGCACCCTTGTGGAAAGCCCTTCTTTCCCGGGGCGCCTTCGGGTCCCTCCCTCCGGGAATCCACCATCCCAACCCCTGGACCCGCACCTGCCCAGCGCCGTTGATTCAAGCTACAATAAGGGTTTGAAGCGATTTCCGCAGGATTGCTCTCCACTCAGCATAATCAGGGTGATTCATGAACTTTCAGGTACAGGTTTCCAAAGAACGTCTTGATAAGACCTTGGGGATTCTGAAACACGCCCTGGAACGCCGGGTGACCCTGCCCATCCTCCAGCACATCCTGGCGGAGGTGAACGACCACGAAATGACCCTCAAGGCCACCGACATGGAGCTGGCCTTCGAAGCGGTGGTCCCGGTGGAAGGCCAGGGCAACCGGGTGGTGGCCATCCCCGGCAAGAAGTTCATCGAGACGGTGCGGGTCTTCCCCGAGGGCATCCTGAGCCTGGAGTGGCCCGATTCGGGCAACCGCATCTGGCTGCGGGCCAAGGGTTTCAATTCGGAACACAACGTCCAGCCCGGCGAAGGGTTCCCGGAACTGCCCAAGCCCGAGCCGGGGCTGCCTTGCGTGCACGTTCCCGCCCAGTCCTTCCGCAAGGCCATCACCCTGGGTTCCATCTCCGTGAGCAAGGACGCCACCAAGCCGGCCCTTTCGGGGGTGCTGCTGCACCTGAGCAAGCACTTCATCCGGGTGGTCTCCACCGACGGCTTCCGCCTGGCGGTGGTGGAACTGCCCTGCGAAACCGGCCTGGAGGCCGATGCCCGCCTGATCGTGCCGCGCCGGGCCCTGGACCTGCTGCCCACCTCCCTGGGCGACGACGGCCAGCTGACCCTCACCTGGGACGAGCGCAGCCTGTTCATGGACCAGCCGGGGCTCAAGTTCTCCACCCGGCGGGTGACCGGCAACTACCCGGCCTACGAGAAGGTCCTGCCCTCGGAACTGCCCAAGAAGGTGATCATGGACCGGGAGGATTTCCTCAAGACCCTGCGGGTGGTGGGCCTCAAGAAGGACGACTACAACAAGAACGTGCGCCTTTTCTTCGAATTCCCCAACCTGCGGGTGTTCTTCCAGCACCCGGACGAAGGGGTGAACCAGGGCACCCTCACCTTCTCCGGAGAGGAGCAGCCCCTGGAGCTCGCCTTCAACATCGACTACCTGACCGAGCTCCTGGAGCGGATTCCCGGCGAGGAGGTGGTCTACCAGTTCAAGGACGACGTTGGCCAGGGCATCTTCATGTCCCCCAGCATCGAGGACATGAGCTTCCGCTACATCCTCATGCCGGTGAAGTTCGCCAATCCCGGTTGAAGCACCCGTAACGGCATCCGGACGCACCACGCCGATCCTCGAACCCGTGAGCCGCCCTGAAAAGTGAGTGTTGATGACTGAAGAAGTGATTCCCGCCCAGATCAAGGACAACGAATCCAGTTATACCGCCGACAACATCACCGTGCTGCGCGACCTGGAGGCCGTGCGCAAGCGGCCGGGGATGTACATCGGCGATACGGACGACGGCAGCGGACTCCACCAGATGGTCTACGAGGTGGTGGACAACGCGGTGGACGAAGCGCTTGCGGGCTACTGCACCCGGGTGGACGTGTACATCCACGACGACGGCAGCTGCTCGGTGGAGGACAACGGACGGGGCATTCCCACGGACCTGCACAAGGAAGAGAACCGCTCCGCCGCGGAAGTGATCATGACCATGCTCCACGCCGGCGGCAAGTTCGACGACAACTCCTACAAGATTTCCGGCGGCCTGCACGGAGTGGGCGTCTCCTGCGTGAACGCCCTCTCCGAGCGCCTGTGGCTCACCATCTGGAGGGACGGCAAGGAGCACGCCATGACCTTCACCCGGGGCAAGGCCGACGCCCCCCTGGCGATGGTGGCCCCCACCACCCGCCGGGGCACCCGGGTGCGCTTCAAGCCCGACGCCGAGATCTTCCACCTGCAGCTGGACTTCTCCTTCGAGGTGCTGAGCCAGCGCCTGCGGGAGCTCAGCTACCTCAACAAGGGCGTGCACATCCGCATCACCGACGAGCGCAGCGGCGAGCACCACGACTTCTTCAACGCCGGGGGCATCGACGCCTTCGTGGAGCACCTGAACCGCAACAAGACCGCCCTGCACCGGCCGCCCATCCACATCGAGGACACCAAGAGCGACATCACCGTCGAAGTGAGCCTCCAGTGGAACGACAGCTACCAGGAGACGCTCTACTGCTTCACCAACAACATCCGCAACCGGGACGGGGGCGCCCACCTGGAGGGCTTCCGGGCGGCCATGACCCGGGTGATCAACACCTACGCCGAGAAGAACAACCTGCTCAAGTCCGCCAAGGTGGCCCTCTCCGGCGAGGACGTGCGGGAGGGCCTCACGGCGGTGATCTCCGCCAAGGTGCCCGACCCCAAGTTCAGCAGCCAGACCAAGGACAAGCTGGTCTCCAGCGAAGTGAAGGGCATCGTCCAGACCATCGTCTACGACCGCCTCACCACCTTCTTCGAGGAGAATCCGCGGGAAGCCAAGGCCATCCTGGAGAAGGCCATCGAGGCGGCCCGGGCCCGGGAGGCGGCCCGCAAGGCCCGGGAGCTGACCCGGCGCAAGGGCAGCCTGGACAGCGCCGGGCTGCCGGGCAAGCTGGCCGATTGCCAGGAAAAGGACCCGGCCGTGTCGGAACTGTTCCTGGTGGAGGGGGATTCCGCCGGCGGCTCCGCCAAGCAGGGCCGGGAGCGGCGCACCCAGGCCATCCTGCCCCTCAAGGGCAAGGTGCTCAACGTGGAGAAGGCCCGGTTCGACAAGATCCTGGGGCACAACGAGCTGCGGCTGCTGATCCAGGCCCTGGGCACCGGCATCGGCGCCGAGGACTTCAAGGTGGAGAACCTGCGCTACCACAAGATCGTGCTCATGACCGACGCGGATGTGGACGGCTCGCACATCCGCACCCTGCTGCTCACCTTCTTCTACCGGCAGATGCCCGAACTGGTGCTGCGCGGGCACCTGTACATCGCCCAGCCGCCCCTGTACAAGGTCAAGAAGGGCAAGCAGGAGCGCTACCTCAAGGACGAGCGGGCGCTGGAGGAGTTCCTGTTCAACAAGGCCCTGGACGGGTGGACCCTCACCCTGCCCGACGGCCAGGAGCACCAGGGCCCGGCCCTGGTGCGGGAAATGAAGAAGTGGGGGGAAGTGAAGCACCTGTACGCCAAGCTGGAGCGCCGCGGCTACTCCCGGGCCCTGGTGGACGCCATGCTCAACGAGGGGCTCCTGGACGAGGGCCGGTTCGCCACCGCCGAGTCCCTGGGCGCCTTCATGACCGCCATGGTGGCCCAGGGCCTGGGCCAGTGCGAGCTGGATTCGGTGGCAGCCATGGAGGTGGACGGGGAGACCATCCCGGCCGTGCACCGCCTGCGGCTCACCTGCATGCACCTGTCCCGTCCCATCACCCTCTGGATCGACCAGCAGGTGTCCCACTGGGGCGAGTTCCGGCGCCTCATGGCCCTGCGCAACGACCTCAAGGCCTTCACCGGCGGCGCCCTGCGCCTGCGCCGGGGCGCCCCGGCCCCCGCCCCGGTTTCGGCACCGGCTACGGCACCGGCCCCCGGGACCGGGGAGGGCGAAGAGCCCGAGGCGCAGGAAGGCGCCCTGGGCCGCCAGGCCAAGGAGCTGACCTTCGCCAACGCCGAGGACCTGCTGGCCATGGTCCTGGAAGAAGGCAAGCGGGGGGTGGGGATCCAGCGCTACAAAGGCCTGGGCGAGATGAATCCCGAGCAGCTGTGGGAGACCACCATGGACCCGGAGCGCCGCATCCTGCTCAGGGTGCAGGTGGACGACGCGGTGGAGGCGGACGAGATGTTCACCATCCTCATGGGCGACGCGGTGGAGCCCCGGCGGCGCTTCATCGAAAACAACGCCCTCCTGGCCGAGAACCTTGATGTCTAGACTTTTGTTCCACGTGGAACGCACGGAAGCCGAATGATCCCCAACTCTCGCGTCGAGCCCATCGAAATCGAAAAGGAAATGCGCAAGTCCTACCTGGACTACGCCATGAGCGTCATCGTCGGGCGCGCCCTGCCCAGCGTGCACGACGGCCTCAAGCCGGTGCACCGGCGGGTGCTGTACGCCATGAAGGAGAGCGGCAACGACTGGAACCGCGCCTACAAGAAGTCCGCCCGCACCGTCGGGGACGTGATGGGCAAGTACCACCCCCACGGCGACGCGGCCATCTACGACACCCTGGTGCGCATGGCCCAGCCGTTCTCCATGCGGCACGTGCTGGTGGACGGCCAGGGCAACTTCGGCTCCATCGACGGCGATCCCCCGGCGGCCATGCGCTACACCGAGGCCCGGCTGTCCCGGCTGGCCACCGAGATGATGGCCGACCTGGAACAGGACACGGTGGACTGGGGCCCCAACTACGACGACAGCATGGAGGAGCCCCTGGTGCTCCCCGCCCGCTTCCCCAACCTGCTGGTGAACGGCAGCCAGGGCATCGCCGTGGGCATGGCCACCAGCATCCCCCCCCACAACATGGGGGAATGCTGCGACGCCCTGGTCGCCCTCATCGACGATCCCGCCCTGGGCCTGGAAGGGGTCATGGAGCACGTCAAGGGCCCGGACTTCCCCGGCGGCGGGCTGATGCTGGGCACCGAGGGGGTGGTGGAGGCCTACCGCACCGGGCGCGGGCGCTGCGTGGTGCGGGGCAAGTCCCACGTGGAGCAGATCCGGCGGGCCGGGGACCGGGAGCAGATCGTCTTCACGGAACTGCCGTACCAGGTGAACAAGGCCACCTTGCTGGAAAAGATCGCCGAGCTGGTGCACGAGAAGAAGATCGACGGCATCTCGGACCTGCGGGACGAGAGCGACCGGGAAGGCATCCGCATGGTGGTGGAGCTGAAGAAGGGCGAAGCAGCGACATCGTCCTGAACAAGCTGTACCAGCAGACCCCGCTGCAGAGCTCCTTCCCCATCACCATGCTGTGCATCGTCAACGGCCAGCCCCGGATCCTCACCCTGCGGGAGATCCTCAAGGAGTTCATCGGCTTCCGGCGCGAGGTGGTGACCCGGCGCACCCTGTTCCAGCTGCGCAAGGCCGAGGAGCGCCACCACATCCTCCTGGGCCTCAAGATCGCCCTGGACTTCCTGGACGCGGTCATCAAGCTCATCCGCGCCGCCGCGTCCCCCGAGGACGCCAAGCAGGGCCTCATGGAAGGCCGGTTCGCCTCCGCCGCCCAGCTGAAGAAGGACCCCACCCTGCGCCTGTCCGACCGGCAGGCCCAGGCCATCCTGGACATGCGGCTGCAGCGCCTCACCGGGCTGGAGCGGGAGAAGATCCTGGAGGAACTGGCCGAGGTGGAGAAGATCATCGCCCAGCTCAAGGCCATCCTCAGCGACGACAAGCTCCTCATGAAGGTCATCCGGGACGAGTTCCAGGCGGTGGCGGACCAGTACGGCAACGAGCGCCGCACCGAGATCGCCGCCTTCTCCGGCAACATCCGCATGGAGGACGTGGTCCCGGACGAGGAGATGGTGGTGACCATGTCCAAGGCCGGCTACATCAAACGCACCGCCCTGGCGGCCTACCGGCGCCAGAAGCGCGGGGGCAAGGGCAAGCTGGGCATGAAGACCAAGGATGAGGATTTCGTGGAGCAACTGTTCCTCACCAAGGCCCACGACACCCTGCTGGTGTTCACCGACCGGGGCTACGCCTACGCCCTGAAGGTGTACGACCTGCCCGAGGCGGCCGCCTCCACCCGCGGCAAGCACATCAAGAACCTCATCTCCCTCAAGGACGACGAGAAGGTGGTGACCCTCATGGCCCTGCGGGAGTTCCCGGAGGAGCACCACCTGGTCTTCGCCACCTCCGACGGCACGGTCAAGAAGACCAGCCTCAGCAATTACGCCAACATCCGCAGCAACGGCCTGATCGCCCTGAACATCGGGGAAGGCAACCGGCTGGTGTGCGTGCGGGTGTCCACGGGCGACCAGCAGATCGTGCTCATCAGCGCCCTGGGCAAGGCCATCCGCTTCCCGGCGGAGGACGTGCGGGCCATGGGGCGCACCGCCACCGGGGTGCGGGGCATGCGCCTGGGCCACGGGGACGAGATCGTGGACATGGAAGTGACCGCCCCCCTGCCCGACCTGGCGGAAGGGGAAGAGCCGGACGAGGCCACCGCCGCCCTCGGCATGCTCCTCACCGTCACCGAGAAAGGCTACGGCAAGCGCAGCCTGCTCCAGGACTACCGCCTGCAGGGCCGGGGCGGCACCGGAGTCATCAACATCCGCGCCGGGGTGCGCAACGGCAAGGTGGTGGGCTCGGTGCTGGTGAAGCCCGGCGAGGGCTGCCTGGTCATCTCCCAGGAAGGCATGGTCATCCGGTTCAACGTGGAGGAGGTGCGCAAGACCGGGCGGGCCGCCCTGGGGGTGCGCCTGCTGAACCTGGCCTCGGACACCGACCGGGTGGTGGGCTTCGCCAAGATCGACGCCGGCGCCCAGGCCCTGGACGAGGAAGAGGACCTGGACCTGGTGGTGGAGGCCGAGACCGGCAACCCCGCCCCCAGCGAGAACGGCGAGCAGCAGAAGCTGGACCTGGAATAGGGATTCCCCGGCTTCCGGCAAAAGACCCCTATTGGAGGTGACCCCTCTCAGGTGGTCCGGCTTCCGGGGGAGGCCATGCACTTCCACACGCCCTTCCACCCCTTCCAAAGGCACCCGGTCTCCGCGCCCACCGTGGATCTCCTGAACCTCCTGCTGATCCTGTTGGGGGTGGCGCTGGTCCTGCTGCTCAGGCCCTGGTAGCGGGAACCAGGGATGTCACAGGTTGGTCGCACGGCTGTTACAGCCGGCGCCTATAGGTAAGGCATGCCCCATCCGAGCCTTGCCGGAGGGAACCATGGCCGAGCCTGAACCAGACCGCCCAGACCACCCGGACCCTTCAGGCCACTCGCCCACCCTCTACCTGGACCTGTGGAACCTGCTGCTGATCCTGGCGGGGGTCACGGTGGTGCTGCTGGTCATGGGCCGGTAGGCGGTCCCTGGGGGCGGTCAGTGGACCACCCGCCAGAGGCGCAGTTTGGGGTACCGGTCGGAACTGTTGCCGAGGAGGCTCTGGAGGGTCAGGTTCTGGGGATTGGTGGTGACGTTGTTGGTGCCGGAACCGCTGGTGAGCCCGGCCTGGATGGCCAGGAGCACGCTGGGGGCGGTGAGGTTGCTGGCCACGCCGGTCCAGAACAGTTCCAGGCCCGACTGGCAGCCGTTCACCGCCGTGGCGGAGGCGGCGGCGGCGCTGTTGGCGATGGGGGCCATGACGTTGCACACGTCGAAGGTGGAGGTGGTCCCGGTGCCTCCGGCGCAGGTGGCGCTGGTGGGGTTGAAGTAGCTGTAGAAGACGCTCCCGGACAGCAGGATCGGCGGAGAGATGCCCTTGGGCACGAAGCCGCCCGAGGGCCCGGGGAAGTTGATGTACCAGCCGTCAGTACCCGTTGTTCAGGTCATGGGTCAGGTTCAGGGGCGCCGCGGGGGTGGAATTGCTGGCATTGTCCATCCCGGAATTGGTGATGGTGGTGTTGTAGTCCTGCCGGTCGAAGACCACGTTCAGCCGGTGGGGGCTGGCCGAGGTGGGCGTCGACCAGGGGGTGTAGGTGTAGTTGTCCAGGGGATTGTTGCGGTCTCCGGTGACGAAGGCGATGCCCACGGCCGAAGGGGTGACCAGGGGCGCCGTGGTTCGGGTCACCGGGAAGTTGTTGATGAGGAACGGCTGCGGCGACGTGGTCAGGAGCCCGCTGCCGGCGTTGCCGGCGGTGACCGGCTGGGTGTAGACCTGCCGGATCCCCCAGTTGTCCAGGATCGGGGTGTCGACCCGGAACATGGTGTAGGGGGAGGCCTGGTAGGTCGTGCCGCCCAGGGCCCACAGGCTGCCGTAGTAGTCGTTGAAATAGGCCCGGGAGATGATCCCGGCGCCGCTGACCAGTTCCATCGGGATCGCCGCCGTGGGGACCGGCCCGGCGCCGGAGGTGGTGGAGATGTCGAAGGTGGCCAGGACATTCCCGTTGTAGACGTCCATGGCGACGACGCTCCGGCCCAGGAGGGTGTTCTTGGCCGGCATGGAGCCGAGGGTGGCGGTGACGGCCGTGGTGGGCAGGGCCCCTTCGATGTTCACGTCGCTATACCCCCCGCCCAGCAGCACCGCATCGATGATCTGGTTGGTGACGACCTCCTTGCTGGTGGCCACCCGGGCGAACACCGGCTGGCTGGTGGCGAGGCCCATCTTGGAGATCACCGCGCTGGAGCCACCCAGGACCCGGGCGGCGGGCAGGTTGTACTGCTCGTTCGGGCACAGGGTCCACTGGAGGGTGGGATTGGCCGGGTCGGCCAGGTTGATGGCGTAGTAGCTCCGCCCGCCCTTGCCCAGCCCGAAGACCAGGATGGCCCGCTCCAGGCTCCCGGTCGTGTTGTTGTAGACGCCGTTGCCCACCGACTGGGTGGAGCTCTGGGGCAGGTCCAGGAGGTAGACGGCCGGCGGCCCGTCGTTGGCGTAGTAGTGCTTGTTGGTGGAGACCCGGAGCTGGTCGATGTTGGAAAGCAGTTCGGTGGGCGCGAAGGCCCACAGTTCGTCCACCACCGCCTGGGCCACGGGGGTGGTGGGGTTGGCCGCGGGGTAGGTGACCCAGCTGACCTCGCCGAAGGCGTGCATCAGGCCCTGGTTGTCGCCGAAGAAGATCATCCGGAAGGTGGGCGACGGCTTGGAGCCCCAGGCGGAACCGAGGGTCGAGCTGACGGTGGATACCGAGGACGGCATGGTCGTGTATTGCAGCGCGGTGGGCGTGCTGTCGATGATGTCGCCCATGAGGGTGCCGCGGGTGCCCAGGGGGATGGTGCCGGATCCCGGATCGGCCCCCACGAAGAACTGCCAGTTGCTGAGCTGGGCGGCCGCGTTGCCGCCCGGGAGGTACGGCTGGATGGCGGTATAGTTCGCATCACCCGAATAGTTTCCCGCGGAGCCCGGGACGAACGGGCCGAGGATGGCGGGAGTGGGGGCGGCGGAGGTGGAGGGCAGGCGGCTGTAGATCCGGCGGCCGAGCCAGCCCCGGGTCGCCAGCGCCGCCGCGGCGGACCAGGCGGCATTGCTGGCGGTCAGGTTGCCGGTGATGGGGTTGCCGTTCACGTCCAGGAGGCTGGTGGTGGTGAGGGAGATCTGGGTTGGGTACATCAGCACGTCGCCGGTCCAGAGGGGTCCCGGGTTCACCGGCGGGGTGAAGGTGGCCACGTACACTTCGTTCCCGGTTCCGGCCCCCACCGTGGGGAAGACCGGGGCGGAGGTGGAGTTGACGGTGGAGATCTGCTCGACCTGCTGGAAGGCGGAGAGGAGGTTGTTGACCAGGGTGGTGGGGTCCCGGCCGTCGAAGAAGTACCGAGGCGTCCGGAGGCTTCACGGTGGATCCGGTGTTGAGGTAGAACGGCTGGGCCGCGACGATGTTGTAAGTGTCCTCGGCCGGGTCGCCGAAGGTGGCGGCGCCAAGCAGCCGGAACTTGGATCCTTGGGTATCCGTCTGCAGGGGCACCACCCGGGTGTTCAGGTTCGGGGCGGTGCCGCCCGGCAGGGCATTGGTGCCCGAAGAGCCGGAGTAGTAGTCCACCCCCAGGCTGACCCCCACGGTCATGGTCTGGATGGCTTGGGCTTGGGTAAGGGTGAAGGCGGACCCGGAGACAGTACGCTGGGTGACCCAGAGGGGGGCCCAGCCGCTGCCGGAAGTGAGGGTGGTGAGGGATCCGGTCAAGCCCTCGGTGAGGGGGTTGCGGATCCAGGTGGGGTTGCTGGTGCTCCCTTCCCCGCCATGGGCAGCCATGCCCGCCAGGGTGCCGATGTTCCAGTAGCCGGTGGACGCTGCGTTGCTGGTGAGGTTGTTGGCGTTGGTCCCGGTCTTGATGATGGCGTTGCCGGTGAGCGCCGGGTTGGCGTTGGGCGAAATGGTCTGGTAGTAGGGGAAATCGGTGGAGGCGTTTTCCGTCGGTGTGACGTTCTCGTTCGGGGCGCCGTCCGTGAGGATGATCAGGAAGTGGTGCTGGCACTGGAGCTGGGCCTGGGTGTAGCCGTTGGAGGCGATGAGCGTGGAGAAGGCCGCCGGGTTGGTCAACTGGCACAGGGCGCTGAGGGTCGAGGCGGTCAGGGGGGTGGAGTCGCCGTTGGACCAGGTCTGGGCCGCGAAGGCCGGAACCTGGGTGGAGACCTTGGTGGGGTCCATGTAGATCCAACTGGTGGACCCGAACGACAGGGTGGCGGTGGTGCTGATGGAGTTGGAGCAGGAGGTCCCGGTGTCCGCGAAGGTCCGGAGGGCCAGCATGCAACTGGTCTGGTTGGCCAGCCAGGACTTGATCACACATTCCTTGATGGCCTGGCCGCGGGTGCGGTTGGGCAGCAGGTTGTTGAAGGTGGTGGCCGGCGAGTTGGTGTACCCCGTGTATTGCCACACCCCGTTGGCCCCGTTGTAGGAGAGGGTGGTCGGGTCGATGGCGTAGGTGGGCGCGGAGGAGGTGGCAGGGATGGCGTTGGGGATGCAGTAGGCGGCACCGCTGGTGGAGTTGGGATCCTGGCCCCATAAGACCCACTCGATGTAACGGGAGCGCACGTAGCCGTTGCTGTAGAAGTTGCCGTCCATGTAACAGACGGACGGGGAGGACATACTGTCCACGTTGACTTGACTCTCGGTGTCGAACTGGTAGTAGGCGGTGCCCACCGGGTCATAGGCCGTGGCCGGGGTCAGCGGCCCGGTGGTGCCGTTGGAAAGGGTGGCGGTGGCATCCAGGGGCACGAAGCTCAGGGGGAAGTCCACGTCCCGGGTGACGCCGTTGTAGGTGCACTCCAGGCGCATGTGGGAGGCGCACAGCATGTAGTTGCACGGGTCCTTCTTGCCGTTGACGGTGGAATTCACGTAGGAACTTGGGACCGATGGCACGTCGTTGTAGGTCACCTCGGTGCCGTCCGGCTTGATGAGGGTGTTGGTGGGGTACTGAACGCCGTTGACCGTCACCAGCTTGCGGGTGCCCCCGATGGTATAGGTCTTGCCGCTGGCCTGCACGGTCCCGACCGTGTAGTTTCCGTTCTGGGTGAAGCCCACCGAGAGCCCGGTGGGGTAGATGCTCGAGGAGGTGGGATAGCTGGAGAACTTGATCAGGACCGCGTAGTCCGCGGAATTGGAGCCCGAGGGGTTGTTCGGGGGGGCTTCGTCCTGCCAGTTGTTGGGGAACAGCGGGTGGAACATCAGCCGGGAGGTGGACCCGGTGTCGTCCAGGAGCATCAGGATCTCAGGCTTGAGGGTGACCGTGGTGGTGCCCTGGTAGAGGTTCAGGAAGTCGTACTTGGTGTTCTGCCAGGGGGAGCCCGGAGCCAGCTGGGCGAGGGCGGGGCCGGCCAGGGCCAGGAGGAGCGCGGCGGCGAGGGTGCGGGAAGCCAGTGTTCGGAGTGACATGGGACACCTTGGCAGGGCGGTGGTGAAGCGAAGATCCGGGGCCGGAGCTACTGGTTCTGGGTCTGGGGAAGGGTGAACCACACCTCGCGCCGGTGGGTGAAGGTCTGGCCGTTGGCGAAGGCGAGGTTCCCGTCCGCCACGACGGACCAGAGGTTGAGGGACGTGGCGTTGAAAGCGGTGGTGCTGCTGCCCAGCTGCTTGGTGGTCAAGGGTGGGGTGTAATCGCCCATGAGCATCAGCGTCAGGTCGAAGGTCTCGGTGACCGCGCCGCTGGTGCCGACGGTGAAGGTCATCGGGGTGGTGGTGGGGCTGGTGCTGGCGGGGGTGCCGGCGTTGACGGGGTACGGGATCCCCAGGGCCCCCTGGAGCTGGAGGTAGTTGCGCGTCGCCTGGAGCTGCTGGGCGATCGTGTCCCCGGGCGCGGGCCGCTGGGCCGGGCTGTTGGGGTCCGGGGACGTCCAGTAGACGGCATATTCCAGGCCGGCGTCGGCCACGTTTTCCGCCTGGTAGGCCTCGCGCAGGGTGCCGCTGGCGATGGCCGAGCGCACCGAGTTCTTGGACAGGGCCAGGGTGGAGATGGTCAGCAGGACCAGGAGCATGAGCACCACCACGATGGTGATGCCCCCGCGTTCGCTGCTCGGGTCTGGGTGGTCAGTGCGCACGGCCATGGCGGAAACCTAGTAGTAGAGACCGAAATTGCGGGGTGTGATGATGACGGAGCGGGTCTGGTAGTTGTAGTCGCCCGGATCGGTGGTGTTGTACTTGTATTCGGCCCGGGATTTCATGGTCCGGGTCTGGATGTCCATGCGGACCAGCAGCGGGTAGTTGCGGAACCAGAAGGGACTGCCCTGGACCGTGCCGTTGGCGTTGGCGGCGGCCAGCTGGGCGTTCAGGGCCACGGTGTCGGCGTCGGTGTTGGTGCTGATGGGCCAGGCCGGGTTCGCCGTGGTGAGGAGGTTGGTGACCGGGTCGATGCCCACCCAGGTCTGGCCGCCGTTGGCGCTGAGCCCCAGGTGGAAGCCGGTGACGTTCTCGGCGACGATGGTGGAGCTGATGGGGGCGGCCCAGTTGGGGGCGCTGGAGGTCGGATAGGGGATGACGTCCCGCATCAGGCAGGGGGTCTGCACGGTGGTGGAGGGATCCAGCCGCTGGGGCTGGATCGAGTAGCGTATGTAGATGGCCGGGATGATCAGGTCGACCACCGACCCGGAGGGCACACCGTGGGCGTTGGTGGAGCCGGTGGAGAAGGTGGCCAGCCCGGTGCTGCTGAGGGCGGTGACGGTCAGCGGCTGGCTCACGGCCCGCGGCATCAGCACCATGGCCTGGCCATTGGCGCTGGAGGTGGTGAAGTCGTTCGCGGCCGAGGCCATCTGGGTCGAGTCCGTGAAGTTCAGCTGCAGGGTTCCGGCGGCCGAGAGGGCGGTGGCCAGGGTCGCGTTGTTGGCCACGTCCTGGGACGAGTTCAGCAGCGCGGCGCCGGCGGTGCTGGTGTAGGGCAGGATCTGGTCGTAGTAGAGGAACAGCTGGTCGCCCACCGCCTGGACGTACTGGCCCCCGTTGACGGCGGTCTGGGCGCCAGGCACGTTCGTATTGGCGTAGGCCTGGTTGGGAAGGATGCAGAACGGCGGCGGATTGGCGCTGGTCGGGCTGCAGGTGGCGGGCCAGGAAGCCAGGCCGGCGGGAGGGCCGAACAGCGCGGAAGGCGTCAGCCCCGCCAGGTTCAGGTCCTGGAACATTTCCTCCAGCGCCAGGCGGTTCTGCCGCAGGCTGGAGGTCTTCTCGGTGCTGGCGATGGAATAGCCGAGGCTGGCCTTGAACACGTTGGCGAGGCCGGCCATGAGGATGCCCATGAAGAGCACGGCGATCAGGAGCTCGACCAGGGAGAACCCGGACTGGGTGGGGCGCGGGGATGGCTCAGGACGTGGCATAGGTGATCAACCGGACGAGGGAAACGGTGTGGGAGATGGCGGCGCCGGCGCTGGTCTTGGATTCCGTCCAGGTGACGGTGACGGTGATCTGGGCGGTGCCGCCCAGCTTGGGGACCGGGGCCACCACCCCGGGGGCCCCGGCCGCGGCGGTCACCGCCGTGGCGGTGGCCAGGAAGGTGGAGCCCGCGGCGGCGGCCAGGGGCTGGCCGGTATTGGTGAAGTAGGCGGTGACCGGCGTCGTGGCGAAATAGTTGGGGTTCGCGGCCGGGATGGCGGCGCTCGTGCGGGCGCAGGTGACGCTGTTCCGCCCGATCATTTCCGCCTGGTCCAGCACCCGCAGGCCCAGCTGGAGCGCCACGGTCCGGCTCCCGGAGGTGGCCTGGCCCCGGATGGTGTAGGCCTGGAGCAGCGCCAGGCCCAGGACGCCGATGGACAGGATGAACGCGGCCACCAGGACTTCCACCATGCTGAAGCCGGCGTCAGGACGGTGCGGCTGGACGGGGTTCCGGGCTGGTTTCACATCCGCCCCCATTGCGTGCTCCCATTGGGTTTGAAGGTACTTGAAGACTTCCCCGCTCTGGGCCGGGACCACCAGGACCCCGATGGGCCCGTTGGGTACGGCCGAGCCACCGGCCAGTCCCACCACCACGATGGCGAAGCCGGTGTTGAACTGCCGGCTGATGCCGTTGAACACGACGTCGTTGACGGCGTTGTTGGCGATGAAAAGGGGGTTGTGCAGGGCGGTCAGCAGGCTCGTGGAGGCGGAGAACGGGGGCAGGGTGGCCAGGTCGGGCGCGCTGCCCAGGGCCACGGTGTACCACGTGCCGGTGGTGTCGACCCCGGCGTTCAGGTGGTCCGAGTTCTTGGCGGTGTAGAGGGAATGGAACACCTCCGCCGGCGAACCCACGCGGTTCGCCGCATTGGTCAAGTCGCCGGTGCCCGGAGGGCTGGCCACCGTGGGCAGCAGGGGACGCCCGTCCATGTACAGCGTGCCCGCGATCCAGTCCCCCTGGGTGGTGAGGTAGATGTCCCGGGTGGAAATGGAGGCCGAATTCTGGGTGTTGACGATGACCCCTTCGAGCTCGGCCATGATCGACCGCACCGAATCGGAACGGCGGGGCCGGATCATCACCACCCCGGCCACGGCCAGGATCGCGACGATGATCAGCACGAGCAGAAGTTCGATAAGGGAGTATCCGCGGGACTTAACGGGGCTTGGGTGCATAGGTGGACTCGTTGTCTGCAAAGGTACGGGCAGGCGGAATGCTTGTCTGAATTTTTAATAGCCTGTGTTGCCAAGAAATACCCGCTGGCCCGGGGCATGATTGGGCATTTTTATAGAAACTGTATAAAAAGTATCCAGCGTTGCTCCGCCAGGCTCAACCCAGGTACGGACGCCAATCCCCTCCGGGCAGTTCCACCGCCTCCCGCTCCAGGCGGGCCAGGCGGTCCTCCGGGAACACGTAGGCCCAGGCCCCGTAGCGGTGCCCGGAATCCAGCCGCACCGGCAGGATCCGGCGCTGGAACAGGCCCCCGTCCACATCCTCCAGCTGGTCCAGGTCCGCCAGGGCGCCCGCCAGCGCCATCTCGTCCTCGTACCCCACGAACTCCCCCGCCACCCAGCCGGGCCCTGGCCATGGCGCCTCCGGTTCCGGCCCGGGCACCAGGGCCGGGTAGCCGGCGCCGGGAAGGTGGAACAAGCGCCCGGGCGCCCAGGCCAGGGTGCGGCCGAGGGGGGCGGTGCGCTGCAGCCAGGAGTGGCAGGCGCCGCCCTCCCGGAGGGTGCCGTAGACGAACAGCCCGTCGGCTTCCATGGCGCCCTCCGGGGCTCCGGCCTGGTTATTCCGGGATGGGGAACCGGCTGGTGAGGGCGAACACCTCGTCCCGCACCTTGGCCACGGCGGCCTCGTCGGCGCGGTTGCGCAGGGCGTGGTCCATCCACCCGGCGATGAGCTGCATTTCCGCTTCCTTCATGCCCCGGGTGGTGACGGCGGGGGAGCCCACCCGGATGCCCGAGGGCTTGAGGGGCGGGTTGGGGTCGAAGGGGATGCCGTTCTTGTTGACGGTGATGCCGGCCAGGTCCAGGGTCTTCTCGGCCTCGTTGCCCATGATCCCCTGCTGGAACACGTCCACCAGCATCAGGTGGTTGTCCGTGCCCCCGGAGACGATGCGCCAGCCCTTGCCGGCCAGGGCCTTGGCCAGGGTGGCGGCGTTGCGCACCACCTGCTCCTGGTAGACCTTGAACTCCGGCTTGAGGGCCTCGCCCAGGGCCACCGCCTTGGCCGCGATGACGTGCATGAGCGGGCCGCCCTGGATGCCGGGGAACAGGGCCCGGTCCAGGTCCTTGGCGTACTTCTCCCTGCACAGGATCATGCCGCCCCGGGGGCCGCGCAGGGTCTTGTGGGTGGTGGTGGTGACGAAGTCGGCGTAGGGCACCGGGCTGGGATGGTGGCCGGTGGCCACCAGCCCGGCGATGTGGGCCATGTCGACCATCATGAGCGCGCCCACCTCGTCGGCGATGGCCCGGAAGGCCGGGAAGTCGAAGGTGCGGGGGTAGGCCGAGGCGCCCACCACGATGAGCTTGGGCTGGTGGTCCCGGGCCAGGCGGCGCACTTCGTCCATGTCCACCCGCTCCGTGTCCCGGGCCACGTGGTAGCCGATGAACTTGTACAGGATGCCGGAGCTGTTGAGGGGGTGGCCGTGGGTGAGGTGGCCGCCGTGGGCCAGGTCCAGGCCCAGCACCGTGTCCCCGGGCTTGAGCACGGCGAAGTACACCGCCATGTTGGCCTGGGCCCCGCTGTGGGGCTGGACGTTGGCGTGGTCGGCGCCGAACAGCTGCTTGGCCCGGGTGCGGGCCAGGCTCTTCCACCGTGTCCACGTTCACGCAGCCGCCGTAGTAGCGGCGGCCCGGGTAGCCCTCGGCGTACTTGTTGGTGAGAAGGCTGCCCATGGCGGTCATGACGGCCGCGGACGCGTAGTTCTCCGAGGCGATCATCTCGAGGTTCTGGCGCTGGCGCGCCAGCTCCAGTTCGAACGCCTGGTACACCGCCGGATCCGCGTTGCGCAATGCTTCGTACCTACTCCATCATGAACTCCTTTACGCAAATCTTCTCATGGCGGCCACCGGCGGGTACCGCCAAAACCGTCTCTTTCGCCGGGGGACGTGACTTCCGTTCCACGTGGAACAGCCCCCCAGGGTGGCCGGCGGATCTGCCAAACTGAGGTAGCTAGGTGCCCCATGACCATCCTTCCCCCCAGCGACGCGCCTGACCTGGAACGTTTCGAGCATCCCCTGGCCGCCCGTTACGCCTCCAAGGCCATGGTCCGCCTGCTCTCCCCCCTCTACCGCATGCGGGTGTGGCGCCGGCTGTGGGTGGCCCTGGCGGAAAGCGAGGCGGAGCTGGGCCTGCCCATCACCCCGGAGCAGCTGGCCCAGCTGCGGGAGACCCAGGACGACGTGGACCTGGAGGCCATCGAACGCCGGGAGGCGGAGCTGCGCCACGACGTGATGGCGGCCATCCACGCCTGGGGCGACCAGGCGCCCGCCGCCCGCCCCATCATCCACCTGGGCGCCACCAGCTGCTTCGTCACGGACAACGGGGATCTGCTCATCTGCCGGGAGGCGCTTGGGCTCCTGCGCGGCCGTCTGCTGGATGTGGTGGCCGCCCTGGGTGCCTTCGCCGAACGGTGGCGGGACCAGCCCTGCCTGGGGTTCACCCACTTCCAGCCGGCCCAGCCCACCACCGTGGGCAAGCGGGCCACCTTGTGGATCCAGGATCTGCTCCTGGACCTTGAGGACCTGGACCACCTCCTGGCCACCACCCCGGTGCGGGGGATCAAGGGCACCACCGGGACCCAGGCCAGCTTCCTGGAGTTGTTCGACGGCGACGGAGCCAAGGTGGAGGCCCTGGAGGCCCGTTTCTGCGCCAAGGTGGGGGTTCCGGCCATCCCGGTGGCCGGCCAGACCGCCACCCGCAAGCTGGAGGACCGGATCGGCCAGGTGCTGTGCGGCCTCGCCGCCTCCGCTTCCAAGTTCGCCTGCGACCTGCGCCTGCTCCAGCACCTGAAGGAAGTGGAGGAGCCGTTCGAGACCAAGCAGGTGGGCTCCTCGGCCATGCCCTACAAGCGCAACCCCATGCGCAGCGAGCGCATCAATTCCCTGGCCCGGTTCGCCCTGGGGCTCCTGCCCAGCAGCTACCAGACCAGCGCCACCCAGTGGCTGGAGCGCACCCTGGACGACTCGGCCCACCGCCGGCTCACGGTGGCCCAGGGGCTCATGGCCGTGGACGCCATCCTGGTGCTCTACCGCAACGTGGCCTCCGGCCTGGTGGTCTACCCGAGGATGATCGAAGCCCGCCTGCGGGCGGAACTGCCCTTCATGGCGGCGGAAGTGCTGCTCATGGAGGCGGTGAAGCGGGGCGGCGACCGCCAGGACCTGCACGAGCGGTTCCGGGCCGCGGCCCTGGAGGCGGGCCGGCGCATCAAGGAGCAGGGCCGGCCCAACGAGCTGCTCCGGCTGCTGGCGCAGGACCCCGCCTGGGCCATGGACGAGGCCGAACTGGCGGCCCTGCTGGACCCGGTGCGCTTCACCGGGTGCGCGGCCGACCAGGTGCGGCGGTTCCTGGACGGGCCGGTGGCCGCGGCCCTGGACGGCCATTCAACGGGCGCGCAAGCCGAGGTTCGGGTATGATTCCGCCCCTTGTGAACGAACTTTCTGATCAGGTGGATCCATGCTGAAGTTGGCTGTCCTCGGTGCCGGTTCCATGGTCGGCCGGGAATTGACCCAGGCCCTGGAAACCCGCGACTGCTCGGTGCTGCCCCTGACCGCCGGGCCCGCCACCCCGGAGGAGGAGGATGGCGACGTGGTGGTGTTCGCCCCCGAACCGGCCTTGCTGGAAGGCCTGGACCTGGTGATCCTGGCCGAGACCCCGGTAGCCGCCGGGCTGCTGGACGCCTTCCCGGGCCGGATCCTGGACCTGCGCTCCGTCCCGGACCCGGCCCTGGAGCCGATGCCCCTGGCCGGCCCCTGGCCCAAGGGCCATGCACGCCTGCGCGGGCGGCCGGCCCTGGAACAGGTGCTGGCCACCCTGCCCCGCCTGGTGGAAGGCATCGGGGAGGTGGCGGGCACCCACCTGCAGTCGGTGGCCTGCCTGGGGGACCGGGGGGTGGCCGGGCTCATGGCGCAGACCGTGGCCATCCTCAAGGGCGAGGATCCGGACACCGGACCCCTGGGCTACCGGGCCGGCTTCGAGGTGGTGCCCCAGGCGCCCCGGGGGCGGCTGATCACCGTGCGGGTCCCGGCCTTCCACGGGGACCTGCTGGTGCTGCACCTGCGGGCGGCCGAAGGCCGGGCCCTGGCCCGCCTGGAGGCGCCCCTGGGGACGGAATGGCGGGACCACCCGCCCACCTCCCGGGAAGTGGCGGTGAACGCCTCCCTGCTGGCCCACTTCGCCCCCGCGGAGGAGGGGCGGTCCGCCATCCTCACCCTGGGCTTCGATCCCATCCTGTGGGGGGTGCTGATGCCCACCCTGCGCCTGCTGGCCCTGTGACGCCATGAGCAAGCTGGACGAGCCCCACGGCCGCGGCGATTTCTTCAAGGCCCTGGGCACCCTGGTGGCCGGATTCCTGGCGGAGCGGGTGGAGGAGGTGATCACCGGGACCGGTCCCAAGCTCCTGCGCCCCCCCGGAGCCCTGGACGAGTTCGACTTCCTGGTGGCCTGCACCCGGTGCGACAAGTGCGTCCGGGCCTGCCCCCAGGGCTCCATCTTCAAGGCCGGGCCCCAGGCGGTGCTGGCGGCGGGCACGCCGGTGGTGGACCCCCGCATCATGCCCTGCTTCCTGTGCACCAACCTCCCCTGCGTCACCGCCTGCCCGGAGGGGGCCCTGGTGTGGCCCAAGCGCCGGGACGCCGGGCGGGACCTGGAAGGTCCGCCGGCGGTGCGCATGGGCACCGCGAGGGTCAAGCGGACCCTGTGCCTGACCTACGCCCGGGAGGACCGCCCGGCCCAGGAGTGCCGCACCTGCGTGGACCGCTGCCCGTATCCGGGGGTGGCCATCCGCATGGGCGAGCCGAACCCGGACGGCCCCGCCCATCCCCAGGTTTCGGAGGCCTTCTGCACCGGCTGCGGCCTGTGCACCTTCGCCTGCCCCACCCCCCAGCCGGCCATCGTGGTGGAACCCCAGACCTCCTGAAAAAGGGTTGTCGAGAATAATTGTCAATCTCATAAAGCCCTGAGATCATGGGCCACTCTCTTTTCATGGGACGGGCCCTGGACATGGCACTGGATGGCATCGGCAGGTCGGTGGCGCGCACAGAAGGGCCGGAAAAGCTCACCGGGAAGGCCGTCTATGTAGGGGACCAGGCCCTGCCCGGGCGCATCTGGGGGGCCACCGTGCGGTCCGGGGTGCCGTGCGGGCGGATCCGCGCCGTGCGCTTCGAGCCCGGGCTGCCCTGGGAAACGTTCACCATCGTCACCGCCGGGGACCTGCGGGCCATGGGCTGGTGCAACCGGGTGAAGTCCATCGAGCCCGATCAGCCGTTCCTGGCAGAGGATTTCATCAACCACGCCGAGGAGCCCATCGTGCTCCTGGCCCACCCGGACCGGTGCCTGCTGGAGCGGGCCCGGCGGGCGGTGACCGTGGAGGTGGAGGAACTCCCCCCGGTGCTGGACCTGGACGAGTCCCTGGCCTGCGCCCGGCACGTGGGGGGCCGGAACAACGTGTTCAAGGACATCCTCATCGAGAAGGGGGACCCGGATCCGGTATGGGCCCAGGCGGCCCACGTGGTGGCCGGGGAATACCTTACCGGCGCCCAGGAGCAGCTGTACATCGAGACCAACGGCATGACCGCCGAAGTGACCTGGGACGGGGACCAGCCGAGCGTCATGGTGCGGGGGTCCCTCCAGTGCCCCTACTACGTGCACACGGCCCTCGCCGACCTGTTCCGCCTGCCCGGCGACCGGGTGCGGGTGCTGCAGATGGAGACCGGCGGAGCCTTCGGGGGCAAGGATGACTACCCGTCCATCATCGCCGGGCACGCGGCCCTGCTGGCCTGGAAGGCCGGGCGGCCGGTGACCATCCTGTACGACCGGGACGAGGACATGGCCTGCACCACCAAGCGCCACCCCTCCCGCAGCCGCCTGCGCACCGCCTTCGACGCCCAGGGCCGGCTGCTGGCCATGGAGACGGACTTCCTGCTGGACGCCGGCGCCTACACCACCCTCTCCCCGGTGGTGCTCAGCCGGGGGGCCATCCATGCCCTGGGGCCGTACCGCTGCCCCAACGTGCGCATCCGCGCCCGGGCGGTGGCCACCAACACCCCGCCCAACGGCGCCTTCCGGGGCTTCGGGGCGCCCCAGAGCCTGTTCGCCATCGAGCGCCACATGGACCTGGCCGCCGCCCGCCTGGGCCTGGACCCGGTGCACCTGCGGCGCATCAACCTGCTCAAGCTGGGGGACCTCATGGCCACCGGGCAGCGGGTCACGGAGGCCCTGGACCTGGAAGGGCTCATGGACCGGGCCCTGGCGGACCTGGGCTACCCGGAGAAGCGGGCCGCCTTCCCGTCCCTCAACGCCGGCCCCGGGCCGGTGAAGCGGGGGGTGGGCTTCTCGGTGTTCATGCACGGCTGCGGCTTCACCGGCTCCGGGGAGAAGCGCCTGGCCTCGGTGACCGGGGCCAGGACGCTCCCGGACGGGCGGGTGCAGGTGCTGGCGGCCTCCACGGAAATGGGCCAGGGCAAGGGCACCGTGTTCACCCAGATCGTCTGCGAGGCCCTGGGCATCCCCGCCGCCCTGGTGCGCATGGCCGACCCGGACACCCGGGTGGTGCCCAACAGCGGGCCCACCGTGGCCTCCCGCAGCACCATGGTGGTGGGCAAGCTGGTGCAGGACGCCGCCCGGGGCCTGAAGCAGATGCTCGTCCAGGGCGGCCACCTGCGGGAGCCCTACGATGGCCAGGCATTCCAGGAGGCGGTGCGCCGGGCCCACGCCCGCACCGGAGGCCTCACCTGCTACGCGGAGTACCAGCAGCCCGCCAACCTGGTCTGGGACGAGGCCGCCTACCGGGGGGACGCCTACCCCACCTTCGCCTGGGCGTGCTACGCGGCGCAGGTGGCGGTGGACACGGTCACCTGGGAGGTGGCGGTGGAGGATTTCGTGGCCCGCCAGGAGGTGGGCCGGGTGATCAACCCGGTGCTGGCGGCGGGGCAGATCGAGGGCGGGGTCGCCCAGGGCATCGGCTGGGCCCTGTGGGAGAAGGTGGAGTGGGACCGGGGGCGCATGGTCAACAACCAGATGACCAACTACATCGTCGCCACCGCCCAGGACCTGCCCCGGATCCGGGTGCAGTTCGAAGAGAACAACCCCTATGCCCTGGGTCCCGGCGGGGCCAAGGGGCTGGGGGAACTGCCCATGGACGGACCGGCCCCGGCGGTGCTGGCGGCCGTGGAGAACGCCCTGGGGCTCCAGGGGCTGCGGGAGGTGCCCATGACCCCCGAGCGGCTCCTGGCGGCGGTGGAGGCAGACCATGGCTAAGGGCCTATCTCGATACGGGAGCGGGCTGGGAGTGCGGTCAGCCGTGTCCCCAGCAAGGAAGGCGACCAAGGCGTACCGGGTCATACGCTGCGGGAGGCTGACGCGGCTGGGGACGCGGATGGCCGTGCTCCCGGCCCGCTCCCGTATCGAGATAGGCTCCAGGATCCGGCTCGATCTGACCGTGAACGGGACGCCCCGCTCGCTGGAGGTCCATCCCATGGCCCGGCTCCTGGACGTGCTGCGGGAGGACCTGGGCCTCACCGGCACCAAGGAAGGCTGCGGCGAGGGGGAGTGCGGCGCCTGCTCGGTGCTCCTGGGCGGCCAGCTGGTGAACAGCTGCCTGGTGCCGGCCGTCCAGGCCCAGGGCCAGAGCCTCGTCACCATCGAGGGGCTGGACCGGGACGGGGAGCTGAACCCGCTGCAGCGCTCCTTCCTGGCCTGCAACGGGGCCCAGTGCGGCTTCTGCACCCCGGGCATGGTGCTGGCGGCCACCGACCTGCTGGGCCGCTGCCCCCATCCGGACGAAGCGGCGGTGCGCGCCGGGCTGGCGGGGAACATCTGCCGGTGCACCGGCTACGTGAAGATCGTGGATGCGGTGCTGGCGGCCGCCGCCCAGGAGGGGCCCGGTCCGGAGGAACGCCCATGAGAGGCGACGTCCCCAGCTGCCAAGTGACCGTGCCGGAGTCCCTGGACGAGGCCCTGGACCTGCTCAGCCGGGAGCCCGGGACCTGGCGGCCCCTGGCCGGAGGCACCGACCTCATGGTGCCCTTCGCCGCCGGGCGCCTGCCGGATGCCCGGTTCCTGAGCCTGCACCGCCTGGAGGCCCTGCGCGCCCTGGAGCCGGACCCCCGGGGCATCACCCTGGGCGCCCTGGCCACCTACACCCAGGTGCGCAGCCATCCGCACGTGCAGCGGCACCTGCCCAACCTGGTGCAGAGCGCCCTGGTCACCGGGGCGTTGGCCATCCAGAACCGGGGCACCCTGGGCGGCAACCTGGTGAACGGCAGCCCCGCCGCCGACACTCCCCCCAGCCTGCTGGCGTACGGCGCCCAGGTGGAGCTCACCTCCGTGCGGGGCGCCCGGTGGGTGCCGTACGAGGCCTTCCATACCGGCTACAAGCGCACGGTCATGGCTCCGGACGAGCTGCTCACCCGGGTCAGGGTGCCCTGGCCCGGGCCCGGGTACCATTTCTTCCGCAAGGTGGGCACCCGGGCGGCCCAGGCGGTGTCCAAGGTCTGCCTGGCCGCCTTCGCCCGGGTGGAGGACGGGATCGTGCGGGAGTTCCGGGTGGGCCTGGGCAGCGTGGCCCCGGTGCCCTGCCGGGCCCGGGGCGCCGAGGCGGCCATCCTGGGCCGGCCCCTGGACGCCCTGCCCCTGGCCGCCGCCCGGGAAGCGCTCATGGGCGACATGAGCCCCATCGACGACATCCGCTCCACCGCCCATTACCGCCGGGTGGTGGCGGGCAACGTGCTGGTCCGGATGTTGACGGAATGGGCCGCTGGTATAAACCTACGAGCGTGACCAGGGGTCAGTTGCCCCGATCCGTGACCCATGGAGGGACCCTTGATTCCCCGGTGCAAGCGTAATACCGCCATCACGGGCGGAATGGGATTGGCTTTGGCCCTGGTGGTGGGCTGGCCCGCCGGTGCCCAGGGCCAGGAGCGGCCTCGGGAAGAACCGTCCCGGGAGGCCCCGCGGGAGGCTCCGCGGGAAGAGCCGGCCCGGCAAAGGCCTGCCTCGACCCAGGCATCCGAGCCTGCCCCGGAAACAAAGCGCGCGCCGCAGCAGCCGAAGGCCTCCCGGCAGGCCCAGCCCGCCCCCGGGCATGGGGCGCCGGCCAATCCCTCCCCCCGCCCCTCCGGCAACCCCCAGAGGCCGGCGCCCGGCCCCAGTGCCGCCCCTCCGCCCCGGGTGGCCCCGCCGCCCGTGACCATCACCCGTCCCCTGGGTGGTGGTGAGATCCACCGGGGACCGGGCGGCGTGGTGCGGGAAGTGCGCACCCCCAACGGGGCGGTGATCCATTACGCGCCCGACGGCCTGCGCCGCGTGGAAGTGGCGCACCCCGACGGCCGGGTGCTGGTGGCCAGCCCCGGCGGGAGGGTGGGCTACGTCCAGCGTCCCCTGACCGTCCAGGGCCAGGTGTTCGTGCAGCGCACCTACGTGTCCAGGGGCACCACCGTCGCCCTCGTCTACCGCCCCTGGCCGTACCATGGGGCCACCTACCAGGTTTACCAGCCCTCCCGCTTCTACCGGCCCGGGTTCTACGCCTGGTCCTATCAGCCCTGGCGCCAGCCGGTCTACTACGGGTGGGGCTGGGGCGGCTCGCCGTGGTTCTACCAGTGCCGGGGCTACTGGCACCCGTACCGGTACTACGCGAGTCCGGTGTTCTGGCTCGCGGACTTCTGCCTGGCCGTCACCTTCGAGGAGGCGTACCGAGAATCGTCAGGACTGCGCCGCCCCGCCGCCCCCGCCCGCCCCGACGGAAATGAGCCCGGCCGTGCAGCAGGCCATCGCCGACGAGGTGCGCCGGCAGATCCAGGATGAGCAGGCCCAGCAGCAGGGGGCGAGCCAGGGCATCCTCCCGGCCCCGAGCGGGGCGCCGCCCCTGTTCAGCGACAATGTGTCGCGGATCTTCATGGTGTATGCCGGAGTGCCGGCCTACCTGAACGGGCAGGAGTACTTCCTCACCGAAGGGGACGTGCTCCAGCTCAAGGGCGCGCCGGCCCCCAACTCCAGCTACGCCAACGTGTCGGTGCTGGCCAGCCGCACCCCGGGCGTGCCCACGGGCAGCATGGTGTCGGTGGGCCTCCAGGACCTGCAGGAAATGCAGAACCATATGATGGCCATCCTGGACCAGGGCATGCAGACCCTCCAGACCCAGCAGGGACAGAACGGACTGCCGGCCGTTCCGCCCCAGAACCTTGGCATGAGCAACGCGCCCTACCTGGGCGGAGTGCAGCCGGACCCCAACGCCGCCGCGGAGTTGAGCCAGACCGCCGCCCAGGCCAGCCAGTCCGGACAGGGGATGCTGGCCCAGGGCGCCGCTCCGGGCACTGCGGCCACCTCGCCCCAGACCGTTGCCCTGGGCATGACGCCGGATGACGTGCACCGGATCCTGGGCACCCCCAGACAGTCCGCCGACATGGGGGCCAAGCAGATCGAGGTCTACCCCAGCTTCAAGGTCACCTACCAGAACGGCCAGGTGACGGACATCCAGTGAGCCGGCTGTTCCACGTGGAACACCCTCTATAGACCATATTCCTTCCAGCGGCTGCTGATCCGTTCCAGGATCGGGTCCGGGAACACCAGGTCCCGGGGCCACTCCCGGGGGAAGGCGTCCAACTGGCGGCTCTTGCGGGTGGCGTCGATGCCCACCTTGCTGCCGAAGGCGAACCGGTCGCTGCTGTGGTCCAGCACGTCCAGGGGCCCGTCGGTGACCAGCAGGTCCCGGCGCGGGTCCACGTTGCTGGTGACCCGGAACAGCACCTCCTGCAGGTCGTGGGGGTCGATGTCCTGGTCCACCACCACGATGGCCTTGCTGAACATCATCTGGCCGGTGCCCCAGATGGCGTTCATGACCTTCTGGGCATGGCCCGGGAAGGCCTTGCGGATGGCCACGATCACCAGGTTGTGGAAGCCGCCCGCCGGGGGCAGGTGCATGTCCACCACCTCCGGCAGGACCATGCGCAGCAGGGGCAGGAAGATGCGCTCGGTGGCCAGGCCCAGGTAGGCGTCCTCCTGGGGTGGCCGGCCGACGATGGTGGCGGGATAGACCGGATCCTTGCGGTGGGTGATGGCCTCCACGTGCAGGACCGGGTAGTCGTCCGCCAGGGAGTAGTAGCCGGTGTGGTCCCCGAACGGCCCCTCCCGGCGCAGTTCTCCCGGGTCCACCCAGCCCTCGATGACCAGCTCCGAGTCGGCCGGAACCTCCAGGTCGTTGCTGACGCAGCGCACCATCTCCACCCCTTCCCCGCGCAGGAAGCCGGTGAACAGGATCTCCGAGATGAAGGGCGGCAGGGGTGCGGTGGCGGCGTAGGTGAGGGCCGGATCGCCGCCGAAGCTCACCGCCACCGGCATGCGCTCCCCGGGGGCATAGCCGTGGCGGGCCCGGGCCCCGTCGTGGTGCAGCTGGGCATGGAAGCCCAGGGTGTGGTCGTCGTAGACCTGCAGGCGGTACAGGCCCATGTTCCGCTGCCCGCTGCGGAAGCGCACGTGGCTGAGGCCCAGGGTGATGAAGGGCCCGCCGTCCTCGGGCCAGGTGGTGAGCACCGGCAGGCGGGAGAGGCGCGCCTCGGCGCCGCGCCAGACCACTTCCTGGCACAGGCCCCGGCGCACGGTCCTGGGCATCCACCCCCCCACCTCCACCAGGAGCGGCAGCTTGCTGAGCTTTTCCAGCAGCCCGGCGCCCGGTTTGGGCATGGCTTCCTGGAGCAGGTTCTCGATGCGGGCCGCCACCGCGTCCAGGCCGGCCGGGTCCTGGTCCACCCCCAGGGCCATGGCCATGCGCCGGGCGCTGCCGAACACGTTCATCACCACCGGCATGGTGGCACCCTTGATCCGGTCGAAGCGCAGGGCCTGGCCCCCACCCGGCTGCTTGGCCATTCGGTCCGCGATGGCCCCGGCCTCCAGGAACGGATCCACGTCCACGGCCACCCGCTTCAGGTCGCCGCTCGCTTCCAATTTCTTGAGGAAGGTCTGGAAATCCTGGGCCATGCAACACCTCGGCTTCAATCCTACTGTGTTAGTCGAGGCTCTCCAGCAGCCAGGGCGGGCATTCCCGGGGCTCCGGGCCCAGGGTGATCCAGCCCGCCGGCAGGGGCCCGGGCTCCCGGTCGTTGCAGTCCAGGGTGAGCAGCTTCTGGCCCGCTTCCACCTTCTGCCCCACCCGCACTTCCACCCGGATGCCCACGCCCGGGTCCAGCACGTCGTCCTGGCTGCGCCGTCCCGCCCCCAGTTCCATGGCCAGCACCCCCAGGTCGCGTCCCCGGATGCCTTGCACATAGCCATCCTGCGGGGCCAGAACCGCCACGGTGCGCCGGCTGCCCGGCAGCAGGCTGAAATCGTCCAGGGCCACCGGGTCGCCCCCGTTGGCCGCCACCCAGGCACGGAACGTGCGCATGGCGTCACCCCCGGCCACCGCCGCCGCCACCCGGGCCTCGGCCGCCGGAAGGGTGGCCGCAGCGCCGCCCAGGACCAGCATCTCCGCCGCCAGGCGGAAGCTCATCCGGGCCAGGGGTGAATCCCCGTGCCATCCCTTCAGGATCTCCACCGCCTCCATGACCTCCAGGGCATTGCCGATGGCCCAGCCCAGGGGCTCTTCCATGCGGGTGACGAGGGCCTTGACCCGCAGGCCGTAGGCCCGTCCCACGGCCACCATGGTCCGGGCCAGGGTCCGGGCGTCATCCAGGGACTTCATGAAGGCGCCGTCGCCGCATTTCACGTCCAGCACCAGGGCGTCGGCGCCTCCGGCCAGCTTCTTGGCCATGATGCTGGCGGTGATGAGGGGGATGGACTCCACCGTGGCGGTCACGTCCCGAAGGGCGTAGAGCTTGCGGTCCGCCGGGCAGATGTCCGCGGACTGGGCGCTGTTGCCGAACCCGGTGGCGCGCAGGCTGGCCCGGAACGCATCAGGGTCCAGGACCACCCGCAGCCCCGGGATGGCCGCGTACTTGTCCACCGTGCCTCCGGTGTGGCCCAGGCCCCGCCCGCTGAACATGGCGCAGGGCACCCCGCAGGAAGCCACCGCCGGCCCCAGGATCAGGGTGGTCTTGTCCCCCACGCCGCCGGTGGAGTGCTTGTCCACCTTCACTCCGGGCACCCCGGAAAGGTCCATGCGCGCGCCCGAGTCCCGCATGGCCAGGGTGAGGGCCAGGGTCTCGCGGGTGTCCATGCCCCGCCAGCAGATGGCCATGAGCAGTGCCGCGCTCTGCTCGTCCGGCACGGTCCCCGCGGTCACCCCCTGCACCCAGGAGGCGATCTCCCCATCGCTCAGGCGCCCGCCGGTCTTCTTGGTGTAGATGAGGTCGTACATGCGCATGGCGCGTCCTCGTCCGGGCGGGCACGGCCCATCAGGTCCCGGCCATCAGCCGGTCCAGGCCGGGGTCCGCCTGGCCCTTGAACCGGGCCTTGTATTCCGCCAGGTCCTTCCAGGCCTGGCCCCGGTTGCCCTGCAGCCGGTCCGCGTCCAGCAGGGTGGACCAGTAGGTGGCCGCCCAGTCCTGGTCGGGGCCGGCCGAGCCCCGCAGGGGAGCCAGGGTGGCGCCGGCCTCCGGCCCCTGCCCCAGGGCCACCTGCTTCTGGGCCAGGCGCAGCCTGCCCCAGGCGTCCGTGGGGGCGGCGGGCGCCGTGCCCCCCGGCACCCCCAGTTCCGTGCGCCAGGTGGACAGCAGCCCTTCGGTGTACCGACCGGTCCCCGGCGGGCGCGCTGCGCGCCAGGCTTTCCAGGCGCGGCAGCCGGTCCCGCATGCGCTGCTCAAGGTCAGCGGGTGGCGGCGCGTTGCTGGCGCCCGGCGTGATGCCCAGTTCCCCCAGCAGGTTGGCCACCGCTTCCTGGTGCTTCTCCCGGGCACCGGCCCGCACCGCCTGGATGGCGAAGAAACCGCCCACGACCACCACCGCTATCCCGGCGCCGATGAGCAGCGGCTTCAGGTACCCCACCCGCACGTCCTGCCCCGAGGCCACCTGCTTCTGGAACGCCTGCAGGCTCTGGGCGGGTTTTTGCACCTGGATGATCTTGTCTTTGCTATGGGAAACCATGCCGATGACTCCGAATCTAATAGAATGCCCGAGCCCGTCCGACTGCGCACTTGAAAATGCGAATCGCCCTGGTAGCATGGAGCCCTTGGCCCAGATAGCTCAGTTGGTAGAGCAATGGACTGAAAATCCATGTGTCGGCGGTTCAAATCCGTCTCTGGGCACCAGAAAAAACCCCCGCAAATAATAAGCGGGGGTTGTCTTTTGTCGGCATGGAAAGGAATGGGAGCACCTGGAAGATGCTCTGTGGATACTCTGGGAATTTCCATCCGGCCCCTTTTCACCCCAACAGGCGAGCCAGCAGCAGGCCCAATGGCACCGCCAGCAGGCCCCTGCTGCCGCTACCAGACGCGGAGATAAAATGCAGAGCTGATTCCACCCATGGAGGGCTCCATGGATGCTGATTGGAGGGGATCACCTTGCAAGACTTGCCACGGGCAGGGTGTTGTCCTTGATCCTTCCTCCACGATAAGCATTTCAGATTGCCCGGACTGCATCGGCAAGGGGGTCTGCCCTCGGTGCGGCGAAAACCTTGCTCATCCGCGCGCGTTCACCTGCCAAAATTCGGATTCCCCTTCCAGGGTGGGAATTGGACCTTTCACCCTGGCTCCCCTCAACTGCCGAGGCGCCTACGCCTATCCCATGGGCCAGTCCAGCAAGCTGTTCGGGACCGATTTTGGGAGAACCGCATCTCAGGTGGCCGAGCGCGCCCCCTGCAATGTCCTGGTGGTCCGTGGGGAGAGACCGGCACGCCGGGCTTGACTCCGCTTGCAAGCAAGCGGGGCTGCGCGCCCAAGGGGATTTCGCTTGCGGGCATGCTACAATTTTATAAATCATTCCCATTGTCGGCACTGAGGTGTGGCTGCTCCTCCAGGGAAGCGGGCCTTGCGACGAGACGGCAGGCTGGGTGTGAAAAAACACTTTCAAGGAGGATCCCGTGGAATTCAAGAACAGCCAGACGGCGCAGAACTTGCTAAAAGCTTTCGCCGGGGAGAGCCAGGCGCGGAACCGATACACGTTTGCGGCATCCATCGCCCGGAAAGAAGGCCTTGAGCATGTGGCCGCCATCTTCATGGAGACGGCCGAAAACGAGAAGGAGCACGCCAAGCTCTTCTTCAAGCAATTGGAGCCCCTCTCGTCGTCCATGATCGAGATCGTGGCTTCCTACCCAGCGGTTGCCGGCGACACGGCCGCCCAACTGAAGGCGGCCTACGAGGGAGAGGCCGAGGAGTGGGGTGAGCTCTACCCCCAATTCGCCCAGGTGGCCCGGGAGGAAGGTTTCGCGGAAGCTGCGCGGGTCTTCGAGCAGGTCGCGAAGGTGGAGAAAGAGCACGAAGCCCGGTTCCGTCGCCTCTACGACCATGTAGTCAACGGCACGGTCTTCCAGCGCGGGGAAAAGATTTACTGGCGTTGCCGGAATTGCGGCCACATCCATGAAGGCACCACGGCTCCGAAGGTTTGCCCGGTCTGCATGCACCCCCAGGCCTACTTCGAACCCGTAGGTGAGAAGTTCTAAAGGAGACTTGATGCTCGGCAGGATGCCGGTGAACAGAAGGGGATGCCATTCCCGAGTTCAACCTTGATCGGGAAATCAACTTCCGCATCCTGCCCGCCTTTTCGGGAAACCCAGTCGGGACTATTCGGTCGGGGACGTCTCGATGGTATTCTTCTCCACTTCGGCGCCCTGAGCCATCACTTCGATCTCGACCCGGCGGTTCTTGGCCTGGCCGGCCTTGGTCTTGTTGTCGGCGATGGGGTTGGCAGGGCCTTCGCCGGCGGTCTGGATGGACTCGCTGGGAATGCCCTCGTCCGTCAGGACCTTGGCCACCGCATCAGCACGCTGCTTGCTGAGCCTCTTGTTCAGGGCTGCGCTGCCGATGCTGCTGGTGTAGCCGCTGACCTTGAGGGTATAGGAACCCGGGAAGCCCTTGAGGGTCTGGGCCACCTGGCGCACCGCCTCGACACCCTCGGGGGACAAGACAGCCTTGTTGTTGGCAAAGTGCAGCACCGCCTCGTCCAGCACGATCTTGGCGGGAGGTACCGATGCGGGCTCGGGCATCGGGGCCACTTCCACCGGGGCGGGGGTAGGTTCGGGCTCGGGTACAGCGACTGGGGCGGGCTCAGGTGCCGGAGGCGGAGGCGGAGGCGGAGGCGGGACGGCTGCCGGCGCGGGTTCCGGAGCCGGGGTGGGGGCGGGCTTGCTCCACCGGTAGCCCAAGGTCACCAGGCCCACGGTCTCGTTGTAGCTCTTGAGGGTCTCGATGCGGATCAGGCGGCCCTCCACGCCCACCAGGAAGTGCTCGGCAGGGACTATCTGCACCCCCAGTCCGCCGTGGTAGCTGAACCGGATGGTGGGGTCGCTGGCGAAGGACCAGGGGTTGCCCACCTGGGTGCCGCCGAGGCCGGCACGCAGGTATGGGACCCAGGTGGTGCCGCCCGGATTGAGGTTCAGCAGCGCGGCCAGGTGGCCATGGAATTCATCGGCGCTGGAGCCGTCGAGGGTGTTCTTGCCATGGAGCTTGGTGCCCAGGATAGAGAGGTCCCAGCCCCACCGATCGGTGAACCAGGACCCCCCAGTCACGCCCAGGATTCCGTTGTCCTTGGCGTTGCGGGAATCGTAGTTCTGCCAGTCGTAGCCACCTTGGATCCCCACCCAGTAATTGGGCACCTCCGCGGCGGCCAGGTAGGAAAGGGACAAGGCAAGGGCAGCGATCAGTGCGGATGTTTTCATGGCTCCTCCGGTTTTTAATCTGGTGCTTTCAACTTATAACTCACA
>CAWFOJ010000123.1:0-10868 GCA_963816585.1 uncultured Holophagaceae bacterium | reverse complement strand
TGTCTCATTCTCAAATGTCCATTCGATGAAGATGAGTTTGTCGATGGCTTCTTCAGCTTCCCCAAGTTAACAACGAAAAGTTGGTCGCGGTGAACTGAAATTCCTGCCGCAAAGAGCGTCGCCCGATCGAAGATGACTTGCAAAAGTAAGGCACGTCTCTTCTATTCCGCATAAAACGATATTTAACCCCGGCAGGTTCGAAAAATGAAAAAGATTCCCCGCTTCTATTGGTTCTGCTACTGGCCTCTTCAGCAGCATTTGCAGACACGCAATACAACAACACATCGCAAGTCAACACCGTTATTGAACCTTTCGGCAGCCTTAACACGGCGACCTATGGCGAAACCTTCTCCGCACCCCTCACGGACACGACCTTGAATGATTTCAGACCTCCACGCCCAGGGCCACCGCCCGGCGCAGGCCGGCCGCGTCCAGCAGGTCGGCGGTGAGCACCACCCCCGGGGGATCCCCCTCGGGCCGGTAGCCCGCGGCCAGGGCCCGCTCCAGCTCCCCCGCCGAGACCGCGTCCACCAGCACCCCCTGCTCCCGCATGAGGCGCAGGATGTGGATGTTGGAGCAGGCCTTCTGGGCGAAGCGCACCACGTCGAAAGCGCGCAGCTGGCGGATGCGCTCCCGGATGACCTGGGCGTCGTAGACCCACACCGGCGTGCCGTAGCGCTCGGCCAGCCGGGCCAGATGGTGGGTATCCAGGGGTTTGAGCATGGGCTTGCCTGCCGCTTGCATAGAGCATGGCGCGGGAGCATGATCCAGGGAAATAGCATTAATGATCCGATCCATTCACCCCCGATATGCCCGTCACCCATCGTCACATCGAAGTGTTCCGGGCGGTCATGACCGCCCGGGGGGTCACCGCCGCCGCCGCGCTCCTGTGCACGTCCCAGCCCACCGTCAGCCGGGAGCTGGCGGAACTGGAGCACCTGCTGGGCTTCCCCCTGTTCGACCGGGTCCGGGGCCGCCTGCGTCCCACCGCCCGGGCCCTGGGGCTGATGGAAGAGGTGCGGCGCTCGTACCTGGGCCTGGACCACATCCTCATCCGGGCGGCCCAGCTGGTCTCCGGCGGGCCCGGGCAGCTGTCCATCGGCTGCATGCCCTCCTTCGCCCACGCGCCCCTGCCGGCGGTGTGCCGGCGGTTCCGGGACAGCCACCCGGACGTGAACCTCTCCATCAACCCCCAGGAGTCGCCCCTGCTTGAGGAGCAGCTGGCGGAGCAGCGCCACGACCTGGGCCTCACCGAGAAGACCAGCGCGCCCCCCGGCACCCGCCTGGAGACGGTGCTCACCGCCGACGAAGTGTGCGTGCTGCCCGCGGGCCACCCCCTGCTGGCCAAGAAGGTGCTGCAGCCCGCGGATTTCCAGGGGGAGCGGTTCGTGAGCCTGTCCGCCAGCGACCCGTACCGCATCCAGGTCGACGAAGTGTTCCGCCACCACGGGGTGTCCCGGGTCATGGCCGTGGAGACCCACAGCGCCGTGTCCGTGTGCAGCCTGGTGCGGGAGGGCCTGGGCATCGCCCTGGTGAACCCCCTCACCGCCCTGGCCTTCAGCGGCGACCGGGTGGAGCTGCGCCGGTTCGCCGTGGCCATCCCGTTCCGGGTGAACGTGGTGCGGCCGGACTTCCGGCCCTCGACCCCGCTGGCGGAGCCGTTCGTGGCGGCGCTGAAGGCCGAGGCGGAGAGCATCCAGGCGCGGCTGCAGGCGATGGGGGCGTGAGTTCAGCCGGGCCGGAAGGCCGGGGGTCCATCCGCGAGGCTGGCGAGGGGTAGGACCATGACCCGGTCCGCCAGGGGGTAGGCCTTGGCGCCGGGATACCCCGAGGCCCGCCCGGAATACCATGAAAATCCAACCTAACAAGATAGAATTTCATGATCGTTAGGGCTGGAGCGGCTGGAGCGGGCCGAGGCGGGCTAGGCTTCGAAGGAGAAGGTGAAGGCGCCGGCGCCCGGTTCCGGATCGTGGACCGCGCCGGCGGCTGGGTGCAGTTCCAGGCCGTCAACCACCGCCTGGGACCGGAGGTCAAGGCCGAAACGGCGGACCGGCGCCTCTCCCCGCAGGCCGGGGCTTCCTTTGCATGGGGGGCCGGGCGTTACCCCCGGGTGCTTCCCGAGACCCGGTGGGCCCCCTTCCGGGAAGCCCGGTTCGCGGATTGACCTTGCTCCTGGCTGGGCCTTGACAATATAATTAAATAATATATTTTTGTAACCCGTATCCTGCACGGCAAAGGAGGGCCGATGGACCGTTTCAAGAAGATCTTGACCAGCGCACTGGCCGTGGCGGCTCTGGGCGCCGCGTTGCCAGGGGCGACCATGGATGCACCGAGCGAGGATATTGTTGTAAGATTCATTAAGTGGTATTTCAAGACGGCTGCGGAAATGATCGCCGAAAAAGCCAGGGCCGCCATTGGCCCGACCAGCGCGAAAGCCATGGCCGCCGTCGAGAAAGATGCCAAGGATTTCCAAGCGCTGCATGCGTACGACCTGGTGATCACCAACCAGGGCCAGGGCGCCTGGACATTCGGCATCACCGACAAATTCCCCGGCCAGCTCAAAGATGAGCAGTCCGGGACCCTGAAGGTGGCCATGCTGAAGCCCGACGGAGAGGGCACCTACCCCCCGGTGGAGGTAACCCCCAGTTCCGGTCCGGTGGCAATGAATGATTTTTACGGCGTATGGGTGGTGACCCCGGTCTGCGCCAAGAAGAACACCTTTTCTTCCCAGAAATTCGCCCGGGTGTGCTACTTGGAGGACAGCAACCGGCGGCGGATCTACTTGACGCTCACCAAGGACACCTCCAGCACGGCCGTGCCGGTGGTGGGCGTGGCGGCAATGAGCAACCAGATGCTCTACGAGCAGAAGCCCATCCACTTCAATGACCCGCAGTTCAAGAATTTCAACATGATCGGCATCCAGGTGGACAAGATCAGATGAAAGGCCCCCGGGGTCCACACCGGGGGCCGGGTTCCATGGGCTGGCAAGTCAGGCCTGCACCAGGGTCTTGGTGCCCTTCTCCTTCTTGGTGAACTTGTTCAGGATGGTGCCGATGTCGCTGGGCTCCACGGGGCCGTGCACCTGGTCGTCCACCATCACCACCGGCGCCAGGCCGCAGCAGCCCAGGCAGCGGGCGGACTCCAGGGAGAACAGGCCGTCCTTGGTGGTCTCGCCGAACTGGATGCCCAGGTCGTCCATGAGGCGCTGGGCCACCTTCTCGGCGCCCTTCACGTAGCAGGCGGTGCCCATGCACACGTTGATCATGTGCTTGCCCCGGGGATGCAGGCGGAAGTAGTGGTAGAAGGTCGCCACCCCGGTGACCTTGGCCAGGGGGATCTGGGCCAGCTGGGCGACCGCGTGCATCTTCTCCTTGGGCAGATAGCCCTCGGCCGCCTGCACCATGTGCAGCACGGCGATGAGCTGGCTCTCCGAGTGGGCCGTGCCCTGGTGCTTTTCGATGAATTCCACCACCTGCCTTGGCAGTTCGGCTTCGCAGGCGGCCTTGATCTCGTTCCAGTTGTCGGTCTGAATCATGGTGTTCACCGGATCCCCCTGGGCATGCGGGCTTGGTAGTGGGTGTGCAGCAGGTGGTGGGCCTTCTCGCCGTTGGGCTCGCCCAGGAAGTCCTGGTAGAGGTGCTCGATGGCCGGGTTCTCGTGGGAACGGCGCAGCTGCTTGTCGGTGTCGATCTTGTACAGGGCCTTGGCGCGCAGGAAGGGCAGTTGCGGATCCAGCACGTCCATGTCCATGGGCGGGTACGGCTGCCCGCCGCCGGCCACGCAGCCGCCGGGGCAGGCCATGATCTCGATCAGGTGGTACTGCTTGCCGCCGGCCTTGGCCTTGTCCAGGATGGCCTTGGCGTTGCTCAGGCCGTTGGCGATGGCGATGTTCACGTCCATGCCGTTCACGTGGATGGTGGCTTCCTTCAGCCCGGTGACCCCGCGCACGTGCTCGAACTCCAGGGGGCCCAGCTCCTGGCCCGTGAGCCTCACCGCGGCGGTGCGCAGGGCGGCCTCCATCACACCGCCGGTGGCGCCGAAGATGTCCGCCGCGCCCGAGGAGATGCCCAGGGGCCGGTCGAACTCGCCGTCCGGAAGGTTGACGAAGTCGATGCCGTAGGACTTGATCATCCAGGCCAGCTCGCGGGTGGTGAGCACCGCGTCCGTGTAGGGCGTGCCGTCGGCCATGGCGTGCTCCGGCCGGGAGGCCTCGAACTTCTTGGCCACGCAGGGCATGATGGCCACCATGTAGATCTCTTCGGGCTTGAGCCCCTTCTTCTCGGCGTAGTAGGTCTTCGCCAGGGTGGAGAGCATGCTCATGGGGGACTTGCAGGAGGACGTGTAGGGGATCATCTCCGGGTAGAACTTCTCCAGGAAGTTCACCCAGCCCGGGGAGCAGGAGGTGAGCAGGGGCAGCGGCCCCCCGTCGGCCATGCGGCGCAGGAACTCGTGGGCCTCCTCGATGATGGTGAGGTCGGCCCCGAAGTTGGTGTCGAACACCGCGTCGAAGCCCAGGCGGCGCAGGGCGGTGATGAGCTTGCCGGTGACCGGGGTGCCCACGGGCATGCCGAAGCACTCGCCGATGGCCGCCCGGATGGAGGGCGCCGGCTGCACCACGATGTGCTTGACCCCCCGGGGCAGGGACAGGGCCTCCCAGACCCGCTCGGTGTGGTCCTTCTCCAGGAAGGCGGCGGTGGGGCAGACGTTGATGCACTGCCCGCACATGATGCAGGCGGACTCGTCCATCTTCGACAGGTTGGCGGGGCCCACCGCGGTGTTGAAGCCCCGGCCGTGCTGGCTCAGGTTGTGCACGCCCTGGACCTCCTCGCACACCCGCACGCAGCGGCCGCAGAGGATGCACTTCTCGGGGGTGCGCACCACCGACTGGCTGGAGTCGTCCACCGGGAACTGCTTGCGCTTGCCCTCGAACAGCCGCTCCCGGATGCCCAGGCGGTAGGCCTGCTTCTGCAGCTCGCACTGGCCGTCCCGGTCGCAGGTCTGGCAGTCCCTTGGATGGTTGTCCAGGAGCAGCTCGACGATGTCGCGCCGGGCCTGGCGGATCTGGGGGGAGTTGGTCTGCACCTCCATCCCTTCCCACACTTCCTGGCTGCAGGCGGTGAGGAAGTGGTTGAAGCCCTCCACCTGCACCACGCACACGCGGCAAGCGCCCTCCAGGCTCAGGTTGGGGTGGTAGCACAGGCGGGGGATGTGGATGCCCAGCTTCTCGGCGGCCTTGAGGACGGTGGTCCCCTTGGGCACCTGAACGGGCTCTTGGTCGATGATGAGGTTGATCATGGTGGCGGTCATCGGTTCATTCCTGGGGGATCGCGTTCGTAACGGGGGGGGTCAGACGCGCTCGACGGCGCCGAACCGGCAGACTTCGAAGCACTGGCCGCACTTCACGCAGCGTTCCTGGTCGATGACGTGGGCTTCCTTGCGGGTGCCGGTGATGCATTCCACCGGGCAGTTGCGGGAGCAGACGGTGCAGCCGATGCAGCCCTCGGGATTGATCTCGTACCGGATGAGCGAGACGCACTTCTTGGCCCGGCAGCTCTTCTGCACGATGTGCTCCCGGTACTCGTCCCGGAAGTTGCGCAGGGAGCTGAGGACCGGGTTCGGCGCGGCGCGCCCGAGGCCGCACAGGGAGGTCTGCTGGCAAAGCTTGGCCAGGCGCTCCAGCTTGTCCAGGTCCCCCAGCTCGGCCTTGCCGGTGGTGATCTTTTCCAGGATCTCCAGCATGCGGGTGGTGCCCTCCCGGCAGGGGGTGCACTTGCCGCACGACTCCTCCTGGGTGAAGGTCAGGTAGAACTTGGACAGGTCCACCATGCAGTCGTCCTCGCTCAGGACGATCATGCCGCCCGAGCCCATGATGGAGCCGGCCCGGGCCAGGGGCGCGAAGTCCACTTCCATGTCCGCGTCCTGGGCCGGGATGAAGCCGCCGGCGGGGCCGCCGGTCTGGATCGCCTTGAGGGCGCGGCCGCCCTGCACGCCGCCGCCGATGTCGTAGACCACTTTGCGCAGCGGGGTGCCCAGGGGCACTTCCACCAGGCCCGTGTGCTGGACTTTGCCGGCCAGGGCGAACACTTTGGTGCCGCCGCTGTCGGACGTCCCCACCTGGGCGAACCAGTCGCCGCCGAAGTTGATGATGGCGGTGATGTTGGCGAAGGTCTCCACGTTGTTGATGCAGGTGGGCTTGCCCCACAGCCCGCGTTCGGCCGGGTAGGGCGGGCGCACCCGGGGCTGGCCGCGCTCCCCTTCGATGGAACGGATCAGGGCGGTCTCCTCGCCGCACACGAAGGCGCCGGCGCCCAGGCGGATCTCCATGTCGAAGGACCAGCCGGAACCCATCACGCTCTCCCCCAGGATGCCGGCGGCCCGGCACTGGTCCAGGGCGTTCTGGATGCGCTTGATGGCCAGGGGGTACTCGGCGCGGATGTAATAGAAGCCCTTGCAGGCGCCGATGGCGAAGGCGGCGATGATCATGCCCTCCACCACGCTGAAGGGGTCCGACTCCAGCATGCCCCGGTCCATGAACGCCCCCGGGTCCCCCTCGTCGCCATTGCAGATGAGGTAGCGCGTGGTCTCGGCCTGGGCCCGGGTCAGCTGCCATTTCTTGCCGGTGGAGAAGCCGCCGCCGCCGCGGCCCCGCAGCCGGGCCTTGAGCACTTCGTTGATGACCCACTCCGGGTCGTTGCGGCCGAGCACCGTGGCCAGGGCCTTGAAGCCCCGGTAGCGCACGTACTCGTCCAGGCTCTCGGGGTTGACGATGCCGCTGTTGCGCATGGCGATGCGGTTCTGGTGGTTGAAGAAGCGCACGTCGCCGTACAGGTCCAGGAAGTCCTGGGTGATGGGCTTCTCCTTGACCACCAGGCGGTCCACCGTCTGGCCGCCCTGGACGTGCTCCTTGATGATGGCGTCCAGGTCCTGCTCGCCGGAGATGCGGTAGAGCACCTTGCCTGGGCGCACCAGCACGTGGGCGTAATGCCCCCGGCCCTCCTCGCTGCAGGCGCCGAAGCACTTGACGCTGCCGGTCTTCACCACCTCGGGCGGGATCCCGGCCGCCTTGAGCTTGTACTCGAAGCGTTCGCGCATGCCCCGCACCTCGGTGCAGCGCAGGCCCTCGCAGAAAACGAACTCCAGGGCCGCCTGGTGGTCCAGGGAGCCGTCCAGGGCGTGCTCGGGCAGGGGCTCCCCCTTCTGGATGTGGCTGACGAAGATCTTGTGGGCCACTTCCCGGGTCACCCGCTCGTACTTCACCGGCATCTTGCCGGGCACCGTCACGCCGATGATGGGCTCCTTGCTGCAGCGTCCGGTGCAGCCGGTCTGGTGGAGGACGATGTCGCCCCGGCCGGAGGACTGGATGTGCTTGCGGAACTCGTCCAGGGCCTCCAGGGAGCCGGCGGCGTGCTCGCAGGTGGCGGAGCCGATCTGGATCTGGATCCGGTCGGCATCGCCGCTCTCGGCCAGGGCCCGTTCCGCCTTGGCGGCCAAGGCCGAATAGAACTGGGTGGTGGGGTTTTCCATGGGAGTCTCCGGGGATTCCAGGTGACAGGCTGGTTAAATCGTGAAATTTTTATCGATATAAAAAAATCGAATATACCCGGTCCAAAAGGAGCCGGCTCGTTCATGGTCTTCGGGACGGTTCCCGCCCGTGGGCGCAGAGCCGGCCGTCCCGCCGAGCTGGTCAGCTGGTCTCCATCCGCGGCGTCCGTCTCCGTTCAGGTCGTGATGTCCTTCACGATAGCGGCAGCCACGGGTCAACTTTATCCCCCTTCCGGGCCGGGCGCGTTGACCAAGATCACAAGGTACGTAAAGGCTTTCGGCACTTTTACTTACTGTTACGGTTTGCACAGGCCGTCATCCGTAACGGGGTTCCTGCGGATCGGATGCATCCCATGACGTTCTTCGCTGACGCATAGATGTCCGGCGGTTCCTGGGGCGGGAGCGGCCATGGGTTTGTCCGGATTCTGCACCCATGGATTTTCTTCAAAGACCCTGCGGGAACAATTAGCCACACATAGCGCTCTCTGGCTGTTGATGGATTGCCGCCCACCGAGGGGGCCATGTTGAAACGATTCCTGCCCGCCCTGATACCCGCCCTGTTGGCGCTGTCCGCCAACGCTTCCAGCGGGGCCGAAATCACCATCAACAACTGGTCCGCCGCCCAGTGGGACATTGCTCCGGGCCGGGCCCTGGCCGGCCCCGGGGCCACGATCCATCCCGGACCGGCCCAGCCGGGCTCCCTGGTCCTCAAAGTGGAAGAACCCGGCGAGCACATCTACCGGCTTTGGGACCCCAAAGGCCCCTTCCGTTGCCCGAGGACCGTCCTCAGGCGCCTTTCTGGGATGCGGCCGGCCAGGCCGGCAGGATGCTGGACCGGCTTCACCGCGAGCGCATGCGCGTCCGGTAATACCGCCGGCGCCCGGTTCCCGCCGGCCGGCCAGCGGCTCTCCGCTACCATGGATCTGGAGTGACGCCCATGCCTGGCCCGCCGGCCCCCCAGAGTCCAGGACCGTGGCTGCCCAGGCTGGCCCTGGAAGCCCGGCTGGCGGCTGCCGAAGCGCGGCTGGAAGGGGATCCGGGCGACCTGGAGGCGCGCTTCGACCGGGCCCAGCTGCTGCGGGAATTGGGCCGCGCCAGCCAGGCCAGGCAGGCCTACCTGGACCTGCTGGCCCGGGCTCCCGGCCATCTGGGCGCCCTCATCAACCTGGGCGAACTGCTCCACGCCACCCAGTACCGGCGCGCCGCGCGCACCTGCTTCCGGGAGGCGGTGGCGCGGCACCCGGACCACCCCCTGGGCCACCTGAACCTTGCCCACGCGCTGTTCCAGGAGGGGGACTACCTCGAGGCCAAGGGGCACTACGAGGCCGGCCTCAAGCTCGATCCGGACCAGCCGGAGGCCCACCAGGGGCTCGCCTTCACCCTTCTGCAACTGGATGACCGGGACGGGGCGGCCGCGCACCGGCAGCTGGGCTTCGCCGGGCATGCGGCGAAGGTGCTGCCCTACCGCGGGGATGGGCCGCCCGTTCCCATCCTGATGCTGGCTTCGGCCCTGGGCGGCAACATGCCCATCCTGCCCCTCCTGGACGAGGACCGGTTCCAGGTCACGGTGATCTACCCGGAGTTCTTCGGCCCGGAGGCCCCCCTTCCGGCTCACGACCTGCTCATCAATGCCCTGGGCGACGCCGACCTTTGCGCCCCGGGATTGGCCGCGGCCGAGCGCCTGGCGGCCGCATCCCCGGCGCCCGTGCTCAACCCTCCCCGGGCGGTGGCGGCCACCGGCCGCATCGCCAATGCCCGCCGCCTGGGCGCCCTGGAGGACGTGGTCACCCCGGCCATGGCCGACTTCCCGCGCGCGGAGCTGGAGCGGCCCGGGGCCTTGGACACTCTCGCCGAGCGCGGCTTCCGGCCGCCGTTCCTGCTGCGCACGCCCGGGTTCCACAACGGCCAGCACTTCGTCAAGGTCGACGGCCCGGAAGCCTTCGTCCCGGCCCTGGGGTCCCTGCCGGGGCAGGAGCTCACGGCGCTGGAATTCCTGGACGCCCGCGCCGCCGACGGCAAGGTGCGCAAGTACCGGGCGATGATCGTCGACGGGAACTTGTACCCGCTGCACGCGGCCGTGTCCGCCGGCTGGAAGATCCACTACGTTTCCGCCGACATGGCGGACAACCCCGGGCACCGGGCCGAGGACGAGGCGTTCCTGGAACGGATGCCGGAGGTCCTGGGGCCCCGGGCCATGGCGGCCCTGGGCCGGATCCGGGACGCGCTCGGCCTGGACTACGCCGGGGTGGACTTCAGCCTGGATGGCCAGGGACGCGTGCTGGTCTACGAAGCCAATGCCGACATGGTCGTCTACGCTCCGGAACCGGATCCGCGCTGGGCCTTCCGCAGCGCCCCGGTGGCCCGGGTCATGGACGCGGTCCGCGCCATGGTGGCGCGGCGGCTGGTCACCACCGCACCCGCGCCCGGTAGGTGAGGGTGGCTTCCCCTTCCGCCGGAACGGGCACCCGGAACCTGGCCAGGCCGGAGGTCTCCTTGGTGAACGGCAGGCTCGGCTGCAGGATCTCCCAGTCGCCGGTGAGGGGCTCCAGCACGGTGACGGTCACCGGCTCCTTCTTGGCGTTCTTCAGGTCGATCTGGAAGGCGCTCTCGAACACGTTCTTGTACTGGCCCTGGGGGCCCAGGCTCTTGAAGTCCGTCTGCCGGCGCCTGGCGGTGATGTCGAAGGCGTTGCCCAGCTTGAGCCGCACCTGCTCGTTCCGGGGGGTGTGGTCGATGGCGTCCTCGCCCACGAACTGGGGCCGGCCGGCGGCGTCGCGCTGGTAGACCCGCACCACGCCCTTGGGCAGGGGCAGGCCCAGGCCGCCCTCGGCACGGTTGTCGAACTGCAGGTAGACCGCCACCGGGATCCTGGCCCCCGGGTCGGCGTAGCGGTCCTGGTAGTAGTTGGGCGCGCCCCGCAGCACATACTCTTTGGCCACCGGCACGCCCCTGCCGGTGAGCAGGGCCACTTGCTTGGTCTGGTTCTCCTTGAGGGTGGTGGGCCGGTCCAGGGTGTAGCAGGTGGTACTCGAACAGGCCCTCCTCCTTCATCTGCGGGGGGGCGGCCTTGGCCATCGCCAGCATCCGTCCGTCCGCCTCCCGGCCCGCCACAGCCGGGGCCCGGTGCACCTCCCCGGCCACCAGCTGCAGGGTGGCGGACGGGTACGAGGCCCCGCTCTGGTTGGTGAGGGTGACCCAGCCGCCCAGGTCCAGGGTCTTCTCGTCGGGCGCCAGGTTGGCCACGTAGTCCGCCTGCCAGGTCAGGCCCCCGGTGAGGTAGGTGAGTTCCAGGTTCTGGGCCCGCGCGGCCCCCGAGTGCAGGGACA
>CAWFOJ010000122.1:0-5521 GCA_963816585.1 uncultured Holophagaceae bacterium | reverse complement strand
GGCGACTACACCATCTCCAGCGCGGCCTACGGGGGTTACGCCACGTTCGTGGAGGTGGAGAGCGTCTTCCAGCAGCAGGGCGGGGACGCGTCCACCGTCAAGGTCGTCGGCGTTCCGGCCGGCCTCGTCGCCAACGATCCCGGAGGCATCCGCAGCTCCCTGCCGGAGCCCGACCGGCCCATCTACGCCTACCGGGAGGATATCAACGGCAACCCCTTCACCGACCCCACCAGCGACCCGGGCAGCCTGCCGGTGCAGCACAACGACGCCACCGTGAACTTCGCGCTGGGCGCCAGCGCAATCTGGGCGCTCACCTCCCCCACCTGGTACGTCCCGGGTTCCACCGCCCAGGCGCCGGTGGGGACCGTGGACGTGGGCAGCCGGGTGCTGGCGATCCTGGATTCGGTGTTCTATTTCACCTACTACTACGGGGATCCCACGCCGTCCCAGACGCCCGGGGGGATCATGGACCTGCACTACTATCCCGGTCAGACCGAAACCCCCCGCCGGTCCTACGTGGTGTATGATCCGGACCTTTTCTACAACGCCGCCACCAACGTCAACACCGCCTTCGACGGGAGCAAGCTGCACTACTTCGGCACCCTGGCCGGGGGGCCCACCGTGGACGACGCCTACGATCCGGGCGCGATCTACCCCCTCCTGGCCCGCGACTACCTGTTCGGGCAGGGCAAGACCAGCCTGTACCCGTACGGGCAGGGCACCACCTCTTTCCTGCTCCCCAACCTGGCGCCGGACCTGGCGGTGGTGGAAGGGATGGGGGACGCCCTGGCCGCCAACCTGCTCCAGACCCCCTTCCTCACCGACCTGTCCGCCGCCACCGCCCTGGCCCCCCGGGACATCCGCGTCCTCCCGGCCCAGAACAACATCTACACTCCCACCACCGTGGCGGCGGCGGCCTGGCAGCTGAACCTCACTGGCCAAGGCGTCGTCGGGGCCGGCGCCCCGGCGGCGTGGACGGTCCTGACCGCCTCCAACACGTACGTCTTCTTCTCCCTCATCTACCCCACGATCACCTTCCAGGCGAACGCCGGGCCGGCCACGATCCAGACCGATGTTGCCAGCTTCTACACCCAGGTCGGAAGGCTGCAGGAGAACCACCCCGAGGACCCCATCAACCTGGGCAACGTGTTCCCGGACTCGGTGCTGATCCCCCTGCTGGCCAACCCCTTCGGTATCCTGTGGCCGGGCAAGAACCTGTGGCCCCCGTTCGCGGACAACTGGGGCGTGAACCCCAACTCCAGCCTGGCGGCGCTGCCGGGCTTCACCTTGTCCCGGGCCCAGGCCGAGGCGGCCGGGGCGGTGCCCAACCCGAACGTCGTGAACCCGGTTCCCGCCACCGTGTATCTGAACGAATCCCAGGAGGAAGTGCACTACGCCAAGCTGGCCCTGACCCTTGACCGGGCCTACGCCCTCAGCTTCACCACCGTGCCGGACCTGGTCACCGGGTCCCCCCTGCCCCCGGGAGCCGAGCTCGAAGTGGTGGTGGACGGCAACGTCCGGGAGCCGTTCGTGTTCAACGCCACCCAGAGTGCCGCCCAGACCCTGGTGCTGCGGGGCAACCCCACCGACACCAGCAACCCCGCCTGGCACTGGGTGCGCATCCGCCTGGTCAGCCCGGACCCGTCGACCACCCAGCCGGACATCCAGGTTTCCGTCAACCTGACCCCCCTCAATTGACCATGGACCTTGCCGCCGCCCAAGCCCTGCTCCAGGCCCGCGCCCCGTTCGTGCCGGAGCTGGCCATCGTCCTGGGCTCCGGGCTGGGGTCCCTGGCCGGGTGCCCCGAGGCCGGGGCCGGGCCGCGGCTGAGCTTCGCGGAGCTGGGCTTCCCGCCGCCCACGGTGGCGGGGCACCAGGGCCAGCTGATCTTCTGCCGCCTGGAGGGCCGCCGGGTGGTGCTCCAGGCCGGGCGTTTCCACGCCTACGAAGGCCATCCTTCCGCCCTGGTCACCGCCACCATGCGGCTGTTCGGCCGGCTCGGGGTGCCGGCGGTGCTGCTCACCAACGCCGCCGGAGCCATCAACCCGGATTTCTACGTGGGCCAGCTGATGGCGTTCACGGACCACCTCAACTTCACCGGCGCCAACCCCCTGGTGGGACCCAACCGGGAGCCCGGGCCCCGGTTCCCGGACCTGACCGCCGCCTACGACCCGGACCTGCGCCGCCAGCTCCGCGCCGCCGCCGCGGACCTGGGCCAGACCCTGCAGGAAGGCATCTACCTGGGCCTCACCGGCCCCAGTTTCGAGACTCCGGCGGAGATCCGGGCCTTCCGTGCCCTGGGCGCCGACGCGGTGGGCATGAGCACCGTCCCGGAAGCGATCGTGGCCCGCCACGAGGGCATGCGGGTCGCCGCCATCTCCTGCTTGTGCAACATGGCCGCCGGCATGCTGGCCCAGCCTCTGACCCACCAGGAAGTGCTGGACGCCGGGGAAGCGGCGGCGGGGCGGTTCGAGGGGCTGATCCGGCGGTTTGTCCGCTATTTGGCCTTATAAGGATCCAGGCGCCACCCCTTTCGTACGATTGCCTTGTTCGGGTCCCTGCCATGCCTAGAATCCGAGTGCTCTCCGACCTCGTGGCCAACCAGATCGCCGCCGGGGAGGTGGTGGAAAGGCCGTCCTCCGTTCTCAAGGAGCTGGTGGAGAATGCCCTGGACGCCGGGGCCGGGCGCCTGGAGGTGCGCTGGGAGGAAGGGGGCAAGCGTCTTCTGGAGATCGCCGACGACGGCTGGGGCATGGGGCGGGATGACCTGTACCTGGCCCTGGAGCGCCACGCCACCAGCAAGGTGCGCACGGTGGACGACCTGGGCCGCCTGGCCACCTATGGGTTCCGGGGCGAGGCCCTGCCCTCCATCGCCTCGGTGACCCGCCTGGAGCTGTGCTCGGCCGAGGAAGAGGGCCAGGGGCACCGCCTGCGGTGCGAATTCGGGATCATCAAGGACGTGCTCCCGGCCCCCCGCTCCCGGGGCACCACCGTCACCGCCCGGGACCTGTTCGCCCAGGTGCCGGCGCGCCGGCGCTTCCTCAAGTCCACGGACACGGAACACGCCCACCTGTGGGGCGTGCTCACCCGCCTGGCCCTGGCCAGCCCCAAGGTGCACTGGACCTTGCGCTCGGACCGGGGCGGCGACCTGGTGCTGCCCCCGGTGCCGGCGGCCGGCGCGCGCCTGGGCCCCCTGCTGGGGGAACGCCTGGCCAGCCTGGTCCCGTTCCGGGCCGGGGAGCCGCCCTGGGTCCTCCACGGCTACGTCTCCCCGCCCCAGCTCAGCTTCCGGGACCGCAACCACCTGTACTTGTTCGTCAACGGCCGGGCGGTGCGGGACCGCCTGCTGCTGGCGGCCCTGGCGGAAGGGTGGGAGGGCTTCTTCCCCAAGGGCGCCTACCCGGCGGCGGTGTTGTTCCTGGACCTGCCCCCGGAGGCGGTGGACGTGAACGTGCACCCCACCAAGGCGGAAGTGCGGTTCCGGGAACCCCAGCGGATCTTTCCCTGGGTGAGCCGGTCCCTGCGGGAAGCCTGGGAGCAGCTCAAGGGCGGTCTGCCCTCGGTGCTGGACTTGCCGCCCCGGCCCCTGGAACTGGAACTGGACCAGCCGGTGCGCCCCCCCGCCCCGGCCGCCCCGCCCCGCCAGCCGCACCTGTGGGAGCGGGAACCGGACGCCTCCGGGGCCGTGGCCGCCCTGGCCGCCGCCTTCGCGCCGGCGCCCGCGGCCGGGGGCCCGTACCCCGTGCCGCTGGAGGCCGGAGCGGCGGAACCGGCCGGGCCGCTCCAGCCCCCACCGGTGCGCTACCTGGGGGCCTTCGAGGACACCTACCTCCTGGCCCAGGTGCAGGGGGAACGGGAACCCGAACTGTGGATCATCGACCAGCACGTGGCCCATGAGCGCATTCTGTACGAACGGCTGTTCCTGCGCCGGCACCAGCCGGCGGTTCAGCCCCTGATGCCGCCCCGGGTGGTGCGGGTGGGCCCCGCGGCCCTGGCCCGGCTGGCCCCGTTCCTGGAGGAATTCGGTCAGGCGGGCCTGGAGGTGGAGGCCTTCGGCGGCGACTCCCTGGTGGTCCGGGGCCTGCCGGATTTCCTGGCGGAGCGGGAGCCCCAGGCCCTCCTGGACGACCTCCTGGCCCGCCTGGACACCCAGGGCAAAGTGGACCTGGACTTCTTCCGGCGCGAACTGAACGCCGAACTGTCCTGCAAGGCCGCCATCAAGAAGCACCACCGGCTGCCCCCGGAACTGGCCCAGCGGCTGGTGGAGGATCTCCTGGCCTGCGCGGTGCCCCACACCTGCCCCCACGGGCGGCCGGTGATCAAGAAGCTGACCCGCACCGACCTGGAGCGCAGCTTCGGACGGCGGGCCTGAACCGGCCGTCCCTATGACTTTGGGCATAATTGCCGGGCGCTGACGCGGGATGCCGTCAACGGCCCGGAGCTCCCGGTCGACCCGGTCGCCCTTTGGCACCGATCCCCCGCCCAGGATAAATCCCGCCGGGCGCGGCGGCGGGCTGGCGCATGCCCTGGAGTGTGGAGGCAAGTGTTGTCTATTCCACACTTGCCCCTGGGGACGTAACCTTGTTCCGCAGGCTGGAGCCCCCCGAGTCCGGGCGGAGCACGCCCAGCGAACGATGGAGACCGGGAGGGAACCATGACTCCAGACGAACTCATGCGCCGCTTCGATGCCGGCGAGCGGGACCCTGACCTGCTCCGCCAGCTGGGGCGCCTGGCCTGGCAGGAATTCCACGACCCCTGGGAACTGCCGCCCGCCTTGGGCGCGGTGCAGGAGGAGGCGCTGCCAGGCGACCCGGGCCAGCCGCCCGGGGACAAGGTCCAGGAGCGGGCGCAGCCTTTCACGGCGGACACCCTGGTCCGCTACCTGCGGGCCAGCGGCCTGCCCTTCTGGGAAAGCGGGGCCAGCGCCTACACCGCCAGCTGGGACTACGACCCGGCCATCGACCGGTGCACCCAGGCGTTCTTTTCGGTGGAAGGGACCGACCAGGCCATCCTGTGCGCGCGCTGGGTCAGCGACCGCCGGGTCTCGGCCGAGCTGTTCCACCGCGCCTTCCGCCTGTGCAACCAGTGGAATTCCGATTGGCACTGGCCCCGGGCCTACGTGGACATCCCCCGCCTGGGCGGGGGCCGGTCCGGGGCGGGAGCCGCCCCGGCCTCCGGGATCCTGACCCTGGACCTGCGCCTGTATTTGGCCAAGGGCATCCACCAGGGGCTGTTCGACAGCCAGGTGTACGCCGCCCAGGTGGCCAGCTGGCACTTCTGGGCACTGGCCCACCGGGAGATACCGCCTGTGAGCCGAGCAGGGAAGTGCCCAGCGCTGCGGGATCAATGAGAAGATAGGGCCATCGGCTCCTTTACCAACAGCCCCGGGCGCGCAAGCCGATGAATCAGGGAAGGGCGAACGGCACCCTCCTTGCATCGCCTCACGAGTAAAGGTGGATCCAACCATGAATCATGCTCAATCCGTTCGGCGGATCTTATGGGTGCGCACCGATGCCATGGG
>CAWFOJ010000121.1:0-10584 GCA_963816585.1 uncultured Holophagaceae bacterium | reverse complement strand
GGGCGAACAGCGGCGTGCCCCCACCGGACGGGCCTTGCACCGCTTCGGAGAAGAAATAGCGCAGTTCGAAGACGCCCTGCGGCGTATGCACATATTTGGCGGCTACGGCTCGACTGACGGTGGACGGGTGGACGCCGACTTCTTCGGCCACTTCCTTAATCATCATGGGCTTCAGATAGTCGAGGCCGTGCGCGAGGAACTCGATCTGCCGCCGCACGATGGCCTGGCATACCTTCATGATGGTCTGCTTCCGCTGCTCGATATTCTTCATGAGCTGAATGGCGGAAGTGTACCGTTCGCGGACGTAATCGCGGACTTCCTTGGTGGCCCCGTTTTCGCGGTCGAGCATGCGGCGGTACTGCGCGTTGAGGCGCAGTTGCGGCACGTCCTCGTCGTTCATCTGGATGATGTAGTCGTCGCCATCCTTGATGAAGGAGACATCCGGTTCCACCACGCGCGCACCGGCGCCAGAATAGCGCAGGCCGGGACGCGGATTCAGGTGGTGGATCATGGTGACGGCAATCTCCACATGATGCATGGGACGGGCCAGCAGGCGGGCGATTTCCTTGTACTGGCGGGTCTCCAGCAGGCGCATGTGGTGGGACACGATCTGCCAGGCCACGCCACCCTTGCCGTTGACGCTCTCGATCTGCAGCAGGAGACACTCCTGCAGGTTGCGCGCACCCACGCCGGCCGGGTCGAGCGTCTGCACGAATTTCAGCGCCTCTTCGACGTCCGCCGCTTTATGCTCGCCGGCCGAGGCGATCTCTTCAAGCGAGGCCGACAGGTACCCGTCTTCGTCCAGGTTGCCGATGATGGATTCGGCGGCGTTGCGGATGTCGCCGGAAATCACGCTGACGCTCAACTGCGACCGCAGATGGTCACCCAGCGTCACCGGGGAAGAGAGGAAGGTTTCGAACGACGGCTTTTCGACGGACTCGGCGGCGGGACTTTTGTACCCGGGGTCGAGATACTCGTCGAAGAACGAGCCGAAGTCGATTTCGTCGAAAGGATCGGTAGCGACAGGGGCGTCCAGAGCCGGATCGTTGGAAGCCGGAACATCCGGCTCGGCGACCGCGGCAGCGGCTTCCTCGGCATCGGGGAAGAGATTGCCATTGATGGCGACGCCACCGCCATCGACGGAATTGGCATCGCTGAGGACGGCCATCTCGAGAAGCTGTTTGTCGGCCGGATCGGTGACCGGCTCGGCCTCCAGCAGCGGCAGCAACTCCTCGGGCGTGATTTCTTCGCCGGACTCCTCGCTGGATTCCTCCAGCACCGGATTCTTGACGATCTCCTGGGTGATCATCTCTTTCAGCTCCAGCCGGTTAAGCTGAAGCACCGTGACCATCTGGACCAGGCCGGGAGTCAGAATCTGCTTCTGCGCGACCTTGAGTTGAAGTCTGGGCGACAGTAAGCTCATCTGCTCTCTATGGTATCACTGGAATAACGCATTTCGGTGACTAGGGGATAAACTCTTAGCAGTTTGGGGGCCAATTGGGAGCCAAGGCTACTCCCTACACGTATACGCGCTTCACGCGGGCGCTGATGCTGCACAGGATGTTGTACGAAATTGTACCGGCGACGCGCGCGATCTGCTGGGCATCCAGCGCGGTCTCGCCTTCGCAACCGAGGAGTGTGACCGCATCGCCGGGGGCCAGCGCTGTGGTATGGCTCAGGTCGATGGTGGTCAGGTCCATGGAAATGGTGCCGAGGATGGGGGTAAGCTTGCCATCGGCGATGACCTTTCCGCGGTTGGAAAGACGGTGGAACATGCCATCGGCGTAGCCTGCGCCCAGCACGCCGATGCGCATGGGACGCGGAGCGCGAAAGGTTCCACCGTAGCCCACCAGGGCGCCTTCGGGAATCTCCTTCACTTCCAGAATGCGGGCTTTCCAGGTGAGAGCGGGCTTGACCTGCAGAAGTTGCGGGGGCGCGGCGCCGCGGGCGGGCGACACGTAGCCATACAGCGCGTGGCCGGGGCGCACCAGATTATGCCATCCTTCGCTGCGTCCGTAGGCGACGGCGATGGTGCTGGATGTGTGAAGGATCGGCGCATCCACGCCGGCGGCGCGCAGTTCGGCGGCCACGGCGTGAAAGCGGGCGAGTTGGCCGGCGGTCTGCGCACTGTCGTAGTTGGCGGCCGAGGCGAAGTGCGTCATGAGGCCTTCCAGACGGGCGTGGCGAGTGTCCGACAGGACTGCCAGGATCTCGCCGGAGGAGGCGCGCGTGCCCAGGCGGCCCATGCCGGACTAGCAATACGACTGACGAAGTAGACGACAACCAAGGATAAGATCGCGATCCGGGCGGTAGCCTTCGCGATGGAACCGGATGAGCGTGGTGACGAGGATGGCATCGTTCCCCTTCATGTCGTGGGTCCGCGTCCGTAGAAATAGCCTTCCTTTCGACAAAGCGAAAATAATCGGTAGTCCAATCCTGCGGCGCGCTTCCACCACGTCCAGATGACCGATGATCAGGATCGGCTTGCGAGCAGATGCTGAACGAGGCACGTATTGCTCCGAGATCTGGTCCTGGGCCGTCACTCTGGACCGGGCGAGCTCATGCAGCATCCGCTTCCTCCCGGTTACCAGGATAGGCCATTACCGAGGTAATGCAACGCCTCATGGGCCCGCCAGCCCCAGGCACTGGAACACCCGGTCCCGACGCAACGGCAGAGTCCGGGCCAGGGTTTCCTCCCCCGGCTCGGCACCGGCCAAAGGGGCGTCCGCCAGGACGACCCGGATCTCCCGGCGGCGGGCCCGCCCGGCCCTGAAGTCGGCCCAGTTGTTGACGGTCCACAAGGGCTCGCAGCGCAGGTCGCGCACCTCCACCCGGCGGCTGCCGTCCGCCAGGCGCTCCTGCACCAGGCGGCACTGGAGCGCCACCCCGTCCCGGTCGTCCCCGGCCTCCACCGGGTCCTGGCCGACCCGGTAGGTCCGGTCCTGGTTGGAGATGAAGTTGCCCAGGGAATAGGCCACCAGGCCCCGGCGCCCGCCCCGCTCCAGCCATTCCACCGGCTGCAGCACGTGGGGGTGGGTGCCCAGGATCACGTCGGCGCCCGCCTCCACCAAGCGCGCGGCCACCTCCCGCTGGCGGGGCAGCGGCTGGTGGCTGGTACTCGCTGCCCCAGTGGATGCTCACCACCACCGCGTCCGCCAGGGCCCGGGCCCGGCGCACGGCGGCCACGGCGGCCTCGGGGTCCAGGGGGCACGCCCAGGGGCCCTGGCCGCCCCGGTTCAGGTTGAGGTTGAACAGGTCCGTGTAGCCCAGGAACGCCACCCGCAGGCCCGGGAGCTGGACGATCCGGGGCTGTTCCGCCCGGGCCCGGGTGGCGCCCGCGCCCACCGGCACCAGGCCCTGCCCCTCCAGCCGGTCCAGGGTCTCCAGGAGGCCCTGGGCGCCCTGGTCGTAGCAGTGGTTGTTGGCCACCGAGAGCACCGTGAAGCCGCTGGCCTTGAGGGCCCCGGGCAGGTCCGTGGGCGCGTTGAACAGGAACGGCGCTCCCGGCTGCCCGGAGGCGGGGGCCACGGGCGTCTCCAGGTTGGCGAAGACGATGGGGGTGCCCTGGAACAGGGGCTCCACCGCCGCCCAGAGGCCGCGCAGGCCGTCCGGGTCCTGGCGGGCGGCGGTCTTCACGTCCTGGTGCATCAGGATGTCTCCCACCGCAACCAGGCGGGCCGAAGCCTCCTCCACCGGGACCACGGGCGTTGGGGGAGCCGGCGGACGGCTGACCGGGCGGGTGCCCAACGTGACCGCCAGGATCCCGGCGGCCAGCAGCAGAAACGGGGCCGCCCTATTCAGGACCGTAGAAGACCTCCACCGGGATGTCCGGCAGCCCGGCGCGCACCCGCAGGGCCAGGTCGTCCATGGCCTGGGCCCTCAGGGCCCGGGCCTCGGGTTCCGGAGTGGGGCGGGCCACGGTGTACAGCTGGATGCCCTGGATCGGCCCCGCCGCCAGGACCCCCCGCAGGCAGTCCAGGTAGGCGTCCACTTCCCGGGCGGAAGGCCCCTGCCCCCGCCATTCCAGGAACAGGGTCTGGATGGTGATGGGCCAGCGCCGGGCGGTGGCCGCCAGGTTGTCCAGGATGCGCCGGAACGGCACCTTGGTGCGGTTGATCTCCCGGTAGTAGGCCTCGGTGCCGGCGTCCAGCTTGGCCCAGATCTCCCCCTGGTTGGCCATCATGATCTCCAGCCCGCGCACCACGCCCGGCGCCTGCAGGCGGGTGGAGTCGGTGATCAGCACCAGCTTCACCGCGTCCAGGCCGCGGCTGCGCTTGAGCCGGGCCACACAGTCCACCGCGCCGGCGAACTCCGGGGCGGTGGTGGGCTCCCCGTCTCCGGAGAAGGCGATGTCGTTGAGCCGGCGCTGGTCCGGGCGGGCGGTGTTGAAGGGCGCGACGGCGAACAGGGTGCCGCTCACGGTGAGGTCCAGGAGCGCCGCCAGTTCCCGCTCCAGCTGGACCAGGTCCACGTCCGAACGGGGGCCCGGGGTGGTGCGGTCCACTTCGCAATACACGCAATCGAAGTTGCACGCCTTGTCCGGGTTCAGGTTCACCCCCAGGCTCACGCCCTTGCTGCGGCGGGAGATGACCGGGTAGGCATAGTGGAAGTCCTGCCAGATGCGCCGGTGGTCAAGGTGGGCCTGCACGAGATCGCTCATGCATCCATGATAAGAGCATCGCCACACCACCGGAACCACGTCGCCCCATGCGGGTGACGGTGGAAGGCCTCAAGGACGGCCGGCACGGCCGCGGGGTGGTGTTTACCGAGATCGAATAAAGCTTTCCGCTGACAAGCAACGCTCCAAAAACGAAATTGACCGAAGAGCCGGTGAGGCGATGAGGCGGTCCAGGTGCTCCTGGCCGGAATCAGAACGACCTTCTAAGCGGGATCCCTCATGAAAAGTTATCTCCTGTCACTGGCTAAAGGTTGGTTTGCCGGTCTGATCTACCTCCTGTCCAGCGTCCGGTCCCCGGCACCGTCCGTGATCGCCCTGGTCGGACTGCTTGGCATTCTTGCCGGCGAAGCCACCGTGCCCTGTTTGCATCGAATCCTCAAAGGCCACCGTGAATCGGCCCCAGTCGCCACGCAGAGCGACGAAAGCCGCACCATCCTCCACCCGGAAAGGGGGCCAAACCATGACCCGGAGCCAAACTCACCGCCAACCCCAACCCTTGTGAAGCCGCCGTCCAGCGTCGACGTGGTGCAAAGATGAAAGCCTTGCAATTTGAGCAATATGGAACACCCCAGGTGCTGGCTTTGGGCGAAAGGCCTATTCCTGCACCAGGGCCCGGAGAGGTCCTGATCAAGGTGCTGGCCTCCGGGATCAACCCGAGCGATATCAAAAATGCCGCCGGGCATTTCAAGGCCACTCTGGAAGGCCTGGTCCCGGGCTTCGAAAGCCCGGGTCTGACGCCGCCGCCCCTCAAGAGGTGGGTCCTCCACGACGCCATACAGGGCTATGAGGCGGTGGCGGCGGGTGGAGGCGGGGTCAAGCAGGTCTTGATGATGGAATGACCGTCCGCCTACCCACTGGATCCGGCGAACCGGGCCAGGAGAAGGCTTAGAACTTCGCTGCCACAGCGATGCCCCGGAACCCGGGGGACCAGGCGGGAACAACGCTCAATTCAGCCTTGGTCCCGGAACCGTCCCGCCGGCCCTGGTTGAACCGCACCGTCCAGCGGCCGATGACGGTGCCCACCAGGGCCCCGGCCACCACGTCGGAGGTGTAGTGGTCCCGGGTCTCCAGGCGGGCCGCCCCCACCAGCCCGGCCAGGCCGTAGGCGACGCCGCCCACCCAGGGGCTGTCCGCGTGCATGGAGATGGCCGAGGCCATGGCGAAGGCCTGCGCGGCGTGGCCGGAGGGGAAGGAATCCTGGGAGCTGAACGGCCGGAAATCGTGGGCGCCCCGCTCCTGGCCCGGGTCGGCCCGGCCCACGGCAACCTGGGCGGCGAAGGCGGTGGCCCGGGCCAGCACGGTGGCGATGCCGGTGTCCACCCACAGGGCCCGGCCCTCCTCCTGCCCCAGGAGGCTGGTGGCCAGGTAGCCGCCGCCGATGAGCACCAGGCCCCCGGCGCCGCCCAGCTGGGCGACGTTCTTGGCGGCGTTGCGCAGGGCCGGGTGGTCGCTGCGCACCACCGCCTGGTCCACGTCATGGTCCAGCAGCAGCCCGGCGGCAAGCACCGCGGCCGCGCCCCATCCCGCCCGGGTCCAGTCCTGGGCGGTCCAGGCCCCGGGGGCCTGGACCATGCCCTTGGTGTCGTCCCAGAGCAGGCCGGGCAGGTGGCGGAACTCGTCCACCTGGTATCCGGAGGCCGGCGCCGCCGGCTGGGCGGCCTCCTGGGCCCACGCAGAACCAGCGATCAGACTGACTGCCAATCCTAGGGCGGCTCCCCGCATGCCGGGCCTCATGATGTATTTATTTAATCAGGTTCGATCCCGGGCAGCGCAAAGTCAACCTTTCAGCCGCTTGGCCATGGCCTGGCCCATCTCGGCGGGGCTGGCCACCACCATGATGCCGGCCGCGCGCAGGGCCTCCATCTTGGCGGCGGCGGTGCCCTTGCCGCCGCTGATGATGGCGCCCGCATGCCCCATGCGCCGGCCCGCGGGGGCCGACTGGCCGGCGATGAAGGCCACCACCGGCTTGGTGACGTGGGCCTGGACGTAGGCGGCGGCGTCCTCCTCGGCGGAGCCGCCGATCTCTCCCACCATGATGATCCCGTGGGTATCCGGGTCCTCCTGGAACAGCTGGAGCACGTCGATGAAATGGGTGCCGTTCACCGGGTCCCCGCCGATGCCCACGCCGGTGCTCTGGCCGATGCCCAGGGCGGTGAGCTGCCCCACCGCCTCGTAGGTAAGGGTGCCCGAGCGGGAGACGATGCCCACGTGCCCGGGCAGGTGGATGCGCCCGGGCATGATGCCCACCTTGGCCTTGCCCGGGGAAATGACCCCGGGGCAGTTGGGGCCGATCAGGCGGGTGCCCGGGAAGTCCTTGAGCACGTGCTTGGCGCGCACCATGTCCACGATGGGGATGCCCTCGGTGATGCACACCACCAGCTCGATGCCGGCGGAAGCGGCCTCGAGGATGGCGTCCGCGGCGGCCGGGGGCGGCACGAAGATCATCGAGGTGTTGGCGCCGGTCCTGGCCCGGGCCTCCTTGACGCTGTTGAACACGTGGAACCCGTCCACCACCGTGCCGCCCTTGCCCGGGGTGACGCCCCCCACCACCTGGGTGCCGTAGTCCCGGCAGCCCTTGGCGTGGAACAGGCCCTCCTGGCCCGTGATGCCTTGGACGATCAGTTTGGTGTCGGTGCCGACCAGAATGGACATGGGGAAACCTTTCCTAGGAATGGATGCGGGGACCGGGGACGGCGGGGCGGAGCGCGCTCACTGTACGGCGGCCACCGCCTTGGCGGCGGCGTCCTCCAGGTTGGCCCCCACCAGGATCTTCAGGCCGCTGTCCTGGAGGATGCGCTTGCCCTCCTCCACGTTGGTGCCCTCCAGGCGCGCCACCACCGGCACCTTGATGCCGAACTCCAGGGCGGCGTTGACGATGCCCTTGGCCACCACGTCGCAGCGCATGATGCCCCCGAAGATGTTCACCAGCACCGCCTTCACCCCCGGGTCCTGGAGGATGATGCGGAAGGCGTTCTTCACCGCCTCCTCGCTGGCGCCGCCGCCCACGTCCAGGAAGTTGGCGGGGGTGGCGCCGTGCAGCTTGATGATGTCCATGGTGGCCATGGCCAGCCCGGCGCCGTTGACCATGCAGCCGATGGTGCCGTCCAGCTTGATGAAGTTGAGCCCGAAGGCCGAGGCCTCGATCTCCGCCGGGGCCTCCTCGGACAGGTCCCGGAAGAGCTTGATCTCCGGGTGCCGGAACAGGGCGTTGTCGTCGAAAGAGATCTTGGCGTCCAGGGCGGTCAGGTCCCCCTGCGCGGTGACCACCAGGGGGTTGATCTCCACCATGGAGCAATCCTTCTCGACGAACAGGCGGTACAGGTTGCGCAGGAAGGGGGGGAGCTGCTTCCAGGCCTCCCCGGTCAGGCCCAGGGCTTCGCCCAGCTCCCGGGCCTGGTACGCGGCCACGCCCAGACCCGGGTGCACCTCCACCCGCACGATCTTCTCGGGGGTCCTGGCGGCCACTTCCTCGATCTCCACGCCCCCTTCGGTGGAAGCCAGGATGGCCCCCCAGCCGGTGCCCCGGTCCACCAGCAGACTCAAGTACAGCTCCCGGGCGATGTCCACCGGGCGGGCCACGTACACCGTGCGCACCTTGCGCCCTTCCGGCCCGGTCTGCTTGGTGACCAGGGTCATGCCGTAGATCTGGGTGAACAGTTCGGCGGCCTGCTCGGGGGTCCGGGCGAACTTCACGCCACCCCCCTTGCCCCGGCCGCCGGCGTGGATCTGGGCCTTGATGACGCTCTGGCCCCCGAACTCCTGGGTGATGGCGGCCGCCTCGGCGGCGTTCTCGGCCACTTGCCCGTCGGGCGTGGCGACCATGAATTGACGGAGCAGTTCCTTGGCCTGGTACTCGTGGATGTTCATCGAGTCTCCTCGAAAAGTGCGGGTTGGTCCCTGGGGCTCCGGGGTAGTGGAGGACAAGTGTAGCGAAGTCGGTATGAAGGAGTCAGTTAGAATGTGCCTTTCCAGGGAGCGGCCCATGCCCCAGATCGACAAGCTGTTGGCGCACATCACCCCCCGGGGGGGCGTCGCCCTGACGGTGGAGCCGGACCGGCAGCCCATGCTTTTGCTGGCCGACGGGGGCAGCCTGGCCCTGCTGCCCAGCCCCATCCCCTCCCCCATGATCGAAATGCTGACCCGGGAGGCCCTCCCCAGCCGCCTCACGGAGGCATGGCAGACCCGGGGCGAGGCCACCTTCGACCACCAGGTGGGCGCCGAGTCCTTCCGGGTCACCTGCACCCGGGGTCCCTTTGGCATCCGCATCCAGGCCACGCCCGCAGCCCGGGCGCCGGAGCTCCTCCCCGTCGCGGCCCCTGCCGCGGCCCCCAGGCCCTTGGGGCAGGCGGTCTACGGGTCCCACCCCCTGGCCGAATCCCTGTTCCGGGACCTCCTGGCCCGCAAAGGCTCGGACCTGCACTGCAGTTCCTTCGAGGCCCCCATCTGCCGGGTGCGCGGGGACCTGGAGGACCTGATGGACTTCGGCATCCTGGGGCCCAGCGAGCTGCTGGAGGTCATGGAGGCCCTGGCCCCGCCCACGGCCTGGGAACAGTTCCTGAAACGCAACGACGCGGACTTCGCCTACCCCTTCGAGGCGGGGGCGTGCCGCCTGCGGGTGAACTACTTCGTGGACCGGCTCGGGCCCGGCTTCGTGTGCCGGGTGATCCCCAACGAGCTGCCGGACCCGGACCAGCTGGGGCTGCCCCAGCCCATCCGCCTCCTGGGCCAGCTGCCCAAGGGCCTGGTGCTGGTCACGGGCCCCACGGGTTCGGGCAAGTCCACCACCCTGGCGGCCATCCTCGACCTGGCCAACCAGCAGCGCCCGGACCACATCCTCACCATCGAGGATCCCATCGAGTTCGTGCACCCGCGCAAGCGCTGCCTGGTGAACCAGCGCGAGGTGGGCGCCCACACCGAATCCTTCAAGAGCGGCCTGCGGGCGGCCCTGCGGGAGGATCCGGACATCGTGATGGTGGGCGAGATGCGCGACCTGGAGACCATCGCCATCGCCCTGGAGACCGCGGTCACCGGCCACCTGGTGTTCGGCACCCTGCACACCAGCAGCGCCGTGGGCACCATCGACCGCATCGTCGACCAGTTCCCCGCAGACCGGCAGCAGCAGATCCGGTCGATGCTGGCGGACTCCCTCAAGTGCGTCATCAGCCAGGTGCTCCTCAAGGCCACCTCCGGCGGGCGCATCGCCGCCCTGGAATCCCTTTTCATCACCCCGGCCATCAGCAACCTGATCCGGGAGGGCAAGGCCTTCCAGATCCCCAACGCCATGCAGACCGGCCGCGCCTACGGCCAAAGGCTCATGAACGACGCCCTCATCGAACTCATCCAGAGCGGCAAGGTGGCCCACAAGGAGGCCTACCTCAAGTGCCCGGACAAGGAGAGTTTCATGACCGCTTTGAAGCGGTCGGGCATCGACTGGGATCCCCGCACCAACCCCAACGCCCTGGCCTGAACCAAGGTCCGGCGGGTCAGAGTTCCCCCGGCTTCCGGCGCTTCCTGGGATCGTCTGCGAACCTGCTGGAACAGCAGGGCCAGGGGCAGGCACAGCAGGGCCAGGCCGCCCAGGAGGCGGAAGTTGTCCAGGTAGGCCATGAGGGAGGCCTGCTGGCGCACGACGTGGTAGACCAGGGCCACGGCCCGTTGCAGGGCGGCGGCCGGGTCCAGGCCGCCCGCCACGAGCTTGGCCTGCAGGCCCTGCAGGCGCGCAGCGAGGGCGGGGGCGCCGGGGGTGACGTGGGCGACCAGGTAGTTCTGGTGCACCTGGGCCCCCCGCACCAGGAAGGTGGTGACGGCGGCGATGCCCACGCTGCCGCCCAGGTTGCGCACCAGGTTGTAGATGCCGGCGGCGTTGCCCACCTCCTCCTTGTGCAGGCGGCCCATGGTCATGGTGG
>CAWFOJ010000120.1:0-22990 GCA_963816585.1 uncultured Holophagaceae bacterium | reverse complement strand
TCATTGTGAACCTTCAAGGCTGGCCCGGGGGACTGGCGTCCCCTGCCGGGAGGCCGCCGCCTGGCCGGCCGCCGGCCGCTTCTTTTTTTCCCCCTTCCAGCTGGGAACCTTCCTCACTTCTCAAACTCGCGTTAGGGGCTTCGATTTCCGCCTGGCGCCAGCCGGCCCCCATCAGGGCGACGAGGCCGGATCCTGGAGGGCACCCGGGCGGTGTCGCCGCCGGCGCCGACCTGTTCGGCTGCCTGCCCATACGCTACCTGTTCCTGCTCACCTTCAGCCCCAGGACCACGGTGGGCCGGACACCGGCCTCCTCGCTCCCTCCTTCCAGCTGGAGAAGCAGAGGGCTACTGGGACCTGTTCACCCTCGTCGCCCCGAGTTCTTCCACGTGTGGAACGTCAAGCGCCTGCGGACCGGCCCGCGCTGTTCGACTACCAGAGGGAGAATTTCACCCGGCTGCTGGCCCACGAGGCTGCACCAGCTCCATGCATTACACCCTGGGCCTGGGGCCGGAGTCGCCCCCTGGGCCTGGGTGGCCAAGCGCCTGGCGAGGTCCTGGACCCACAACACCACCCGGGCCGGGCGCCGGAGCAGAGCCTGGAAGAGGCCAGCTTCGACGCTGGGATCCGCCACTACAAGCCCTTTGAATTCACGTCCCAACAGCACCGTGCTCAGCTATTACGAGGGTGCCGCGCCCTGGTGGCCTGGGATGATGGATGCGGTTCTGCGCCGGCCTAACATGTCACCGGTTCTTCTCCCTCCTCGCAACCGGTTCGGGGACTGCCCGGTGCGGACGGGGACCTGCGCGCGGCCTTCCGGGAGTTCTCCAGCCAGGATCCGAACCCTTCTGGAACCGGGACATCCGGGGCACCGAGGACCTGGACCCGGGGGCCATCCAGCGGGCCTACGGCCTGGCCTTCAACGCCCAGGCCCCCGGGCAGGGCCCGCTGAACGGCGATCCGGGCGATCCGGAAGCCCTGCGCCGGGCCCGGGTGTACGCCGGGATCGCCTGCGCTGGCGGTCCACCGCCTGGCCAACGTGATGTCCGGATCCCCCGCCGCCGGGGCGGGCCTGGGCTACGGCATGGAGATCCTGGGACTGGACGGATGGCGCACGCCGCCGCCGGAGACGTGCACCGGCGCCTGGGCGGCCGGATCCCGGCGACCGGGTGGAGATCCTGGCGAGGAGCGCGGGCGCATCCGCGCCCTCACCCTGGTGCTGGAGGAGAACCCCCTGCGCACCGTGCACATCGCCGCCGAACCGGGGCGGCCATCGCCCAGCGGGAGGCCTTCAGCGCCTGGACCGGCCAGCCGTTCCCGGTGCCGGTGCACCGGCGAACGCCCATGAGGCCTTCGGCCGCCAACCCTTCGGCCGTGAACCCCCTGGACTGGGACCTGGGCAACATCCCCCCGGGCATCCCGTGGGGCGGGGTGGACGAGGCGGGGCGCGGCGCCTGGGCCGGCCCGGTGGTGGCCGCCTGCGCGGTGCTGGACCCGGACACGGTCGCGCGCTGGGCGCACGCGCTGCGGGGCGCCGGGACAGCAAGCGGCTGGCGCCGGATCGGCGGGAGGCCCGGGCGCCGAACCGAGACGATCCTGCCGGCCTGGGCCCTGGCCGAAGTGGACAATCTGGGCATCGACCCGGAGAACATCCTGGAGGCCTCCCTGGCGCCATGCGCCAGGCGGTGACGGCGTTGCGGCTGCGCCCGCGGATCCTGCTGGTGGACGGCAACCGGGCCCCGGGCAGCGGCCTGCCGGAACGCCTGGTGGTGGACGGGGACGCCCTGAGCTGCGCCGTGGCCTGCGCCTCGATCCTGGCCAAGACCCACCGGGACGCCCTCCTGCGCGAGCTGGACCAGCGCTACCCGGGCTACGGGTTCGCCCGGCACAAGGGCTACGGCACTCCCGCCCACCGCGCGCCCTGCGGACTGGGCGCCGCGCGCTCACCGCATCAGCTACGCGCCGTGGCGGCCCGCGCGGCCGGAACTGGGCTGCGCCGGCGCTGGCGGGGCCTGGAGCGCTGCGGCTCGGTGGCGGAGCTGCAGGCCTGGGTCGAGCAGGCCCTGGGGGGCGGAGACGGGCCTGTGAGCAGGGTAAGTTCAGGCCGTACGCGGCCGGCCTGCTCGACCCAGGCCTGCAGCTCCGCCACCGAGCCGCAGCGCTCCCAGGCCCGCCGCCAGCGCCCGGCGCAGCCCCAGTTCCGGCCGCGCCAGGGCCGCCACGGGCGCGTAGCTGATGCGGTGCAGCGCGCAGGCGCCCAGTTCCCGCAGGGCGCGCTGGTGGGCGGGAGTGCCGTAGCCCTTGTGCCGGGCGAACCCGTAGCCCGGGTAGCGCTGGTCCAGCTCCCGCAGGAGGGCGTCCCGGTGGGTCTTGGCCAGGATGGAGGCGCAGGCCACGGCGCAGCTCAGGGCGTCCCCGTCCACCACCAGGCGTTCCGGCAGGCCGCTGCCCGGGGCCCGGTTGCCGTCCACCAGCAGGATGCGCGGGCGCAGCCGCACCGCCGCCACCGCCTGGCGCATGGCGCCCAGGGAGGCCTCCAGGATGTTGTCCCGGTCGATGCCCAGGTTGTCCACCTCCCCCAGGGCCCAGGCGGGCAGGATCATCTTCAGTTCGGCCGCCAGGGCTTCCCGCCGCTCCGGCGCCAGCCGCTTGCTGTCCCGGGCCCCCCGCAGCACGTGCGCCCAGCGCGCGGCCGTGTCCCGGTCCAGCACCGCGCAGGCGGCCACCACCGGGCCGGCCCAGGCGCCGCGCCCCGCCTCGTCCACCCCGCCCCACGGGAGGCCCGGGGGGATATTGCCCAGATCCCAGTCCAGGGGGTTCACGGCCGAAGGGGTGGCGGCCGAAGGCGTCATGGGCGTTCGGCCCGGGGCGCCGGCACCGGGAACGGCTGGCCGGTCCAGGCGCTGAAGGCCTCCCGCTGGGCGATGGCCGCCCCCGGGTCGGCCGCGATGTGCACGGTGCGCAGGGGGTTCTCCTCCAGCACCAGGGTGAGGGCGCGGATGCGCCCGCGCTCCACCGCCAGGATCTCCACCCGGTCGCCGGGATTCCGGTCGCCCAGGCGCCGGTGCACGTCCCCGGCGGCCGCGGTGCGCCATCCGTCCACTCCCAGGATCTCCATGCCGTAGCCCAGGCCCGCCCCGGCGGCGGGGGATCCGGGCATCACGTTGGCCACGGCGGTGGTCTCGCCGGCGCAGGCGATCCCGGCGTACACCCGGGCCCGGCGCAGGGCTTCCGGATCCCCCGGATCGCCGTTGGGCGGGACCTGCCCGGGGGCCTGGACGTTGAAGGCCAGGCCGTAGGCCCGCTGGATGGCCCCCGGGTCCAGGTCCTCGGTGCCCCGGATGTACCGGTCCCAGAAAGGTTCGGGATCCTGCCCGGCGAGTTCCCGGAAGGCCGCCCGCAGGTCCCCGTCGCCCACCGGGCCGTCCCCGAACCGGTTCCAGAGGAGGGTGAAGAACCGGTCCAGGCCATGTTCGCCCCCGGACCCCAGGCGCAGCTCCGCATCCATCATCCAGGCCACCAGGGCGCCCTTGTCGTAATAGCTGACGGTGCTGTTGGACGTGAATTCAAAGGGCTTGTAGTGGCGGATCCAGGCGTCGAAGCTGGCCTCTTCCAGGCTCTGCTCCCGGCGCCCGGCCCGGGTGGTGTTGTCGGTCCAGGACCCGGCCAGGCGCTTGGCCACCCAGGCCCAGGGGGCCACTCCGGCCCGCAGGACCAGGGTGTACTGCATGAAGCTGGTGCAGCCTTCGTGGAACCACAGCAGCCGGGTGAAATTCTCCCTCTGGTAGTCGAACGGCCCCAGGGTCCGGTCCCGCAGGCGCTTGACGTTCCACACGTGGAAGAACTCGTGGGCGATGAGGGTGAACAGGTCCCAGTAGCCCTCCGCCTTCTCCAGCTGGAACGGATCGGCCAGGAGCGAGGTGCAGTCCCGGTGCTCCAGCCCGCCGTGGGTCCTGGGGCTGAAGGTGAGCAGGAACAGGTAGCGCTCCATGGGCAGGCAGCCGAACAGGTCGGCGCCGGCGGCCACCACCGCCCGGGTGCCCTCCAGGATCCGGGCCTCGTCGCCCGGATGGGGGCCGGTGACCGCCAGGCGGAAATCGCAGCCCCTGACGTTGAACCGGTGCAGGCGGAAGGTTCCCAGCTCGAAGGGGGAATCCACCAGCGTGTCATGGTCGGCGGCCAGCCAGGCGCCGCCCTGCTCCGGCAGGGCGCTGGCCACCCGCCAGTCCCCGGGCCAGCCCTTGAAGGCCACCCGGTACGGGCCGGTCCTGGCCCTCCAGGTACAGGAAGGTGGCGGCCCCCACCAGGTGGGCGTGGGTGGGGTCCGCGTGGTTGGTGCGCACGGTGAGGTCGTTGCAGAACAGCCGGTAGCTCACCGTGGCGGGGCCCGGGACGGCCTCCAGGCGCCAGCGCTGCTTGTCCAGCTTGGCCAGGGCCAGGGGCCGGCCGTCCTGGTCACAAGCGCGCAGCCGGTCCAGGAACCGGGCGTAGTCCCGGATGAGGTACGATCCCGGGGTCCAGGCAGGCAGCACCAGCACCGCGCCCTGGCCCAGGGCTCCGGCGGGCAGGGTCAAGGTCACCTGGATCTCATGCATGCCCAAGTCCAGGGGGCTGACCCATGCCTCGATGGGGGCGGGGTCGGGCTCGGGCCGGGGCGGCCGGGGGCGGTCATTCATCGGTGGTCTCCGTATAGGTTTCCCAGCCGCAGGAAGATATCCCGCCAGGCCCCGGGCAGCGCCCGGGCGTCCCGGGCGATGGTGGCGGCGTCCCCCCGCACGAACGGTCCGGTGCGTCCGGCGGGCCCATGGCGCTGGACGTTGCGGAGGGTGGCCTCCGCCAGGGGGGCCAGGCCCCGCCCAGGCAGGGTGATGCCGGCCTCTTCCAGGAGGGCCGCAGCCCCCAGCCAGAGGGTGGCCGAGTGTCCGCAGGCCAGCACCCCGCAAGCGTGGTACAGGGCCTTGCGTTCCGCCGGCAGCTGGAACGGCACGAACCCCAGGGCCAGAAAGGCGTCCACGATCACCTGGGGCACCGGGCCGGTGAGGGCCAGGGGGGTGCCGGACCAGTCCGCCGCATGGCCGTCGAAGGTCATGAGGGGGTGGGCGGAGGGCACGCCCTCCAGGTGCAGGCTTCCGGACAGGTGCACACAGCGTCCCGGGAAGCGGGCGCTGGCATCTTCCAGGACGTTGTCCGGCACCGCCAGGAGCACCAGGCCGTCCGGACCGGACCGCCCGGGCAGCAGGTCCACCCGGTCCCCCCACGCGGTCGCCAGGGACCGGCCAGCCCTGCCCCTGCCCAGGATGCTGAAAGGACATGTCATGGCACCAGTGTGCCCGAGTCCTCGCACCCACAAAGGCAGGACTTTTGGCAAGGTCGTTGGGACAATGGCTGGGTGACCTGGCCGCTCCCACCTCAACTGCCCTGGCCCCAATTCCTGAGGCTCCTGCGCCACCCTGCCCCGCCGCGCGGCTGGCTGGAGGCGGCGGCGGACCTGCCGGACGTGCTCAAGCGGCCCATGCTCCTGCGCTGGATCGCCCAGCACCTGAAAGCGCCCACCAACCTGCGCAACCGCCTGCTGCCCACCCTGCCCTGGCGGGCCCTGGCCGCCATCGCCGGGGACGCCTCCGCCCATCCCCAGGCCCGGTCCCACGCCTGCGACCGGCTGCGGTCCCGCTGGGCGGTCATGACCATGGGCGAGCGGCGGAACCTGGCGCCCCTGGCCCCATCACCCCTGTGGCCGGCCATCTGGAAAGTCCGGGACCGGCGCGTGCTGGCGGCCTTCCTGCTCAACCCCCGCCTCACCATTCCGGCCCTGGAGGCCCTGGTGCAGAGCGGCCTGACCCTGGCCCACGGGGAAGCCCTGCAGGAATCCAGCTGGCGGGAGAGCGTCCCCGTGGCCCACCAGGTGCTGCAGGCCCTGGACCGGGGCCTGCAGCACCCGGATTCCGACCTGGTGCTGGGCCTGGCCGCGCCCTGGATCCGGGCCATGCCCCCCGGCGAGCGCCAGTTCGCCTTCACCCGCCTCACCCACCCGGCCCTGCGGCGAATGACCCGGGCCTGGGCGGGGCGGGAAGGCCCGGAGGAGCTTATGTAGGGGGCTTGAAAAACCTGGTTCGCCCGGGTCCCAACAAGCACCCCAAACCATTCATCTGGACCGCACAGGCGAACGACATCCTGGCCAAGGTCCTTCGGGCTCGGACAGCCCTCGCCCCTCCGGATATTTCACGCGACCTACACCAGGAGGCTGACCATGTATTATTCGGCCTCGCCTCGGATCAGGCGCTTGAGCTTCTCCATCTCTTCCTTCGGCACCGGCCGGGCCGGCACCCCGCCCCAGGTCTCCCCGGCGCCCACCCGGCTTCCCGGCAGCAGCACGCTGTGGGGCAGGATCACCGCGTCGTCGCCGATGACCACGTCGCCCATGACGCAGCAGGCCAGGCCCAGGGTGGCCCGGTGGCCCGACCGCTCACCGGCGCCACCACCAGCTTGCCGCCGCCGCCGTAGTGGGCGAAGATGCGCACGCTGCCGCCGATCACCACGTCGTCGCCGAGGGTGATGAAGGCCGGGGTCGCTGATGTACTCGGTGTTGATGAAGGCGTGCCGCCCGATCTTCATGCCCATGGCCTTCAGGAACCAGACTCCGTAGGGGGTGAGCGTGACGAAGGGCAGGAAGGTGTAGCGCACCAGGTAGAACAGGGCGTTGTGCAGGAACCAGGGCACGCGCCTGGGCGTGTAGTAGCCGCCCCGGAAGGGATGCAGGCGGGTGGGCAGGATCCGGTTGCACGCGGCCACCACGGCCAGCAGGGCCAGGCCGAACACGAACCAGCCCAGGGCCAGGGCGAGGCCGCGCAGGCACCAGGCCGGGACCGGGGGAGCCGCCCGGCCAGGGCCCAGAGCCTGGCCCCCAGGGCCAGGGCGGGCGCGGCCGCCAGGCCCATCAGGGTGATGGCCAGGGCGTACAGGATCAGCACGACGAAGCCGTAGGCGCTGCGCCCGAAGCGCCGCACCCAGCGCTCCAGCGGGCCCGCCGGCCCGGTCTGGCGGGCCCCGGGCCCGCTCACGCGGAGGGACCGACGGGGATCCGCTTGAGCACTTCCGAGACGCAGCGTTCGATGCCCACCCACACGTCGCCCAGACTGGCGTCGTCGAACATGTAGGCCGGAGTGGTCACCAGCTTCAGGGCCTCGTCGATGACGATCTCCCGGGCCGAAGCCACGGACCGGTGCCGGGCCCCCAGTTGCTCCATGGGCCCGGCCACCTTGCCGTCGCCCAGGGTGAGGGTGCCCCGCCGGGACATGCCCCGCAGGACCAGCGCCACCAGGGCCGGGGCGATGCAGATGGCCCCCACCGGCTTGCCGGCCTCGAAGAAATGCCGGACGAACCCGGCCACGTCCGGGCGCACCTCGGCCCGGGGGCCGTTGGCGGCGAAGCTGCACAGGTTCTTGGCCACCCCCGCCCCGCCCGGAAGGATCAGGGCGTCGTACGGCGCGGGGTCCGCCTGGGCCAGGTCCAGGCACTTGCCCGCCCGGGCGATGCGGCTTGCTTCTTCCAGGATGTTGCGCGCCGCCCCGGCCACCGCCCGGCCGGTGGCGTGGTCCACCACCTCCGCCTGGCTGGCGTTGGGCGCAAGGCATTGGAACCGGGCACCATGCTGGTCCAGGGCCAGCAGGGCGAACACCGCCTCGCGCACTTCCGCGCCATCCACGTGCCCGCAACCGGCCAGGAGAACCGCCACATTCACCGTGATCGCCAAGGGCCACCTCCAGGGTAAAGAGTCTAGTTCACCAAGGTGCCGGGGGGGGCAAGTATCCTGGTTCCATGCCCGGTCCCCGCCTTCCCGCCTCCCTGGAACCCAACGCCCTTTCGGCGGAGCTGGACCGCCGCCGGCGGGAAGGCCCGCCGTTCCTGGACCTGACCGTCTCCAACCCCACCGCCTGCGGGTTTTCCTATCCCGCCGCCCAGATCCGGTCCGCCCTGGGGGGTCCCGAGGTGCTCACCTACCACCCCGATTGCCGGGGCGGCCGCCGGGCCCGGGAAGCGGTCGCCGCCTACCACGGCCACGGCCTCGACCCGGACCACCTGGTGCTCACCGCTTCCACCTCCGAAGCCTACGCCTGGCTGTTCAAGCTGCTGTGCGCCCCCGGGGACGAAGTGCTGGTGCCTTCCCCCAGCTATCCCCTGTTCCACTGGCTGGCCACCCTGGAGGGTGTCACGGCCCGGACCGTCCAGGCCATTCCCCACGAACGCTGGGACCTGGACCTGGCGGCCCTGGACGCCGCCTGCGGCCCGCGCACCCGCGCCCTGGTGGCGGTGAACCCCAACAACCCCACGGGCCAGTTCCTCACCCGGGAGGAATGGGGGGCCTTGCTGGATCTCTGTGCCCGCCGGCGCCTGGCCCTCCTGGTGGATGAAGTGTTCGGGGACTATGTGCTGGAGCCGGGACCCGGGCGCCTGGCCACCTCCCTGGAGACACCCGAGCCTGGCGTGCCCCTGTTCGTGCTCTCGGGACTGAGCAAGATCGCCGCATTGCCCCAGGTGAAGCTGGGCTGGATCGCCGCCCGGGGGGCCCAGGCCCGGGCCCTGCTTGAGCCCCTGGGGTTCATCGCCGACCAGTACCTCGTCCGTCTCCGCCTCGGCCCAGGCGGCCGCTCCGGCATTGCTGAGCCTGGCTCCCGGCATCCAGGCCGGCATCCTGGCCCGGTTGCGGGCCAACCTGGCGGCCCTGGACCAGGTCCTGGCCCCCCGGACCCACCTGTCCCGGCGGCCGGTGGAGGGGGGCTGGTCCGCGCTCCTGCGCCGCCCGGCGGTGGAGACCGGGGAGGACTGCGCCCTCCGGTTGCTGCGGGAGCGGGACGTGCTGGTGCACCCGGGGCATTTCTTCGACCTGCCCGGGGACGGCTACCTGGTCCTGAGCCTGCTCCTCCCGACGGACCGGTTCCGGGAAGGGGCCGCCCGGATGGCCGAGGCCGTTTGACCTAGGGCGCGTTTTCCAGCAGACGCGCCAGTTCCTGCGGGTCCGCGGGTTTGGTGACGTGGCGGTCGAAGCCCGCTTCCCGGGCTCGGCGGACATCCTCCTCCCGGTCGTACCCGGTCATGGCCACCAGGAAGGCCGGCTTATAGCCAGGAAGGCTCCGGAGGGCCTGGGCGAGGGCGTAGCCGTCCGTGTCCGGCAGGCCGATGTCGCAAAAGACCACCTCCGGCTTGCCCGTCCTGGCCTTCTCCAGGCCCGTGCGGCCCGAGTGGGCGGTGACCACATGGTGCCCGAACCATTCCAGCACCAGTTTGAGGGTCTCGGCAGCGTCCAGGTTGTCCTCGATCACCAGGACCCGCCGGGGCCGGGAACATGGCTCCCAGCCGCCCACCGATTCGATCGAATCCTTCATGCGACATTCAACCGCCACGGCGCCACCCCCCCCTTGCATGGCAGGCACTGAAATCCTAACACTTACGATGCAAGCTGGGCCAGCTTTCGCAGACCCGGGGCCAGGCCTTCCCGCAGCCGGCGCCCCAGGCCCAGGCCATAGAGCCAGGCGAGGGGGCCGTGGATCTCGACCCGGTGGGTGAGCCGCGTGCCCATGGGGGTTCCGTCCTGGCGGTGGATGTGGCGCACCTCACCCAGGGGCAGCTTCACCGACGCGGTGAAGCCCAGGGGCGGCACCACCGGCCCCAGGCGGAAGGTCCGGTGCCCGTGGCTGCCCATCCGCACCGTGCCCTGGGCGCCGGACTGGAAGCTTCCGGCCAGTTCCGCCGCCACCAGCCCGGCGTCCCACTGGGGCCAGGCGGCCACCCGCTGGACCTGGTCCCAGATCCGTTCGGGCCGGGCCGTGGTCTCAAGGGTGTGCTGGGCGTGCCACATGGGTTCCCCCCCGCAAGGTCCTGGGGTAAAATACCAGACTATCAAGCCAACGAGGACCGAGTCCGGCCCCCCCCTGGTCGCAGGCGGCGGGCCCGGTGGGATCGGTTTGCCCATCCGCTTGCTGAAAGGTTGCCTCCGAGCCGCTATCGTAGAAGCTTGGAGACTTCATGCAGCCATCGAAACGAGCACAACTGGCCATTTTCTTCACAGTCTTCGTGGACCTGCTTGGCTTCGGCATCGTCATCCCCATGCTGCCCCAGTACGCCAAGGCCCTGGCGGCCCATCCCTCCCCGTGGATGGCCTGGGTGAACGAGGCCCTGCGTTTTTCCGACCCCGGCGCCTTCTGGGCCGGGGTGGCCATGATCAGCTTCACCCTGTGCCAGTTCGTCGCCGCCCCCTTCCTGGGCCGCCTCTCGGACCTGCTCGGGCGCCGCCCGGTGCTCTGGGTGTCCCTGGTGGGCGCCTCCGCCTCCTACCTGATCATGGCCGTCACCGGCCACTTCGAATGGGTGATCGCCGCGCGGGTGCTGGGCGGGCTCACCGGAGGCAACATCTCCGTGGCCCAGGCGGCCATGGCCGACAGCTCCGCGCCCGGGGAGCGCTCCAAGGCCCTGGGCCTGTTCGGCGCGGCCTTCGGGCTGGGCTTCGTGTTCGGCCCCGCCTTGGCGGGCATCCTGTCGGGCTCCATGGCCGGCAAGGCGATGCTGGCCAACCACGGCTGGTACCTGCCGTTCTTCGTGGCGTCGGGGCTGTCCCTGTTCGCGTCCACGCTGGTGGTGGTCTGGCTGCCGGAGACCCTCACCCCCGAGGCGCGCACCCACGCCCGCCGGACGGAAAGCCGCGGCCACGCCCTGGTGCGGGCCCTGAAGCGCCCGGGAATGCGCCAGATCTTCTGCATCTCCCTGCTGGCCATGAGCGGTTTCTCCATGATGGAAGGGACCTACAGCCTGCTGGCCAACGCCCGGTTCGGCTTCACCCAGCGGGAGGTGGGCTACCTCTTCGCCTTCATCGGCGTGCTCATCGTGCTGTACCAGGGAGGGCTGGTGCGGGTGGTGGCCAAGCGCATCCCCGAACGGGCCGCCCTGGTGGCTGGCCTGGCCTGCATGGCCGTCGCCCTGCCCATGCTCCCCTACGCTCCCTGGAAGTGGCCGTTCCTGCTGGTGATGGTGCCCCTGGCCTGGGGCAGCGGCATGAACACCACCGCCACCTCGGCCCTGGCCAGCCAACTGACCCCCCGGGACGAGCAGGGCGGCCTGTTCGGAGTGCTGAACGCCATGTCCGGCATCGGCCGCATCATCGGTCCCCTGGTGGGGACCCTCGCCTTCGCCCGGTACGGCTACGCGGCCCCCTACTGGGTGGCCTGCGGGTCGCTGGCGCTGGCCCTGGTCGTCGGCGCCACCCTGCCCCGGAACCATCCGGTGGCGGTGGAGGAGGAAGAGGCGGTCTGAACCCGCCGGCGCCGCTCCCCGCCTTGTCCATCGTGATTGATTCTCATTCTTTTGCGGCCTTGCCGCGACAGGAGCAGCCATGATTTGTCTTTCCGGAACCGGCCTGGACGCGCGGGTCCTGGCCCGCATCGCCGCCGGCGAAGCCGTCTGCCTCGACCGCGCGGCCCTGGACCAGGTGGCGGAGAACCGCCGGGTCATCCAGCGCATCCTGGACGAGGGGCGGACTGTCTACGGCATCAACACCGGGTTCGGGCAGTTCGCCACGGTGGTCATCCCTCCCGCCCAGCTGGCCCAGCTGCAGCTCAACCTGGTGCGCAGCCATTCCGCCGGTGTGGGCGAGCCCCTGCCCAGGGACCAGACCCGCGCCCTCATGGCCGCCCGCATCAACTGCCTGCTCAAGGCCCATTCCGGGATCCGCCCGGAACCCATCCAGCTCCTGGCCGAGTGCCTGAACCGGGGGGTGCTGCCGGTGATCCCCAGCCAGGGCAGCGTGGGCGCGTCGGGCGACCTGGCGCCCCTGGCCCACATGGCCCTGCTCCTGGTGGGCGAGGGCGAGGCCTGGGACGGGGACCGGATCGTCCCGGGGGGCCAGGCCCTGGCCAAGGCCGGGCTGCAGCCCGTGACCCTCCAGCCCAAGGAGGGCCTGGCCCTGATCAACGGCACCCAGCTCATCACCGCCCTGGGCAACCTGGCGGTGGCCCGCCTGCGGGACCTGGTGCCTCTGGCCGACGAGATCGGCGCCCTTTCTCTGGAAGCCCTGCAGGGCACCCGCACCGCCTTCGACCCGCGCATCCACCAGGCCCGGCCCCATCCCGGGCAGATCCAGGTGGCGGCCCACATGCGCGCCATCCTGGGGGAGACCAGCGAGATCGCCGAAGGGCACCGGGACTGCCACCGGGTCCAGGACGCCTACTCCCTGCGCTGCCTGCCCCAGGTGCACGGGGTGGTGCGCGACGCCCTGGATTTCGCCGCCGCCATCCTGGAGCGGGAGCTGAACAGCGCCACCGACAACCCGATGATCTTCACCGACACCCAGGAGAGCCGCAGCGGCGGCAATTTCCACGGCCAGTACCCGGCCTTCGCCTGCGATCTGCTGGCCATCGCCGTATGCGACCTGGCCAGCATCTCCGAGCGGCGGCAGGAGCGGATGGTCAACCCGGCCTATTCGGACCTACCGGCCTTCCTCACGCGCCAGGGGGGCCTGGAATCGGGTTTCATGATGGCCCACGTCACGTCGGCGGCCCTGGTCTCGGAATTGAAAGGGCTGGCCGTCCCCGCCTGCGTGGATTCCATCCCCACCAGCGCCGGCAAGGAGGACCACGTGAGCATGGGCCCCATCGCCGCCCGCAAACTGTGGCGGGCGGTGGAAGCCCTGGAACAGGTGCTGGCCCTGGAGGCGCGCATGGCCCTGGAAGGGGTGCGCATCCTGGCCAAAGCGCCGGCGGACAACCTTAAGCCGCTCATGGAGTGCCTGGGCCGGGTCTGCCCACCCTGGAATGATCGGCCCATGTACGAAGAGATCCGTAAGACGACTCACGCCCTCCGAAACTATGTGCGAGAATGCGGTAAATGATTAATTGGCGCATGAAATGCGAAGCTGTCCTGCAAGCCCGGACCGAGGCGGACGCCCTCCGCTTCTGGGGCAAGTCCCATCCGGGCCCGGACGGCCCCCTGCCGGTGTTCGACTACCGGTTCGAGCATACCCTGGCGACGGTGAAGATCGCCCGTTGGCTGGCGCCCCTGGTGGACGCCGACCTGGACACCGTGGAGTGCGCGGCCTGGCTGCACGATTGCCGCAAGAACCTGAACGAAGGCAAGGGCAAGGATAGCCATGCCCAGGACGCGTCGGCGGTGGTGGAGGAGATCCTGGAGGGCACCGATTTCCCCAAGGCCAAGATCCCGGCGGTGCGCCACGCCATCGACCACCATGTGGGCCTGAAGCTCACCCGCAAGCTGGAGCCGGTGGAGACCGCATGCCTCTGGGACGCGGACAAGCTCAGCAAGATCGGCGCCGCCAGCCTGGTGCATTTCCTCTGCATCGCCGGCGCGTTCGAGCCGGTGCACACCGCCGGGGTGATCGAACACGGCGAGCGCTGGGTGGAGCGGGCCCGCATCATCGCCGCCTGCATGAACACCAAGCCCGCACGCAAGGAAGCCGAACGCCGGGTGGCCTTCCTGGAGGCCCACTACCGGCAATTGCGCCGTGAATGGAATGATCCCATGGAGCCTGCGACGCCATGATCGATTTCCTGGATCTCGTACAAAGCCTGGAACTGGCCCTCAAGAACCGGCAGATGTACACCGCTGCCCATCCCCGCGCCCAGAAAGCCATCACCATCCTGAACGAGCAGATGCGCGAGTGGCTGAACCTGAGCCCCACCCTGCACATCGCCGCGTCCATGGGCAAGGTGTTCGTGGACGGGGATCCGGTGGACTACAAGAGCCCCCATCTGACCGCCTTGGCCCGCCAGTTCGGCGAGCGCCAGATCAGCGGCATCATCTTCCGGCGCGGCCTGACCGCCGGGGAACTGGACCCGGTGCTCAGCCTGCTCGCCCTCAGGCCCGCCAAGGTCGAGGAGGAGGGCGGCCCCGGGGCCATCCTGGCGCGCCACGAACTGTCTCACGTGCGCCTCAGCCAGACCCAGTACAAGGAAGTGCGCCAAGGGGAAGGGGGCGACGAGGACAATCCCAGCGCCCCCGCCACCGTCCGCACCCCCGGGGCCCTGGACCCGGCCGCCAAGGCGGCCCTGGAGGCCCTGGCGGCCTCCCTCAAGGCCGCCGGCGCCGAGGTGGCCCAGGCTTCGGCCGACGCGGCCGGACCGGGGCCCGGCGGCGCCGGCCAAGGCCGGGGGACCGGTCCCGAGCCGGGCCTGGGGCTCGGGCCCGAGCCGGGCCTGGGGCTGGGTCCCAGCCCGGGCCTGGGCAGCGGCCCCAGCCCGGTCCCGGGGACCGGTCCCGGCCGGGGCGGCCGCTCGGGCCAGCCCGGAGGCACCCTGGAAGCGATCTTCCAGCAGTGGCTGGACGAGCTGACCCTGCTGCCGGCGGCCAGCATGGAGGCCGGGAAGTTCTCCGGGGCCAACCTGTCCTTCCTTGCGGGCAGCCCGAACGCGCTGGAGATGGGCGAATCGTTCCCGCCGTCCCGGCAGGTGGAGGGGCTGCGCCTCGCCCTGCTGTCGCTCCCCCCCGAGCAGCTGCTGTCGGTGGTGGCGGGCCTGGGCACCCTGCCCACCGGGCACCGGGGCCTGCGGGTGGCCTTCGAGGCCCTGGCGGCCGAATCGTTCGCCAAGGCCGCGACCGCGCTCATGGAAGGCCCCATGCCCTGGGAATTCACCCAGGACGCCCTGCTGTCGACCCTGCGCACCGCCCCCAAGGCCCAGGCGCTCCTCATCGCCCTGGACCGGGAACTGAAGACCCGGGGGGCTGGCGCCGACCTCCTGGCCCACCTGGAAGAACTGGTCCGCCGCCTGGAATGGGAAAACCTGTCGGTGGAGGAGAAGCTGCGCCAGGCGCTGGAGAAGGACAAGCTCTGGAGCCTCACCCTGGACCAGCGCCTGCGCTTCCTGCGCCAGCTCCTGGACGAGGGCCGGATCGAGGCCATGCTCCAGGTGCTGGAACGGGTCATCGCCGGCCTGGGCCATGAGGACCCGGCCCGCCGGAGCGCGGCGGCCCTGACCCTGACCGGCGTGACCCGGTGGCTGCTGGCCCCGGGCCTGCCCGCTGCCGCCGAGAGCCTGGTCACCCAGGGCCTGACCGAGGCCTTCGGGCGGGAGTCCATGGTGAACGTGCACCGCCCGGTGACCGAGGCGCTGGGGGTGACGGTCGCCGCCATGGTGAGCCGGCAGCAGCCCGGGCGCACCCTGGCCCTGATGCGGGAACTGTCCGCCCTGTGCGCCCGCCAGGAGAGCAAAGAGGAATGGCGTGACGCGGCCCTGGCCGGGCTGTGGGACAGCCTGGCGGAGCCGGCCCGGCTGCGCGAGGTGGTGGAGATGCTCTACTCGGCCAGCCCCGAGACCCTGGCCGGGGAACTGGTCCCCTATTTCGACGCGGTGGGCGCCCGGGCGGCGATGCTGCTGGTGGAGGTGCTGGGCGACGAACCGGACCGCAAGCGCCGGGGCAGGTTGCTGGACGTGATCCGCGCCATGGGTTCCACGGCCCTGCCGGCAGTGGAGGAAGGCCTGAATTCGGATGCCTGGTACCTGGTGCGCAACGCCTTGATCCTGCTGGCGGAGATCGGCGGGAACCGGGCCCTGGAACAGGCCAACGCCTGCCTGGTCCACCCGGACGGGCGGGTGAAGCGGGCGGCAGTGCGGACCATGTGGCGGGTGGGCGGCCCCGCTTCGGTGCCCGGGCTGCTGGGGGCCCTCCCCGCGGTGGACCCCGAGACCCAGGAAGAAGTCATGTTCGGCCTGGCGCAGTTGCGGGCCACCCAGGCCGTCTCCACCCTGGCGGCGTTCGCCGCGGACCGGAAATACATTGAACGGCAACGGGTCCGGGCCGCCGAAACGATCGGCCAGATCGGCGATCCCCGGGCCGTCCAGAGCCTCAAGGACCTGGCCCGGCGCAAAGGCCGGATCTTCACCAGCGCCGAGCCCCTGGCGGTGCGCCTGGCGGCCTGCCGGTCCCTGCTGGCCCTGAACACCTCCGCGGCCATCGAGGCCCTGTCCGAGGTGGTGGCGGGCGAACCCTGGCACAAGGACCGGACCATGCTACAACAAGTGCTCGACAGCAGGCCCCGCTCCTCAACCTGACCACCGCGCCCAACGTGACCGTCCTTCCCGAACCCCAGCAGCTCATGGCGGCATTCGCCGCCTTCACCCAGGCCTCCGAGCAGCTCCAGCACCGCTACGAGGCTCTCCAGGGGCAGCTGGGACGGCTGCAGAGCGAGCTGCAGGCAGTGCTGGAGGCAGTGCCCTTCGCCATCTGGGTCCTGGGGGAGGAGGGGGAGTTGCGCTTCACCAACCGCCCCGAAAGCCTGCCCGGCCAATTCACCGACGGGCCCCCGCCCTGGGAGGCGGACGCCCCGGCCGGCCTGCGCACGTTCCTCGACCCGGCCGGACGGGAGCGTTTCCTGGAGCAGGAGAACCGCCCCACCCAGTCCGGCAAGATCATCACCCTGCGGGACATCACCGAGGCCCACCTGCGCGCCCAGCAGGCCAGCCGGGAACAGCGCCTGCAGGCCATGGGCCTCATGGCGACGGAACTGGCCCACGAGATCCGCAACCCCCTGGGCAGCCTGTCCCTGTTCGCCGGGATGCTGGTGCAGGACCTCCAGTCCCTGCCGGCCCAGGTGGAACTGGCCCAGCACATCCAGGCCAGCGTCCAGCGCCTGAACACCCTGGTCACCAACACCCTCACCTTCAGCCGCGACATCCACCCCAAGCCCAGCGCGATCCCCCTGGCCGCCTTCTGGGACACGGCCCACCAGGGCTGCAACCTGCCCGAAAGCCTGGCCTGGGTCAACCGGGTGCCCCCGGAAGCCACCTGGTTCGCGGACCCGGACCTGCTGCGCCAGGTGGTGGTGAACCTGCTGCAGAACGCCGCCCGTTCCACCGAGGGCCGCCCGTCCCCCAAGCTGGCCCTGACCGCCGTGCCGGAGCAGGTGGAGGACCGCGCCCACTGGCAGGTGACCTTGGAGGACAACGGCTGCGGCATCGACCCGGAGGCCCTGGCCCGGATCTTCGACCCGTTCTACACCACCTTCGGCGGGGGCACCGGCCTGGGGCTGGCGGTGAGCCACCGCATCCTCATGGCCCACAACGGCATCATCACCATCGAAAGCCGGGCCGAACACGGGACCCAGGTGCATGTGCGCCTGCCGGCCGCCGGCGCCTGACTGGAGCAGCACCGGCGGGTCTGGCCGGCATCCCGGTTCAGGCCGCCGCCCCCCGGGCCCCGGGCACCGGCTTGCTCAGGCCCAGGATCAGCCCCAGCGCCATCCCCCACACCGCGGCCAGCCCGATCTGGTACTCGGTGGGCAGGCAGAACGTCACCGTGTGGGCCGGGATCCAGAACCACAGCAGCGTCCACCAGGCCCGCTCGATGCCCTGGAAGCCGCGCTGGCGCATGATGAGGTTGTCCTCGATGCGGTGGAAGGCCATCATCTGGGGCCCGAACAGGACGTTGGTGAACAGGGACACGGCGAACGCGCCGCCCACGCCCGACCCCATGAAAGCCGGAAGGAAATGCCCGTCCACCAGGGCGTGGGCGAACCCCTTCATGCCGGCGAAACCATACTTGATCACCACCCCGAGCACCGCCCAGGCGCCCATCTTCAGCAGGAACTCCACGGGAGTGAACGGGAAGGCAAGCTTCCGGCGGGAACAGGAGGCCGCCAGCAATTCTCCCAGGGATCCCAGGATGGCGAACTGCAGGGCGGCGGAAATCAGGGGATGAGCCTTCACCCAGAGGACATAAGCGCTCATATGGAACTCTCCGGTAGCCGTCCATCATAGCTGGTGCAGGGGTCGTTCCGACGCCGATCCCGGCGGGTTTCCCCGGCCCCGGGGGCGGGCTCCATGGGAATTTCCGCCCGGCCAATGGTCCTGGTCCGGTTTCTTTCCCATGGCTACCCAGGATTCCCCATGAGAAGATGATGACATCCCGGAGGGTGCATGTCCTTGCATATGATCGGTCCTGGCAAGCATTCGCCGGAGGTGGTCAACGCCGTGGTGGAAATTCCGTACGGCTCCAGGATCAAGTGCGGGATCGACCACGTCACCAACCTGGTGAAGGTGGACCGGGTGCTGCACTCCCCCATCCACTTCCCGGCCGAATATGGGTTCATCCCCCGCACCCTGGCCTACCGTGACTGATTCTTTCTGGAGGCATCCATGGCCCTGATCTGCTTCAACCTGGACGGCACCCTGGTGGACCCCTTGCGGGCCATGTACCACAGTGCCCGGCTCACCTGCGAGGACTGCGGCCTGCCCGTCCCCACCTGGGACCAGGTGGAGGCGGTGGTGGGCTACGGCCCGGTGCAGCTGTTCGCCGGCCTTCCCGGCCTGGACGATCCGGCCCGGATGGGAGCCGTGCTGGAGCGCTACTGGACCCTGTTCGCCGAGGAAGGGGTGGTGCGCCACCGGATCTACGCCGGGACCTCCCTCATGCTGGCCCGGCTCAAGCACCAGGGCCACCGGTTGTACGCGGTCACGGTCAAGCCCGCCCGCCATGCCCGCCAAGTGCTGCATCATTTCGATCTGCTCCTCTCCTTCGAAGACGTGTTCGGGGGCTCGGCCCAGCCTCCCTGGAAGACCAAGGCCGACGTGGTGGCCCAGATGCGTGAGCAGGGAGTGCTGCAGCCCGGCGGGTTCCTGGTGGGGGACCGGGCGGACGACATGGCCGCCGCCCTGGCCAACAGCCTCGTTCCCCTTGGGGTAACCTACGGATTCGGCAGTGCTTCCGAATTGAAGGCGGGCGGCGCGGAGTTCCTGTTCCAGGCGGTCTCCGACCTGGATGATTGGTTCAAGGAACGTCTGCGGGAACCGGAATTCCTTGACTCGTTTTCCCGTTCCGAGTGAGGGGTTGCCCGCGCTCCTTGGCGGCTTCAGGTTTTGGTTGCCTTTCTGGTCCCGGGACGGAAAGATGACGTAACGACTTCTGCCAGCCAACCGAGGAGACATATCGTGCCAAAGCCCCCATCAGCACCACGTGTCGCGGCCCTGATCGGCCCCTACATGTCCGGCAAGACCACCCTGTTCGAAAGCCTGCTGCACGCCACTGAAGCCATTCCACGCAAGGGGACCATCAAGGAGGGCAACACCGTCGGGGACGCCTCCCCGGAAGCCAAGGCCCGCCAGATGAGCGTCGAGGTCTCCATCGCCACCACCGCCTATCTGGGCGAGTCCTGGACCTTCATCGACTGCCCGGGGTCCGTGGAATTCGCCCAGGAAACCATGAACGCGCTGATGGTCGCGGACGCGGCGGTCCTGGTGGTGGACGCGGATCCGGTGCGGGCCCCCATGGCCCTGCCCATCCTCAAGTTCCTGGACGATCATGGCATCCCCCACACCATCTTCATCAACAAGGTGGACCAGCTCACCGACCCGGGGAAGATCAAGGAGACCCTCACGGTCCTGCAGGGCATGTCCCAGCGGCCCCTGGTCATGCGCCAGCATCCCATCCAGGCCGGCAGCTTCATCACCGGCTACGAGGACCTGTCCCTGGAGCGGGCCTTCAAGACCAACCCGGGGCATCCCTCCGAACAGATCCCCATCCCCGAGGCCATCAAGGACGAAGTGACGATCGCCCGCCAGGAGATGCTGGAAGCCATCAGCAACCTGGACGACGCCCTGATGGAGAAGCTGCTGGAAGAGCAGGTGCCCAGCCGTGAGGAGGTCTTCGCCACCCTCACCAAGGGCTACAGGAGCGACCAGATCGTCCCGGTGCTGCTGGGCTCCGCCGACAAGGACCTGGGCGTGCGGCGCCTGCTCAAGCAGCTGCGCCACGAGGCCCCGGACGCGCGCGAAACCGCCAAGCGCCTGGGCATCCCCACCGAGGGCGCCGAGCCCCTGGCCCAGGTATGGAAGACCCTCAACGCCCAGCACATCGGCAAGCAGTCCCTGGTGCGGGTGTGGCGCGGGGAGCTGACCGAGGGCATGACCCTCAGCGGCGTGCGCCCCAGCGGCATGAACCGCGCCTTCGGCGCCAAGCAGGAGAAGCTCGCCAAGGCCGGCCCCGGGGACATCGTCGCCCTGGCCCGCATGGACCCGGTCAAGACCGGCGACGTGCTCACCAACGGCAAGCCGGTGGAGCTGGCGTGGCCCGAGCCCATGCAGCCCATGACCGCCACCGCCCTGAAGACCGTCAAGATGGGCGACGAGGTGAAGCTCTCCGGCGCCCTGGCCAAGCTCCTGGACGAGGACCAGTCCTTCCGCCTCGAGCAGAACGCCGAGACCCAGGAGCGGGTGCTGTGGGGCCAGGGTGAGATCCACCTGAAGGTGGCCGTGGACCGCATCAAGCGCTGGGGCGTGGAAGTGGCCCAGAACCTGCCCACCATCCCCTACCGGGAGACCATCCGCAAGCCCATCAAGCAGCACGGCCGCTACAAGCACCAGAGCGGCGGCCACGGCGCCTTCGGCGACGTGCACATGGAGTTCAAGCCCAGGCAGCGGGGCGAGGGCCTGAAATTCTCCGACACCATCGTCGGCGGCGTCATCCCCAAGAACTACATCCCGGCGGTGGAGGACGGCTTCATCGAGTTCTGCAAGCAGGGCCCGCTGGGGTTCCCCATGGTGGACGTGGAGGCGATCCTGTTCTTCGGCTCCTTCCATACCGTGGACTCCTCGGACATGGCCTTCAAGGCCGCCGCCCGGGTGGCCTGCACCGAGGGCCTGCCCCAGTGCAACCCGGTGCTGCTGGAGCCCATCCTGGAAGTGCACATCTCCGTGCCCTCCGAGCACACCGCCAAGGCCCAGAAGATCATCACCAGCCACCGGGCCGGACAGATCCTGGGCTTCGACGCCAAGCCCGGCTGGCCCGGCTGGGACGTGGTGGACGGCTACATGCCCCAGGCCGAGATGCAGGGCCTGATCGTGGAACTGCGCTCCCAGACCCAGGGCATCGGCTCGTTCACCTGGGCTTTCCACCACCTGCAGGAACTGGAAGGCCGGGACGCGGACAAGGTCGTGGAAGCCCGCAAGAAGGCCCTGGCCGAGGATTGAAGCCAGGCCCGTATATTCGTCCGGCAGTTCCGTTGTCTTGACCAGGCGCCTCTGGGCCGCCATCTGCTCTTGGGATGGAGGCCCAGTGGTTCGCCGGCTGCCTGGCCATGTTCTTCGGGTTGGTCGGAGCCTGGATGGCCTACCTTGGCCATTCGACGGCATCCGCTGCCGTGATCGGTTCTGTCGTCGTGGGACTGGCCAGCGTTTTCCTTCTCGGCAGGAAATCAGAAAGCGGGCAATGACTCATGGGAAAATTTGCCTTAAATAGTTTGGCACCCGGCTGAAGTCGCCTTGTGCTTGTGCCAAATCGGTTGTAAAAAGTCTGCGGTATGAAAAACCAGGCCGCACCCCCTGCCGGAATCCGCGCGTCCCGACCCCGGGCGGCCGTTCCGGTCTTCCTGGCGGCGGCCTTCCTCAATGCGCAGGACTTCATCTACAACAACGGCACCGAGCCCCAGTCCCTGGACCCGGCCCTGATCACCGGGGTGCCCGAAGGGCGCATCACCTATGCGCTGTTCGAGGGCCTCACGGTGAACGATCCGGTCACCGCCATGCCCGTGCCCGGCCTGGCCGACCGCTGGGACGTGAGCAAGGACCTCGCGACCTATACCTTCCACCTGAGGACCACCACCTGGTCCGACGGCACCCCCCTCACCGCCCAGGATGTGGTGGACGCCTGGCTGCGGGTGCTGGACCCCCGCACCGCCTCCACCTACGCCTACCTGCTCGCCGAGAGCATCCAGGGGGCGGATGCCTACAACAAGGGCCAGGGGCCCGCCTCGGGGGTGGCCATCCGGGCCCTGGACCGGCACACCTTCCAGGTGACCTTCGTGGGCCCCCTGCCCTACGCCCTGACCATGCTCACCCACAGCGCCTTCGTGGTCACCCCGGCCTTCGCGGTGCGCCGGTACGGCCCGGGCCAATGGACCAAGCCGGCGCATTTCATCGGCAATGGGCCCTTCGTGCTCAAGGCCTGGAAGCCCCAGAACAAGATCGTGGTGGCGCGCAATCCCCGCTATTGGGACGCCGGGCGCATCGGCCTGGACAGCATCACCTTCCTGGCCATCGAGGACCAGAACGTGGCCTACGACAAGTACCTGGCCGGGGAGCTGGACTACCTCCCGGACGACTCCATCCCCACCGGGCGCATCGACGAGGTGAGGCTGCGCCCGGACTACCACCAGACGCCCGGGTCCATGGTCTACTACTTCACCTTCAACCTGAAGCGCAAGCCGTTCCAGGATGTGCGGGTGCGCAAAGCCCTGGCCATGGCGCTGGACCGGGTGGAGCTCGCGAACCAGGTGCTCAAGGAGGGCGATGTGCCCACGGCCGGGTTCGTGCCCCCCATGGGCGGGTTCACCACCACCCGGGGCAACGGCTACGACCCGGAGCAGGCCCGCAGGCTCCTGGCCCAGGCGGGGTACCCCGGCGGGCGGGGCTTCCCGCGCTTCACGGTGGTCTACAACACCAGCGCCCGGCACAAGACCGTGTGCGAATGGCTGCAGCAGAGCTGGAAGACCGTCCTGGGCATCCAGGCGGAACTGCAGAACCAGGAATGGAACACCTACCTGGACACCCGCCACAACACCCACGACTTCCACCTGGTGCGCGCCGGCTGGCAGGCGGACTACCCCGACCCCAGCAACTACCTGGGCATGTTCCGCTCCGGGGCGGCCATCAACGACGCCCAGTACGCCAACCCCCGCTACGACGCCCTCCTCAACCAGGCCGGGCGCATGCCCGCCGGGGCGGCCCGGGACCGGGTGCTGGAGCAGGCCGAGGACCTGCTCGTCACCCAGGACCAGGTGATCCTGCCCTGCTTCTTCTTCATGAACAAGTACCTCCTGGACGACCGCCGGTGGGGCGGGCTCTATCCCAATACCATCGGCATCCATCCCCCCCGGTGGTGGTACCGCAAGTAGGAGGCGCCCCATGCTCCGCTTCATGATCCGCCGCACCCTGGGGTTGATCCCCACCCTGTTCCTGATCGTCACCCTGGCCTTCGTGATCGTGCGGGTGGCCCCGGGCGGCCC